>JAJYSU010000052.1 GCA_021793395.1 Actinomycetes bacterium
TTGGTCAACTCACGCAGAATCCACCCGTGCGCTTATCCACCACGGCGCCGGCGTCGGCCACCTTTAGCGACCAGCTCTCCGTCTCCGGCGCCGTCGGCGCGGTGACCTTCACCCAGGCCAGTGGCACCCCGAACCTGGTGGTCTCACCCACCGGCGTCGTCACGACCGACGGTGCCCTGGCGGCCGGCTCCTACGTCGCGAGTGGCACCACCAGCGATACGGCGGGTGACGTCGGGACCTTCGCCTTCACGCTCGTCGTCACCCGACCTCCTAAACCCGCCGTCGTGACCCCCCGGGCAACTCACGTCATCGGCTACGCCGTCACGGGAGCGACCACGGTCGTGCGAATCGTCGGAGTGGGATTCACCGGACGGCCTCTCGTCCGCAGCCACGCGGGCGTCACCGCGCTCGTCATAGCCGACAACGGCCACGTCCTAACCGTGCGAGTGCGCAGTGCGCCGCGCACACGCGCGGGCGTGTTCACTTTCACCATCACGTTGGCCCACCACGTCACCTGTCGGGTTCGCTACGTCCAGCGGGCGAGACGTAGTCGCTGACCGTCGCCGCTCCGATGTCGTCGGCGAAGCGCGTCGGACGACGGCGTGCCCCTACGCGAACGAGACGACCGTCAATTGAGGAAGGCTCTCACTGACTCCCTGACTGCGCCCCACGAAGGGACGAGTCGCGACTGCGTCGCTCGACGAACCGTCTAGCCCACCGCCAGGGGCCAGCCGAAGAACTCATCCGTACGTACTCCACGATGATGGGGTTCTCGACGTCGGCATCAGTCACTCACTGGGAGGGCGAAGTAATCTCGCGTGACCACGCGAACGACTCACCTCTCACGACAGGGCTCCGCGACCAGAGTCCGCCTAACCGTCGCGACACCACTAACGGTGTGCGACGTCGGGCCACCGCGTTACGTCGACCCCGACGGCCGCGACGTCCGGGCCAGGAAGTCCGCCAGGCCCTCCCCGTCGCTTAGGTCCAGCGCTCGCGGCGGGTCGGCGACGAGGACGTGGGCTTCGCCCGACTCAATCGCGAACGCCACGGCCGCGGCGGCCCACTCCGGCGGGGCCGCTCGAACCGGCTCTCCGCGACTCACCAGATGGCCCGCGCGAAGGTGATCGTGGAACTCGGTAGTGGTCACGCCCGGGTAGATCAGCGACACCGTGACCCCCGCGGGGGCGAACTCCACCCGTGCCACCCGCGACAGGACGTTGAGCGCCGCCTTGGTCGCCGCGTAGCCCCCGAGCCCCGCGAACACGCGCAGCGACGTCAGCGAACTCACGTTGACGATCGCCCCCGCGCCGCGCTCGCGCATACCGGGGAGGACGGCCCGCATCGCCACGAGCGGTGCCACCGTGTTCAGGTCGAAGACAGCGCGCAGGTCGGAGGGTTCCAACTGCTCGAGGGGAACATGCAGACCCTGGCCGGCGTTATTGACCATCACGTCAATGCGACCAAAAGCCTCAGTCACCCGAGCCAGCGCGTCGCGCAGTTGAATGTCGTCGGTGACGTCCGTGGGTAGGGGCAAGGACCCGGGTAGCTCGTCCGCTAACGACTTCACGCGATCAACCCGTCGCGCCAGTAGCGCGACTCGTGCCCCGCGCCGCGTCAGGAGGCGCGCCGTTGCCTCCCCTATCCCCGACGAGGCCCCCGTCACCACACACGTCGCACCCTCGATTCTCATGGCCCTCCTTCACGTCGCCACCTCACCAGGGACACGGGTGATCTCTCGACCACCCACCCTCAGAGTCGCCCCACGGGTCGTCCCAGGCTCACATGCCCGACTCCGCTTCGTCGTTGTCCTCCGTGGCCCAATTGTTATCTCATTCTTGACCTCCTTTGGTGAAATCTCAGCATCATTGGCCATAATGGCAGGGGTGTACAAAACACCACCTCACTCGCGATACTTCGGGAGGTTCCAATGAGCGACACAACCCCGGGACCCGATCCCCTCGACACATCCGCGACGGGCTTCACGCACGAGTCCCCCGTCGGGGTCCCCACGCCGGCACCGGTATTCCCTAATGGCCCTACCCCCCGCGGTCGACGACGTCTCGTGACGGGCGTCGTCGCGGGGCTGGTCGTGGCTAGTGCCGCCGCCGGAGCGGCCGGTTTCGCCATCGGACGAAGCCAGCAGACACCCATTCGTTCACCTCAGGCGCTCGGCGGTGGCACGTTCGTCTCGCCCTTTGGCGAGGGCGGTCCGAGTTTCTCGGTCCCCTTCGGGACGTCCACGCCACCGGCGTCGACGCCCGTACCTCACGCCGTCACTCAGTCCGAGGCCGGACTCGTCGACATCAACACGACGTTGAACTACCAGCAGTCGGCCGCAGCCGGCACGGGAATCGTTCTCTCGTCGAAGGGCCTGATCCTGACTAACAACCACGTGATCGATGGCGCCACCACGATCCGCGTCACCGATCTGGGCAACCACCAGACCTACTCGGCCAACGTCGTCGGCTACGACGCGACGGCGGATGTCGCGGTGCTGCGCCTACAAGGGGCATCAGGCCTCACCACGGCGAAGCTCGCGTCCTCACCAGCCACGGTCGGCCAGAGCGTGTACGCCGTCGGTAACGCGGACGGCTTGGGAGGATCCCCCACCGTCACCGCCGGACACGTCACCTCGCTCAATCAGTCGATCACCGCGGGCGACCCTTCCACGGGGTCCTCGGAGAACCTCTCCGGGTTGATCGAGACCGACGCCACACTCATCCCGGGTGATTCCGGCGGCGCTCTCACCACTCCGAAGGGTCGCGTCGTCGGTATGGACACGGCCGCCTCATCAACGGTCTCGCTGGGATCGTCGGCCCAAGGCTACGCCATACCCATCGCCACGGCCCTCGGCATCGCCCACGAGATCATCACCAACCAGCCCTCGAGCACCGTACACGTCGGGCCTACCGCTCTGCTGGGGGTGGAGATCAGCTCCACCGCAGGGTCCTCCGCGGGCGTCGCCGTCGCCGGCGTGATCCCCTCGACCCCGGCCGCGGGCGCCGGACTGGTGGCGGGCTCGACCATCACGCGCGTCGGCTCCGTCGCGGTTACGACGCCCTCTGAGCTGCTGCGGGCCATCGACGCGGCGCAACCCGGCCAGCAAATCGTCGTCACCTGGACCGACCCGAATGGTGCCAGCCACACGGCCACGGTCACACTCACGAGCGGTCCGCCACAGTAGGCCCGTCAGCAGCGGTGGTGGCCCCGTCGGTCCCCTCGCGCGGTGGGCACGATTCATACCGGTAGGGGTATACTAGAACCAACGAGACTGGTGATCACGGAACACCCCGATCACCCCTACGAGGAGGCGCTATGGCCACCGTCAAACTAACCGTCGAGAATTTCGAGGACGTGGTCGCGTCCCATGACACCGTCCTTATCGACTTCTGGGCGAGTTGGTGTGCTCCGTGCATGATGTTCGGACCGATCTACGAGGCGGCGTCGGAGAAGTACCCCGACATCGTCTTCGGTAAGGTCGACACGGAAGATCAGCAGGCGCTCGCGGGATCCTTCAACATCATGTCGATCCCGACCCTGATGGTCATCCGCGAACAGGTGGTTCTCTACTCGCAGGCCGGGGCACTCCCGGAGTCCGCGCTGACGAGCCTGATCGACCAGGTCAAGGCCATCGACATGGAGGCCGTGCACCGCGAGGTTGCCGAGCAGAAGGTGGCCGCCGAGCAGAGCTAGCGACCCATCCTCGCTCCTCAGCGTCGCTCGATCAGATCCATGTAGTCGTCGCGCCAGAGATCGAAGTACTCCTCGGGTAGTAGCACGCAGTGCGTGGGCTCGAGAGCTTCGACAAAGGCCCTCTCGTGGCTCACGGCCACGATCGTGCCCCGCCACTGACGCATCACCGCGCCGAGCGCGTCGACGCTGGCCGGATCGAGATTGTTGGTTGGCTCGTCCAGCAGCAGCAGGTTCGCGTTCGAGGCCGCGAGCATAGCCAGCGCGAGTTTCGCTCGCTCGCCACCCGAGAGCGTCCCCGGGAGTTGGTGAGCCGCGGATCCCTTAAGGCCGAAAGCCCCGAGCAGCGCGCGGCGCTGTACCTCGGTCGGCACGGTCGCGTTCGCCAGATTCTCTAGGACGGTCTTGGAGAAGTCCAGTTGCTCGTGCTCCTGGGCGAAGTAACCAACGGTCACGTGAGCCCCGAAGGTGACCTGGCCGGCGGTGCTCGCCTGGGTACCCGCCAGGCAACGCAGTAACGAGGACTTTCCGGCACCGTTGCGCCCCACGATCACGATCCGATCCTCACGTCGCGTGATGAAGTTAACGTCGGACAAGACGTCCAGCGATCCGTAGCGCACGCTCAGGTGTTCGACGACGAGGGGTACGTCGCCACTGCGCGGGGGTGACGGGAGTTTGAACGTAACCTTTCGTTCGCGCGTGCTCACCTGTACGCGGCCCTCACGCATCTTGTCCACCCGTCGGTCGAGCACTTTGGCGAGTCGCGCTCGCCGCTCGGTCTGACCGCGCATAGAGTCGGCGAGGGTCGCGAGCCGACTGATTTCGGCGTCCTGGTGCGCGGCCAACTTCTCCTCGCTCAGCCGTCGCGCCTCATCCTGAGACAGGAACGATGTGTAGTTCCCCCGGAACTCGCGCAACTGACCGTCGCGCAGCGAGAGAACACGGTTGATCGCGCGATCGAGAAGTACCAGGTCGTGGCTAATAACCAGCACGGTGCCGCGAAAGCGCTCGAGTTCGTCGAAGAGCCAGCGCTTGGCCGCCCGGTCCAGGTGGTTGGTGGGTTCGTCCAGCACCATCGTGTCCGGGTCCTCGTAGAGAACGCGCATCAAGTCAACCCGGCGGCGCTGTCCTCCCGAGAGGGAAGCGAGATCCTCGAGTAGCAGTGACTCGTCGAGTCCCAGACCCGCCGCCAGTCGTGCGACCTCGGACTCCGCCTCGTAGCCGCCGCGCTCGCCGAAGGTCGCTTCGAGGTCGGTGAATCGCTCGATTGTCTCGTCGGTCGGATTCTCCGCCAGCGCGTGACGAGCGCTCTGCATCTCGGCGTCTATCCGGTCGAGTCCTCGAGCACTCAGTACGTGGGAGAGCCCAATGGGTTCCACACCGAGACCGCCGGGCACCGGCTCCTGGGGAAGATGGCCTAGCGTCCCCTGGTGAGTGACGCTGCCCGCAATGCGAAGGTGCGCGGGTGTTTCGCCGAGTACCGCGGCCAGGAGAGTCGACTTGCCCGCCCCGTTTCGGCCAACCAAGCCAACCTTCTCGCCGTCACCGAGAGTGAACGACACCGGCTCCAGTAGTCGGCGTCCCCCAATCTCAATTCCCAGGTCCTTCGCGATTAACACCCACCTACCCTAATGGGACCCGCCCGCCACTCGAAGTGGCGCGCCGGCTCGCTGCTCTCGTCTCACACCCGAGGACGTCCACGTACGTCGTCGACAGGACTCAGACCGTGCGTGTACGCGAGCCGACGGCTCGTTCTCTCCGATGATCTCTCGCGACAGCACCGTGGGCACACGCCACCGCGGCCAGCGTGAATGGTCCCACTCCTGGCGTCACGAGCCACCATCGCCTACGCGTCGCCGGCGAGGGCGTGATACGCCACGCCCGTGACGCCCATCACCGTCTCGATCAGTCGGACTCCGTGGGAACCAGTGCGGCCGTGGCGACCGCGTGACCCTCGTCAAGATTCATCACCCGCACGCCCGTAGCGTCACGGCCCTGGGACGAGACTTCACGTACCGGGGTGCGAATCACCACTCCCCCACTCGACGCGAGCATCACCTCGTCAACCAGTCG
This sequence comes from Actinomycetes bacterium, assembly GCA_021793395.1. Classification (GTDB taxonomy): domain Bacteria; phylum Actinomycetota; class Acidimicrobiia; order Acidimicrobiales; family RAAP-2; genus RAAP-2. Next base: position 5,767 of record JAJYSU010000052.1, read on the forward strand.
AACCATGAAGGCCGCGACGACGAAACCGCGCTTAGCCGTGAGACGAATTGCTCGCACACCCTGCCCGCCGCGACCCTGACGGGTGAAGCGCTCGGTCTTGACTCGCTTGCCGAAGCCCGTATCGGTCACAATGAACAAGTCGGCGTCGTCACGCACCACGTCGAGGGAGATGGCGTGATCGTCATCACGCAGGCGAATACCGCGCACCCCCGTCGAGTCACGGCCCATGGACCGTACCTCGGACTCGTTAAATCGAATCGACATCCCCCGATACGTCACCATCATGAGATCGTCGTCGCCGTTGGTCACGACAACTCGTACTACCTCATCCCCGTCACGCAACTTGATCGCGATCCATCCTTCGCGACGCGACTTGTCGTACTCGGAGAACGATGTCTTCTTCACCGTGCCACTCGACGTCGCGAAGACCAGGAACTGATCCTCGGGGAAGTCCGTCGTCGCGACAATCGCCTGGATGGATTCAGTAGGCTGAAGGTTCAGCAGGTTGACCACTGCGGTGCCCTTCGCGGTTCTCTCCTTCATGGGAATCTCGTGACCCCGAAGTCGAAAAACTCGACCGAGGTTCGAAAAAAGCAACACGTAGGCGTGAGTGGTGGTATGGATGATCTGGTCGACGAAGTCCTCGTCGCGCAGTTTCGCACCCTGAACCCCCCGCCCACCGCGACCCTGTACGCGGAAGGCGTCCGCGGCTACGGACTTCACGTAGCCGGCCCGCGTCATCGTGATCACGATATCCTCATCGTCAATGAGGTCCTCCGCACCCAATTCTCCGGGATCGTTCACGATGGCGGTGAGCCGAGCGTCGGCGTACTTGACCTTGACTGCGGCCAGCTCATCGCTGATCACTCCGCGCAGCATTACGTCACTCGCGAGGATCGCCTGAAGCTCCGCGATCGTCTCACGAAGACGTGCCGCCTCCTCCTCGAGTTCACTGCGACCGAGACGGGTGAGGCGACCCAACGTCATGTCCAGGATGTGATTCGCCTGCTCTTCGGAGAAGGAAAACGGCTCGACCATCAACGCCGCGCGCGCCGCGGCCCGATCTTCCGACCCACGAATTGTCGCGATGACCTGGTCGAGCATGTCGATGGCGCGCAGTAACCCTTCGACGATGTGAGCCCGGGCCTGCGCCTTGCGCAGGCGAAACTGAGTACGCCGTGTCACAACCTCGACCTGGTGGGCGATGTAGTGAGTGAGGGCGTCGGCCAGGGTAAGGGTTCGTGGCACCCCGTCCACGAGCGCGAGCATGTTCACCGCGAATGTCGTCTGCAACGTGGTGTTCTTGAAAAGTTTGTTGAGAACCACGTTGGCATTGGCGTCACGCTTCAGACGAATCACCAGACGTGGACGTCGTCCCGCCGAGTCATTCTGCATGCCGGTAATACCGTCGAGAACACCACTCTTTACCAGCTCGTCAATCTTCTGCTCGATCGACTCCACCGACACTTCGTAGGGAAACTCCGAGACCACAATGCGGACACCGTTGCGGTGCTCTTCGATTTCGGCCACCGCGCGCATCTTGATTGAGCCGCGTCCCGTTCGGTAGGCGTCGAGAATCCCCTGGCGTCCAAGAATCTGCGCACCAGTGGGAAAGTCGGGTCCCTTCACAAAACGCAGGAGGTCGTCGGAGGTTGCCTCGGGGTGAGCCAGAAGATGCTGGGTCGCGTCGATCACCTCACCGAGGTTGTGGGGGGGGATCTTGGTCGCCATACCCACCGCGATCCCCTGCGACCCATTGACCAGAAGATTGGGAAACCGCGCGGGCAACACCGTGGGCTGTTGGGTGGTGTTGTCGTAGTTCGGCTCAAAGTCGACGGTCTCCTCGTCGATTGAGTCGAGCAACTCGAGAGCCAGAGGTGCGAGACGACACTCGGTGTAACGCATGGCCGCCGCGCCATCGTCGGGTCCGGTGCCACCAAAGTTGCCGTGCCCGCTGATCAGTGGGTGGCGCATCGAGAAGTCCTGGACCATGCGGACCAGAGCGTCGTAGATGGCGGAGTCGCCGTGGGGGTGGTAGGTCCCCATCACCTCACCGACGACCTTGGCGCACTTCGTGTGAGGTCGATCGGGGCGAAGCCCCTGATCGAACATCGAGTACAGGATGCGCCGATGAACCGGTTTGAGACCATCACGCGCGTCGGGGAGGGCCCGCGAGACGATGACCGACATGGAGTACTCGAGGAAGGAGCGCTCCATTTCGAGATTGATCTCAATGGGTTCGATATAACCCAGCACCTCGTCGTCGGCGGGTGGGGTGTCGCTGCCTGGGTGTCGGTTCCGTGCCATAACTCTTCCCTCCTAGATGTCTAGGAAGCGAACGTCTTTCGCGTTGGTTTGGATGAAGTGACGGCGCTGGGGGACGTCATCACCCATCAGGATGGAGCAGACCTCATCAGCCAACGCCGCCTGCTCCACGGTGATCTGCAGGAGAGCGCGTTTGGTGGGGTCCATGGTGGTGGCTCGAAGTTCGTCGTAGTCCATCTCACCTAGGCCCTTGAGGCGTTGGAACTCGTTCTTGTGCGACGGGTTATCGCGCAAGAACGAATCCTTCTCTGCCTCATCTCGAAGGTAGACCTTCTCCTTGCCGACCAGTGTCGAGAACAACGGGGGTTGGGCGACGTACACGTGACCGTTGTTGACCAATTCGGTCATCTGACGAAAGAAGAAGGTAAGGAGAAGAGTACGAATATGGCTACCGTCCACGTCGGCGTCCGCGAGGAGGATGATCTTGTGGTAGCGAATCTTGGTCACGTCGAAGTCGTCCTCTACCCCCGCCCCCACCGCCGCGATCAGGGACTGAATTTCGGTGTTCTTCAAAATGCGATCCGAGCGCGCCTTCTCGACGTTGAGAATCTTTCCGCGAATGGGAAGAATCGCCTGAACCTTCGGATTTCGCGCATCCTTCGCTGAGCCGCCCGCCGAATTGCCCTCGACAATAAAGAGTTCGCACTCGCGTGGCTCGCGCGATGAGCAGTCGACGAGTTTTCCTGGCAGACCGGCGCCGTCGAGCGCGGACTTTCGACGCGTGAGGTCTCGGGCTTGGCGAGCGGCCATGCGAGCGCGTGAAGCCTGAACCGCCTTGGCGACAATTTGACTGCCTTCGCGGGGATTCTCTTCTAACCAGTCCGCCAGCTTTTCGTTGGTCGCTCGCTCCACCAGGGAACGAATGGACACGTTGCCCAACTTTCCCTTGGTCTGCCCCTCAAACTGGGGATCAGTGAGGCGCACTGACACGATGGCGGTAAGGCCTTCACGAATGTCCTCACCCGCCAGGTTCTCTTCCTTTTCTTTTAGGAGATTGCGCTTACGTGCGTAGCGGTTGACCACGTTCGTAATGGCTTTGCGGAACCCCTCCTCGTGCATACCACCTTCAATGGTCGCAATACCGTTAGCGAAGGAGTGGATGCTCTCGTAGTAGCCCGTGTTCCATTGAAACGCGACTTCAACTTCCTGCTTGTCTTCAGACTGCGTGTAGAAGCCTACTTTTCGAAAAAGTGATTCCTTTGCCGCGTTCAGGTGACGCACGTAGTCGACGATGCCTCCGTTGTATTTGAACGTTTCCTTCGCGGCACGTCCGGGCCTCTCGTCGACGAAGCGAATCTCGAGACCGCGATTCAAAAACGCCATAATCTGAAGACGCTCGGTAATCGTCTGTGCTCTAAATTCGATCTCGTCGAAGATCGTAGGGTCGGGCGAGAAGGTAACGGTGGTTCCCGTACGACCGTGCGGCGCGGATCCCGTCACACGGAGAGATCCCTGAGGCACACCGCCGTTGGCGAAACGAAGCTCGTGGTGCTGACCTTCGCGATCGATCTCGAGTACGAGCTCTTTGGACAGAGCATTGACGACCGAGACCCCCACGCCGTGCAGACCGCCCGACACCTTGTAGCCCTGGCCCCCGAATTTCCCCCCCGCGTGCAGTACGGTCAGGACGATCTCTGCCGCGGACTTCCCGGGATATTGCGGGTGGGTCTCGACGGGAATCCCGCGGCCGTCGTCAGCCACTCGACACGAACCATTCGCGAGCAGGGTGACGTCAATGCGTGTGCAGTATCCCGCCATCGCTTCGTCGATTGCGTTGTCAACAACCTCCCAGACGAGGTGGTGGAGCCCTGCTGGTCCGGTGGAACCGATATACATCCCGGGACGTACCCGTACGGGCTCGAGTCCCTCGAGGACAGTGATGTCCGATGCCTCGTACGACCCGGAACTTCTACTCGTGTCGGCCACGAAGCAATCCTTTCGAGTATCAAAATGTGGCGCTCTTCGCCTAGCCGAACGCGGTACTTCGACGGTCTCCATCCTACTCGACGGGGTGCTACATCCGACTCGGCGTCGAGCCTCTACTCCGTCGTCGGCGTACCCCCCACACGGACGCGAACGGCCATCGGTGCCTGGTCGCCCAACACCGCCAGCGCCTCGATTATGGCGGGTGAGTCCTCGACGACTCGTTGAGCGAAGGCCCCCGACGGCACGCTGACGAGGAGAACGCGATCCTTGATGAACTCAGGGCGACAGTGAGCCGCGAGAACCGGGTCAACAACTTTTGGCCACATTTCACGCACTCGATCGATAAGGAGAATGTCCACTCGTCGCCACCGTCGCGCGATCTGGTCCAGCACCCGATCGAGTGGTTCGGGTTGGTCCCCACCGCGACGTGTCATGACGACCGTGTCACGTCGACCACCACGGCGGGTTGCATTCCCGATGGCAGTGGCGATGCGGTCGTCACCAGGGTCTGTCCCCGAGGCAGAAGGTGAAGAAGGCGGTCCGCGCGTAGGGGGTCAAGTTCACTGAACACGTCGTCGAGCAAAAGAAGGGGATTCACGTCGCGCTCACGTTGCACGAGGTGGTGTCCCGCGAGGCGCAGTGCGAGCGCCAGGGTGCGCTGTTCGCCCTGAGAGGCCTGGCGTCGGGCATCACGTCCCCCCAGGGTCAACACAAGATCGTCGCGGTGTGGTCCCACTGATGTGTAGCCACGACGCCAGTCGTCGGCTACTACCGACCGCAGTGCGGTCTCGAGGTCCCCGGTCCAGGATCGTTCGTAACGCACTTCTGTGGCTTGACCGTCGTGAGCTAATTCCTCGTAAAACGCCGCCACGAGTGGCTTCAGTTCCTGCACCATTGTCTCTCGTTGGGTCACGAGGCGCCCTCCCTCGCGGGCGAGGTCGTGAGACCACACGTCGAGTTCGTCACGCTGGGTTCGTGTCGGCACCGTACCCTGTACAGAGCGTAGAAGGGCGTTTCGTTGGGTGAGAACCCGTGCGAAACGCTCGATAATGTCACCTGATGTCAGGTCGACGTCGGTGAGAAGGGTTGTGAGGTAGGCCCGGCGATTCTCAGCACCGTGGCGTACGATGTCGATTCCCTCGGGTGTGAATACCGTTAGCGGAAGGACTTCGGCCACGGCCGCGCGCGATGTGGGTCGCAGACCGTTGACGAGCATCCGTTTGGTCGTGGCGCGCTCTCCGCGCGACACGGTGAGATCAATGGCAACACGGCGTTCTTTTTGTGTCAGAACTCCGTGAACCTCGGCGAGATCGGTTCCTCGGCGAATGAGATCACTCGCCGAGGGCGTGCGAAATGACCCGCCGGTCGCCAGTGCACCAACCGCCTCGAGGACCGATGTCTTTCCGCTTCCGTTAGGTGACAACAACACCGTGACCTCGTACGGGTCCGGTATGAAGACGAGTTCCTCGAAGAGCCGAAAATTGCGAACAGTGAGCTCCTGGAGTCCCACGAGGTGGCGTGACCTACTGAACGCGTACGGGCATGAGGAGATAGCGGAAGCGCTCATCGTCCACCCCGTGAACCATGGCCGGACGCACCGAGTCCGATAACTCCAGTACGACCTCGTCACCCAATACTGCTTCAATACCGTCGATCAAGAAGTTGGGGTTGAAGGCGATGGTCAACTCCTCTCCCTGGTAGTCAGCGTCCACGTTGTCCTCGACGTCACCGGTGTCGTGACTCTGCGTACGAATCTCTACGTTCTTCTCCTTCATGGTGACGCGCACCGACGACGTCGCGTCCTTCGCGAGGAGTTTGGTTCGCCGTAGGGACACCAGCAGGGTGTCTTTCGCGATCCGTAACTGGTTTGGGTAGCTCGCGGGTATCAACTGCAACACCGACGGGTAATTTCCGTCGATGAGACGAGACGCGATACTGGTGCGACCTACAACAAAACTGATGTCCGCCTCGCTAAGGGTGACTCCGATCTCGGCGTCATCGGATGGTGAGCCGGCGACACGCTGCAGTTCCTGGAGTGCGCGCGCCGGTACCAGGATGTCGTGGGAGTCAGTAAATCCCTTCACCCCGGGTACGTCGCGAACGGCGAGTCGGTACGAATCGGTGGCAATGAGCCGTAGCGAGTCGTGATCGGTGGTGAACAGTACCCCGGTCAACAAGGGGCGTGCGTCGTCGGTCGCGGCAGCCCGCACAACCTGGTTCAGGCCCAGGAGCAACTCCTTGGCGGGGACCGACGTCAGGGCGCCCGTCAGGGGCGGTAGTTTCGGGTAATCCATCACCGAGAAAGCCCGTAGTGAAAACTTCGCGCGTCCGAGAGAGACTTCAACACTCTCGTCACCGCCACTGACGGTGACGGCCCCCGCTTCAAGTGAGCGAATCGCGTCAACGACCAACCGTGAGGGAACAACCACGGAGCCGTCCTCGACACCAATGACGTCCACCGACGTACGTACAGTGATGTCCAGGTCGGTTCCGGTAACCGAAAGATTGTTACCCGTGAGAGAGAGCAGGATGCCTGATGTCGCCCCCACCACACGTGGCGACACCACCCGGCTCGCGGCCGCGAGCGCCTCAACGAGAAGATCGCGTTCTGATCTGAACTTCATCGAATCACCTTTCTTTGTCTCCTGAGACTATGGTGTGTTCTTTTGTAATCAGGAGTGTTGGTAGTAGTAGGGCTGTGGAATTGTGGATGAATGACTATTTATCCTGGTAGCGAGGGTTATGATCGTACCCGGGTTTTCCACACCGCTGGTGAAAGATCCCTCAACGCTCGTGTCGCAACCCTGACGTGATGTGTACGAACGAGGTCCTTTCCCACGCGTCACGCACAGGGCGAGCACATGTCTGTGCACACCTAGTCACGGAAGTCTCCCTGGAGCTGACGCTTCAACTGATTGATCTGCGAGAGGAGTTCGCTGTTCAGCGCGAGCTGTTCACGAATCTTCTCGACACCGCTGATAACGGTGGTGTGATTACGGCCGTCGAAGATTCGCGCGATCATCGGGTAGGAGTAGTTATCGAGGAGATCTCGTATGAGGTACATCGCGACATGTCGGGCGTGAACTAGTGGGCGAAGCCGCTTGGCACCTCGTACATCTTCGACCGAGAGT
>JAJYSU010000053.1 GCA_021793395.1 Actinomycetes bacterium
ACTACGGGAGCAGTATTCTCTTCGTCACCACCGATCAGCAGCGCTACGACACGCTCGGATGCAACGGCGGCACGCTCGCGCGAACTCCCGTCGTCGATGCTCTCGCGGCTCGGGGTCTTCGCTACGAGCGAGCCGTACCGTCCTCGGTGGTGTGCATGCCATCGCGAGCGACCATGCTGACCGGACAGCACCCCGCCACCCACGGAGTGTGGATGAACGGGGTACCACTCGCTGACGACGCACCCTCGATCGCCGAGGTGCTGCGCCAGGTCGGGTACCGCACGGCGCTCATCGGCAAGGCCCACTTCGAGCCCTTCCTCGACCCCTTCGGCCGCTTCGCCGAGAACGCGCTCGGCGCTCTCGGACCCACCCCTCCCGGAGGCTCGCACCGGGGATTCGAGCACCTCGAGTTGGCGACTCACGGCGTGATGGGACCTCTGCACTACGCGCGTTGGCTGCGTACCAACCATCCCGAGGCCGTAGGCGGCTTCTACGAGACCCTCGACAGCGACCTGCAAGTAAATTCCCGAGGCGGAGGAGCGACCGGCGCTCCCCAGGTGACGGTGAACCCCGTGAAGCGCGAGTGGTACCACACGGACTGGGTCGCCCAACGAACCCTCGACTGGCTCGCCCACGTCGGCGACGACGACGACTGGTTTTGCTGGATGAGCTTTCCCGACCCGCACCACCCGTGGGATCCGCCCGAGAGTGAAATGCGGCGAATCAACTGGCGTGACGTCGCACTGCCGGCCGGCTACCTGGCGAGCCGTGACGAGCGCGAACGAGTGCTAGACGCCAAGCCGCGACACTGGCGCCTGTGGTACGACGGAGCGCTCGTGTCGAACTACGAGGCACCGGCGTCGTGGGTGCCGGCAACCCTCACCGACGACCAGGTTCGCGAGGTCAACGCCCGCAACGCGGTCGAGGTTGAACTCATCGACGAGGCCCTTGGCCGAGTCCTACGAGCCCTCGACGCGCGCGGCTGGGGCGACGACGTGGACGTGATCGTCACCACCGACCACGGCGAATTTCAGGGCGACTACGGTCTGCTCTTCAAGGGCCCCTACCACGTGGATTCGCTGATGCGCCTCCCCCTGATCTGGCGTCCTGCTCCGCACCGGGGCGTCGCCCCCGCGGTCATTCACCGCCCCGTCGGGCTCATCGACCTCGCGCCCACCTTCTGCGCCATCGCCGGAGTCACGCCACCGACCTTCCTCGAAGGACGGCCCCTACCCACCTCCCCCGACGAACCCACTCGACCCGTCCTCACCGAGTGGGACTCGGAGTTGTTCGGCGTCGACGTTCATCTGCGCACCATCACCCACGACAACGTCGTCTGCACGACGTACCTGCCCGGCACCGTTCACGAGGGCAGTGAGGGGGAACTCTACGACCTCGCCGACGACCCGCTCCAGCGGGCCAACCGCTTCAGCGATCCCTCACTCGCCGCACTGCGTGACGACCTCATCGACGAGGCGCGCCACCTGCGTCCCGCGACAACGCCCCGTCGCGAGGTAGTCGCCCCCGTCTAGGCCACCCCTACGCGCCGCGAGCGACGTCGTTGACGGCACCGGCCAGTACCACGGCGTTCGAGGAGATCAGCGGCGCACTCACCGACGAAGCGCCCATCACCACCGCGTCACAGATCTGACCGTCGGGGGCGAGAATGTAGAACACGGTGTTCGACCGCGACGCGGCGGCCCCGACCCCGGTGCGATTCTGAAACGCCGTGCGCCACCGGGTTAGGACGGTTGGCGCGACACGCTCAACGCGCCACGACGTCGGCGCATCCGACGCGCCGACACAGGACGTCACCAGGATCACCTTCATCACGTCGCCCTGCGTGGCGACGTCGCGCTCGGCTGCACGGAGCGTGGCGAGACCGTCGGAACGACAGGTCGCCGACAGCGTCACCACCGTCGGACCCGACGCGGTCGGGATTGCCGTCGCGATCGGCGACGGAGCATCAACCGCGATGACGGTGGTGCCCGCCGCACGCGCCAGGAGAGCGCTGGCCCGGGGATCCGACGCGGACGCGAGTGCCGGGACGAGACCGACGACCAGCATGGCGACGGCCACCAGCGACGTCGCCAGTGACACCCGCACCCTGATACGCCCGCCACCTCGGCGTACGGAGGCCGTCACCGCGGATGACGTCGCGGGCGCCGCCACGACGGCCACGTAGCCCGTGACGAGCAAGAGAGCTATCGGAATCATGCTGTTGGGATCGGTGCCCACCCCACCCCAGAACCCCATGTCCTGAACCAGAATCCAGTCCGTCACGCACATCGCGACGCCGATCATCACCGTGCCACGTAGCCACGAGGGCCTGGCGCGCACGAGCAGAACGCCAACCACGCCGAGGGCCAGCACCGTGCAGAGATTGACCGCCCAGCCGTGCGCCCCCTCCAGCGAGGCGAAGCTCTCCACCAGCGAACGAAGCGGCGACGGCTGGGGCGTCGTGGCCGCCGCGCGCAGCACACCCACCAGTGTGCCCGCCCCGTGACGACCCGCCCCTCGCCAGTAGCCCCGACCGGGCCACGCCTGCAGAGCCGCCATCGCGATGAAGAAGCCGCCCATCGTTGCCAGCACCGTACGGCCGAGGCGCGGCGACTCCCAGGCACGCTCCGGTAGAGCCACCAGAACCCCAGCGGCGCAGTAGAAGAGCACGCCACCGGGCGCCCCCGTCATCCAGGACAGACCTGGTGCGAAGAGGCCACCCAACGCCTCGCCGAACACCCACACGACGAGTCCCCAGGCCACACTCGACCAGCCCGCCATCCGCGACCAGATCCCGCGGTGAGCGCCCACGAGCCAGACTCCCAGGCCGATCTGAATCCACACCGCCGACGCGGGCACGTTCACCGGGTGCAGATTCCACATCGCCGCCGTGACGTTGACCAGGTGCTGTACCCACATTGGCGAGGACGACGACGCGGGCTGCACCACCTGAGGAATCATGCCCAGGGGCATTGCCGACTGGGCCTGCAGGAGGCCGTCAAGGATCCAGATGACGCCGAAGCCGATCCGTACTACTCGTCGAGCCAGGGGCTCGTCGGCGATCACGCCCTCGCCGGGCGTGGCGCGTCCTGCGAGGGCGATCGTGATCACCATCGCCACAACCGCCAGCGCGACGATCACCGCCGCTTGAACTACCAACTCGTGATCGAATGCTCCCACTACCGCGTGATTGGTCACCGACACATCGGTACCGAACATCAGATCACCGTGCGGCGCGAGGTCCCTGCTGAACGCGTACGACCACCGCTAGCAATGTGAACCACATGGCCAGGAGTAGGGCGAGCAACGCCACCACCACCCACCGACCGATGAGGCCATCGGGCCGCAAGCTCTCGACGCTTCCCGCGAAGGGATCGGTCTTGGCGGCTTGCACCGTCAGACTCGTCGTCGCCACGACGGCCCCGCTGGTGGACACCACGGTGGCGACAAAGTTCTGGGGACCCGACCACGTCGGTTGGTAGACGTCGGACGCCACGCCCGCGGCGTTCGTCGTCGATGAGCCGATCTTCAGTAGTGGGGCGCCCGAGAACTCCTCCAGGTGAACGTAGTAGTCCACCGTGACCGGCGTCGAGAGCGACGCGACCTGCGCCGTCAACTCCACTCCGCCACCCGACGGCGTCGAGGCCCGTAGCGCCACGCTCGGACCCGACGCCGCGGCGGCCGGAAGAGAGAACACCGTCACGACGGCGACCAGAGCGGCCCCGAGGGTAACTCCAACCCGTCGCACACTGTCACGAGTAAGCCAGGACATCACGCCACCTCTCCCGACGAGACCACGTCGCGGTCTTCGCCCGTCTCGGCCATCTCCTCCATCTCAGCCATGGGCAGGATGGGTACAAAACGAAACACGATCAACAACAGCAGGGGAATCGCGGCGGTAGCCGCCACCGTGATCGAGATCGGCACCCACGTGAAGTGATAGCTGCCCCAGTTTCCGGCCAGCACACCGCCCTTGGCGAGGGGTGACTGGACGAGCGGCTCCGTCGCGGGCGGAATCACGATCACGAGGCGCTTCACCCATAGGGCCGCCACCACCAGCGTCGACGCGATTACCACCCCCGTCGTCGTGCGAAAACGCCGTACCGCCATGATGACCAGTGGCACAATTCCCGCGGCGACGAAGTAGAACCAGAACGGGATCCAGTACCGACCCGCGATGTCCTGGTAGACCCAGGCGGCGGCGCCGACGGTTCCCGAGTAACCGTCAACCAGGTACTCAGTGAAAGTGAGATACAGGTACGCCGCGCCAAAGGCGATCATCACGAAACCTAAGCGCACGAAGTGGCGCGGCACAATGAACGCCTCAAGGTGGTAGAGCCGTCGCACGGCCGCGATCACCAGCACCACTAGCGCCACTCCCGAGTACAGCGCGGCGACCACGAAGTAGACCGGGAAGATCGTCTCCATGTAGCCGGGTCGCGACGAGGACGAGAAGGCGAAGGACAGCACCGAGTGCACCGACACCGCCATGGGGATGATCATGATGGCCACCAGACCGATCGCCCCGTTGAGCGCGGCTCGCTCGTGCGGCGTGCCCCCGAAGCGACCCAGCAGAACGCGGTACAGCGTGCGCCGCGTACGAGTGCGTCGATCCGCCGGAGCGTCACCAAGACGCTCGAGCACGATGGCGGCATCCGGAACGAGTGGCAGATAGAAGAACACCATCGTCGCCAGCAGGTACGTGCTGACCGCGAAGAAGTCCCACAGGATGGGTGAGGACAGGTTCCAGTACGGCGGCCAGACCAACTCCCATATCTTCTGGGGGCTGCCCAGGTGGGGGATGATAAACATCATGCCGATAGGCAGGGTGACCAGAGCCGTCGCCTCGGCGATGCGCGTCAGGGGAGCCCGCCACCCGGCGTGGGTCAGACGCAGAATCGCCGACACCACGGCCCCGCCGTAGCTGACGCCGATAAAGGCCACCAGGTTGGCCTCGTAGATGGCCCAAAAGGCCCCGTCGCTGTAGCCCGCGGTGCCCAGTCCGTCAGCGACCTGGACCATCCAGGCGACGATCCCGAGGGCAACGATGACCCCGAGTACCACGACGGAGGGCCACCACCACCGCGGAGTCTCGAGCACGGGCCGCATCGCCGCGGCGCGTACGTCCTCGCGCGCGTGCGACTGCGGCTCCGAGACCCGCTCTGATTCCAGTAGATCATTACTCATTTATCCGCCTCCAACCCCGACTCACGACGACGCCGCGGCATTGTTGTCCAGATCCTGACCATGCCCCGGGATGTAGTACACCCGAGGATGAGTGCCGTACTCTTCCTTGAAGACCACGGCGTCGTTCTCTTCGAGGAACGTGGAGACCTTCACGGTCGCTCCCATTCCGTTCACCGCAGCGTCCGAGGTCAGATCACCGAAGTAGATCACGCCCATCGGACAGTGCGTGACGCACTCGGGGAGCTGACCCGAGGGCAGCATCGCGGCGCAGTCGATGCACTTACCCACCGTTCCCTTGACCTGAGGCACGGGCCACGCCGGCTCTTGGGGGAAGGGTTGGCGCGGAGCAGGCACCGCCTGCTCCCAGTTGAAGTACCGGGCGTCGTAGGGGCAGGCGTTCATGCAGATTCGCGTGCCGATGCAGCGACTCTGGTCGACCAGCACCAGTCCCTCGTCGGTGCGAATGTTGGCACCCACCGGGCAGACCGGCACGCACGCCGGATCCTCACACATCATGCACGGGCGGGGCATGAAGTAGTCCTCGCCCGCCGCATTCTGCATCGTGTAGACGTTCATCCACGTCTGATCCTCGTGCAGGTAGTGAGCCGTCTGGCAGGCCGTGGTGCAGAGCTTGCACCCGTTGCACAGGCGCAGGTCGATGATCATGCACCACTGGTGGATCGGGCCCGACGGCGTCGTCGTCGAGGACTGCGCGGCCGCGGCCACCGTCTCACTCAGCGCACCAAGGGCGGTAATGCCCAGCCCGCCGAGGGCCGCCGCGCGCAAGAGCCCGCGGCGCCCGATCGTCACCGCCGCCGCGGTCAACTCCTCGCGCTCGTCGTCGACCACCGTCGACGACGGAGTCGTCTCGTTATTCTTCGTCATTACGCTGTCACCTTGATCGTGCCTTCCATCCACTTCTTTGTCGCCATCGCGCCACCCATCGCGTTCGTTCCACTCCCGCACGGCGCGTAGCACTGCCACGTAAACGTCCCGGCCTTCGTCGCGACGAACGTCGCCACCACGGTCACGTGGCCGTTAGTGGCCGCCGCGGGAATCGGCATGTTGAAGCTCAGCCCAGGAACCGTGAAGGTGTGAGCCACACTGACGTCCGGGATCGACGCGACCCGTCGCCCGTCCACGGTCTCGTGACCATTGGTCGTGCCCATCACGTGCGCGAACATCATTTGAGCCCCCGCGAGGGGTGCCGTGCCGTCGTCGTAGCTCGTGATCTTGACGGTGACGATCTCGCCCTGGTGCACGGTCCACGACGAGTTCGTGTACTTCGGCCAGCCGGGCTTACCATCCATGTGACCCGTGAGTATGCGCATGGATTCGGTCACGCGACCGTGTGGCACCAGCGCGGGAGGCGCCGCCGACTTGGTAAGGGTCGTGACCGCCGCGGCGATCCCCCCCACCAGAGCCACCGTGATCCCGAGGGTTACCAGGATGCCCGCGAATGACCCGATCACGATCCCTCCCTGACGGGTCAGGCGTGCGGGGCGTCGCCAACTCATACGTCCAAGCCGCTCGAGGGGGTCCGACCATCCGGGCCGCCCCAGGGGGTCGGCGGCGCCCGACGCGGCGTCGCGCGGCCCACGAGAGTTCCCGTCACTCATCCGACAACCTTCACCTTTCCGGTCATCCAACCCATCGTGCTCATCGCACCCGTCATGCCGGTGGAGCCCGACCCGCACGGTGCGAAGCAGTGCCACGTGAAGGTGCCGGCCTTCTTCGCGACGAACGTCGCCACGACCGTGACGTGGCCACCGGTCGGCGCCACGGGGATCGGCATGTTGAAACCGAGACCCACCACCGTGAAGGTGTGCGCGACGTTAATGTCCGAGACCGAGGTCGTCGCCTTCCCGTTCACCGTCTCGTGGCCACCCTTCGCGCCCTTCACCGCGTCGTACTTCATGTACTGACCCGTCAGTGGCGCCGTGCCGTCGTCGTAGCTCGTGATCTTGACCGTGACGGTCTCACCCTTGTGCACCGTCCACGACGAGTTGGTGATCTTGGGCCAGCCGGACTTGCCATCCATGTGGCCGGTGAGTATGCGCATCGACTCGGTCACGTGACTCGTCGCGGCACCCGCACCACTCGGCGCCAGACCCAGGGCGAGCGCCGGCGCCGCGGCCAGGGCCACCGTCGCCACCTTCACCAGTGTGCTCTTCATGTCATTATCTCCTTGATTGATCGGGCGAGAGCCGTTCTCGTCCCGCAACGCCTTGCCTTACGCCTTGACCACCACGTAGCCACGCATGAATCCATTGGTCGCCATCGACCACTTCTCGCACGGCACCGCGCAGAACCACTGGTACGTTCCCGCCTTCGTCGGCTTCACCGTGAAGTGAGTCACCGACGGAGACGAGGGCGAACCCACCGGTACCACCGCGTTCACGCTGAGATTCGGGAGGGTCCACGTGTGCCCGTTCTTGGAATAGTTGAGAATCGTGACGTCGTAGGTGGTCCCCACCTTCATCGTGAGATTCCCTGGGACGTACGCCTCGTCAATCACACCGTTAGACCCCTTGACGCCACCGGTCGGCGGAGGGTCGATCGTCATCGTCAACGACACCGCGGCTGGCGCGGCACCGGGCGCGGCGCTCACGCTCGTGCTCGGCCCCGGGGTTCGAGTCACCGCCGACCAAATCGCCCCCGCTCCCGCCGTCAGTCCGAAGATCACGGCGGCCGCCAGAACGAGCCCGACTACCAGGTTGACGAGGCCCCGTAGCCGATGGCTCGTTTCGGCCTGGCGACCACTCGCCACTGTGTTACTGCTCATCGCTCGAGACTCCCTTCGCCACGTGAACCGCCCACGGCCCGGCCCGGGGCACATCTTGATTGGCGAGGAAGCCGTTCGGTAGAGAAATGCCACGGGTCCCCACTACCGAGGAACTACGGTACGCACGCCCCGTGGCGGCGCGAGAACAGGCCAATCCGTGACCTATCCTGACGGCATGGCGGAGGTACGCGCACGCGCGGAGACGATCACGGTGGTGGTGGCTGACGACCACACGGTCGTGCGCGAAGGAACCCGCCAGATGCTCGAACGAGAAGTCGGTATCGAAGTGGTCGGCGAGGTCTCGTCAGTCGCGGACGCCATCGACGCGGCCGAACGCCTCGTGCCGCGGCTCATGGTTGTCGATGTCGAACTGCTTGACGGCAGTGGCGTCGACGTCGTACGCCACGTGGTGGGCGCCGGGCTCCCCGTGCGCTGCCTCATGCTGTCCGCCCACGACGACTACGTCTACTTCTCCGAAGCCCTCGCCGCGGGAGCAAACGGCTACCTGCTGAAGACCATCAGCACCGATGAGTTCATCGCGGCGGTGCGTACGGTCGCGCTGGGCGGCACGGTCATCGACGGTGTGCTCTCGCACCGGCTCGCCGGCCGACACCGTCAACGCGAGGATCACGTTGTCGACACCCTGACCGCGCGCGAGTTCGACGTGATCCGTGGTCTCGTGAGAGGATGTTCCAACAAAGAGATCGCGCGCGACCTCGGTGTCGGTTTACGCACGGTAGAGAGTTACGTGTCGGCGGTGTTGGCGAAACTAGGTGTGCGTTCGCGCTCCGAAGCGATCGTGTACGTGCTCGAGCACCACCTGGTGTCGCCAGGCTCGGCCAAGTGACCCTGCGCCCGGCCTCCCCGCGTATTCCCGTTCGCCAAATTCTTCGGCGCGCACTGCACCCGCCGCTGCGCGAGCGTTCCTTCTGGTTCGTCCAGCTCATGGTCGTGCTGTGGGCCTTCATCCACATCGCCATCGACATGCACGGCGGACTCGACAACCGATACTTCCCCTACGGAATCCCCATCGACCTGCTGCTTATTCCCGTTGGCTACGCTGCTCTCTACTACGGCCTCTCTGGGTCCGCCGCCACGACGTTGTGGGCGATTCTGCTGTGGACGCCCGATCTCCTGCTCGACCACGACAAGGGGCACTATCACCAGGACCTCGTCCAACTCGCGGTCGTGGCGGTCGTGGCACTCTTCGTGGGACTAGAGATCGAGCGCGCTCACCTCGAACGTGCTCGGGCTGAAGCCGCCGAGGCCGAGCGGCGAGCGGCAGAACTTCACTATCACCAGCTCTTTTCCAGCAACGCGTCGCCCATCGTGCTGGTCAATCCTGGCGGCGTCATCGTCGAGGCGAATCCCGCGGCCACGACACTGTGGGGACCGCTCGAGAACTCCACGGTGATAGACCGTCTGGGTCAGGAACTCGGGGACATCATCGCGGCCCACCCCCCTCGAAACGTCGCCCTGGTGACCTCCTCGGGCGACGAGCGAACGTACCGCCTTTCGGTCTCACGACTGGACACTCTGGGGGAGGCGGCGTCCTACCAAATCGTGCTCGAGGACATCACCGAGGAGTACCAATCCGAAATCGAGGCGCGGGCGTGGGCCACTGAGGTGCTGCGGGCCCAGGAGGAGGAGCGGCGGCGCATTGCTCGCGAGATCCACGACGACCCTCTCCAGCGCCTCCTCCAGTTAGCCCGCCGAGTCGAGGCGCTCGGCGAGGACGCCGAGAACCCTGGCGCCACCGTGCGCTTCGACGTCGTGCGCGACGAGTTACTCGACACGGTGAGTCATCTGCGCGAGGTGACCCGCGGACTGCACCCCGCCGGCCTCGACCAGTACGGACTCGTCGCGGCAGTGCGAGGACTCTGCGTCGACGTCGAGATCCAGGAGGACATCACCACCCACTTTGCGCCACTCGGCGACATTGCCCGAGGCGCCCCCGAAGCGGAGGTCGGCGTCTTTCGCATCGTGCAAGAAGCCGTACGCAACGCCGTACACCACGCCCACGCGACTCTCCTCAACGTCGAGCTGGCCTTCGAGAACGACACCGTGCACCTACGCGTCACCGACGATGGTCGCGGTTTCGACACCCACGGCGTCACCCTGCTCGAAGGGCACCACCTCGGCGTCGCGAGTATGCGTGAACGCGCCCACCTTCTCGGGGGGCGTTTCGAGATCACGTCGGCGGCCGACCACGGAACCATCGTTCAGGCGTGGATCCCGCTACGCAGCGCCCACAAGAGCGAACCAATTCGCGTCACCACGTCATAGCCGCGGCACCGGGACGCTCGCGCGTCGCGCCCGATACGATTCACCCATAGCGTCCGTGCCTGCATCACGACGACCCTCCCCGAGTCGCGACGACGGTCTCGCTCTTCGCGGGCACCTCGCCACGTCGCGGCGCACGACGGCCCGACCGCTCGACGGCGCGACGATCGCGCGCGCATGAACGCTACCGTGCTCACTCTCGCATTCGGTGGCGCCCGTCACTCCGCCATCGGTCTCGCCCTCCCCACGCTGGCCCTCATCGCCGTTGTCGCGGTCGCGTCACCCGTTCTCGCCGAAGGAGTCGCACGCGTCGTCGTCGTCCCCGAGGCGGTGATCCAGATCGTGCTCGGTGTGGCGTTGGGGCCCGTCGCACTCAACCTCGTCCACGTCGACACCGTCGTCTCCGCGCTCTCCAACCTGGGCCTCGCCTACTTGATGTTCCTGGCCGGCACCGAACTACAGCTCAGCCATGTCCACCTCGGCTCAAGTACGCGTGCCGTCGTCGGCTGGCTCGCGTCGCTGGCGATGGCTCTCGGCGCGGCCGCCGCGCTACAGAGTGCGGGACTCATTGACCACTCCACCACGGTGGCCCTGTGTCTCACGACGACCGCACTCACGACGCTCATCCCGGTCCTGCGCGACACCGGGGTCTTCGCCACTCCCCTCGGCTCCACGCTGATGTCGCTCGGAGCCGTCGGCGAGTTCGCTCCCATCGCGATCGCGACGATCCTGTTCTCCACCACCAGCGTGACGATCACGACGTTGCTCACGCTCGCCTTCGTCGCGATTGCGGTAGGCGCCGGGATCCTCACCAACCGAGTCCGCCCGCCGCGAGTGCTCCTCTTCCTACGCCGCCATCTCCACTCGACGTCGCAGCTGCCGGTGCGACTCTCGCTTCTGCTGGTACTCGGCTTGACCTACGTCGCCCAAACGCTCGGACTGGACATCCTGATGGGGTCCTTCGCCGCCGGAGTCGTGGTGCAGGTCATCATCGCGGGCGAGGACCGAGCGGCGGTAACCTCCAAACTGGACGCGATCGGCTACGGCTTCCTCGTGCCTATCTTCTTCGTCGTGAGCGGGGTCTCTCTCGACCTCACGGCCCTCGTCGCTAAGCCGCGCAACTTTCTTCTGGTGCCGATCTTCCTCGTGCTCCTCCTGGTAATCCGTGGACTCCCCACGTTCGCCCTCTACGGGCAGGACCTCCCACGACGAGGCCGGATCTCGCTCGCCTTCTACGCGGCCACGTCGCTCCCCCTCATCGTCGCCTTCACCCAGGTTGGTGTCGCCGAAGGACGGCTGGGACCGGAGAACGCCGCCGCGCTGGTAGCCGCAGGAGCCACGTCGGTCTTCCTCTTCCCTCTCTCCGGCGTACGCATTCAGCGACGGTGAGAACACGACACCGCGACACTGCGGGGGCGGTTTCGCTCGACGCCGCGGGGCGCACGGGGCCCCGCCACCGAACTAGCGTCGCGAGCGCGCTTTCCTCGAGTGGTCAACCAACGCCCCGAGCGTGAGTGACGTCACGAGCGCCACCAGTATCGTCCGCCCGACCATCGTCGCCAACCGTGGCGCACCCGCTCGCAGTTGGCTCCTGAGGAGAGCCCCGCCCCGTGTGTCGTCTCCACGAGCCCGAACCCGAGCCGCTCCCATCAGGCCCGTCGCACCGACGAAAAGACAGACGGCACCAATCAGAGGCAGCAGTGTCGTCTCCGCGTCGGCGCGAACCACCACGAACAGCCACAGCAGTCCCGCGAACACAAGCGCCAGCGACGGATTTGCGCGCGCCCACGTGCTGAATGGCGACGTCGCCCTCGCGTCGTGGGAACGCGGGACGTCTCGTCGTGACGACGTGACGTCGTCCGCCCCGTCCGCGCGAGGGGAAGCGGCGGCTCGCGCCAGCGTGTCGTAGGCCGTCGCCACCTGTCGAAAGAGTGCATCAGAGCCGCCGGCGTCTGAGTGAACCTTACGGCTAAGCCGATAGTAGGCCCGGCGAATCTCGTCCCACGTAGCGACGTCGGACACGCCAAGAATGTCACGCGCTTCGGCCTCGTCCACGAGGTCTCCCTTCGCTCCTTCGATCCCGGTCGAGGCGAGATCGCGACAACCCCAGCCTAGGACCGACGTGTGACAGCGTGAGTCGAACGCCGCGCACGGCCACCGCCACGACGCCCTGTCGTGAAGGTACGGGCGCACGTCGCAGCCCCTGGGGAACGGAGCCTACGTGGCACGCGGATGATGTCGCACTCGCCAAATCTCGAGAACGAACTCTCGGGCAACACCCCCCTGTAGGAAGTGACCCGTACCTGTGCGCGCTCGAGGGCCGATCAGCCAGTCTTAACGAGGCGACTACGCGACGCGGTGCCAGGGTGCTGAGCGACATTCAGGTCGTAGAGGGCGTCACGAGCCTTCGGCAACGTCGCGTATCGAGTTGGACTGACTCGCACGCCCACGCCGCCACCACTGACGACGTGGGCAGCCCCCAGTTGTCGGCGGCGTTCAGGTACTAATACCACTGATGTCCACCATCGGTCGTCACGTCGATCACGGAGTTGCTCACCATCACGACGCTGGTCGAACTCTCCGGAATCACCGAAGGGACGCAGGAGAGCGACCCGCCCGCCCAGTCAGAGGCGAGCGGTGGTCCCGCCGCCGTCCACTAGCCTCGATCATTCACGAGAGCTCCGAGGAACTCGGAGTCGCCATTTTCTGAGTTGATTCGGTGACGTTGGTCTGATCAACGCATTGATGTGACGGCCGTCGACGTCATGGAGTCGAT
>JAJYSU010000054.1 GCA_021793395.1 Actinomycetes bacterium
TGGTGGCGGCGCCGCTCTTCGCGCTCAGCGCACCGCTCGACCTGCTCTACGATCAGGTGCCGCTGCTGCGCCGTGCTCTGGACGGGTCGCTCATGAAGCTCATCACGCACCCCCTCGTCGCCTTCGGGCTGTACTTCGTGTTCATCCCCTTCACGCACCTGACCAGCTTCTTCAACCTGATGCTGGAGTACGAGTGGATCCATTACGGCGAAGAGATCGGCTTCCTCATCGTGGGGTACCTGTTCTTTCGTGTCGCCTTCGGACTCGAACGCGGCCTCACGGTGCACCCCGGACTGCGCCTGGTCTACGTGATGGCGGGAGTGCCCGTCGACACCTTCACCGGACTCGCGCTGGCCATGGAGACCTACAACCCCTTCCCCCGCTACGCGACGGTGGTCCCCAGGGGCGTCAACCACGCCTGGATCCTCACTCAGATCCACCTCGGAGGCGCCATCATGTGGATCGGCGGCGACGCGCTGATGCTGGTGGCCTGCTTCCCAATAGCCGTCACGTGGGTCCGCTACGAGACCCAGCGCACGCGCGAACTCGACCGCGAGCTCGACGCCCAGGGCCTCTAGCCGCCCGCGCCCCTACAGCAAACCCGCCCCGATGGCTAACGCCTCTAAGTTGGTCTCCGGCCGAGCACCGAGATGCTGGATGATCTCCCCCGCGCACAGCGTCCCCAGCTGGGCGGCTTCCACGGGGTCGGCACCCAGTGCGAGCCCGTACAGGAAGCCGGACGCGAACATGTCGCCCGCGCCGTTCTGATCGACCACCTCGTCAACCTCACTGGCCGGTATCGAGACCACGCCATTCATCGTCGAGACGTCGGCGCCCGCGGGGCCCCGCGTGACGACCGCCAATACGCCGATCTCATCGAGGGCGACGAAGGCCTGGCTGAGGCTGTCAACCTGAAAGAGAGCCCTCACCTCGGACTCGTTCGCGAGCAGCACGTCGACGTCGTGGGTGACCAGTTCGAGAAAGTCCCGCCGGTGACGTTCCACGCAGAACATGTCCGACAGCGAGAGCGCCACCATGGAGTCGTGGTGGTGGGCGAAGGACACCACCCGGTGCACCGCCTCCTTCGCGGGCGGCAGATCGTAGAGGTATCCCTCAACGTAGGTGATCTCGGAGCGCGCGATCAGGTGCTCGTTGATGTCCGCCGGGCGCAGTTGATTCGACGCGCCGAGGTAGGTCGCCATGGTCCGCTGAGCGTCGCCGGTGACGAACACGTGGCAGCGCCCGGTGGCCCCCTCGTCGGGCGACGCCACCGCGAGGTCGAGTTCCACCCCGAGCGACGACAGATCGTGGGTAAAGCGCTCACCAAACTCGTCGTCGGCCACCTTGCCGATGTAGCCGCACGTCCCACCGAGGGTCGCGATGCCGGCAATGGAGTTCGCCACCGAGCCGCCCGAGGTCTGTACCGTGGGCCCCATGGCCTGGTAGAACGCGTCGAGTTGATCGGCCTCGATCAGGGTCATCGCCGCCTTGGTGAGCCCGAGATCTCGGTACACCTCCTGATCGTCGCGCGCAATGATGTCGAGCAGAGCGTTACCGATTCCGGTGACGGCGAGACGAGTGGGACCGGGGTGGCGCCGCAGCGACACGGACGTGGGCAACTGAGTCACTTAGCGAGCGTAGAGCGTTTCGCCCTAGGGTGAGCACCGATGACTTCTTCCCCGAACCCCTACCGACTCGCTCGTACCGTGGTGCCGTCCGCGTACCGACTCTTTCTCACCCCTCGTCTCGAGGATGGCACCTTCGCGGGACGCGTCGAGATCGACGTCGTGATCACGGAGCCCACCACTCGCGTCACCCTGCACGCCACCGCGCTCGAACTCGGCGCGGCAACCCTCACCGCCGACGGAACCAGCGTGCGCTCCACGGACACGCTGCACGATGACACCTACGAGACCGCGACCTTCGTCTTCGACGCGACGCTGCCCCAGGGAGCAGCCACGCTCGAAATCGCCTACACCGGCGTGCTCAGCGACCAGCTCTCGGGTTTCTACCGCTCCACCTTCGTCGACCCCGACGGCGTCACCCAGACGATCGCGACCACCCAATTCGAGCACTCCGACGCGCGGCGGGCCTTCCCCTGCTGGGATGAGCCCTCCTTCAAGGCCACCTTCCAGGTCAACCTCACGATTCCCAGCCACCTGCGCGCCTACGCCAACTCGCCCGAGACCAGTAACACCGACCTGGGGAATGGTCAGCGTTGCGTGAGCTTCGCGCCCACCATGGTGATGTCGACCTACCTGGTCGCCTTCGTGGTGGGCCCCTTCGAGCACACCGACGCGCTCGACGTCGACGGTGTTCCCCTGCGAGTCGTCTACCCCCGGGGCAAGGGGAACCTCACCGACCTGGCCCTCGAGGCGGGTGCGTTCGCGCTGCGCCACTTCGGCGACTACTTCAACATCCCCTACCCGGGCGAGAAGCTCGACATGGTGGCGATTCCGGATTTCGCCTTCGGGGCGATGGAGAACCTCGGGTGCATCACCTACCGTGAGACCGCGCTGCTGGTCGATCCCGCCACGGCCTCGCTCGCCGAGATCCAACGCGTCGCGGAGGTCGTGCACCACGAGATCGCCCACATGTGGTTCGGCGACCTCGTCACGATGGAGTGGTGGGAGGGCATCTGGCTCAACGAGGCCTTCGCCACTTTCATGCAGGTCTCGTGCACCAACGCGTTCCGACCCGCCTGGCGAGTATGGGCCGACCAGATCGTGATGCGCGATCTCGCGCTGCACATCGACGGGCTCGCGTCGACGCGACCCATCGAGTATCCCGTGTTGTCACCGAGTGACACGCAGGGGATGTTCGACTCACTGACCTACGAAAAGGGCGGTTCAGTGCTGCGGATGCTGGAGCAGTACCTGGGCGAGACCGTCTTTCGCGACGGGATTCGGCGCTACCTGCTCGATCACCGCTACGCCAACACCGTAACCACCGACCTGTGGGACGCCCTGGAAGCCGTGTCCGGCCAGCCGGTGCGCGACGTGATGAACACCTGGATCCTCCAGGGCGGTCACCCGCTGGTCACGCTCTCGGACGGGCAACTGCACCAGCAGCCCTTCGTCTTCGCCGACCCCCAGCACAAGGGTGCTATCGGTGACCGCTGGCTCGTGCCCGTGATGACTCGCTCTCTCGAGGGCGGCGCGCCGTCGCGCCACCTGCTCGATGAGACGCCCCAACGCGTGGACGACCCCGCCCCGGTGGTCGTGAACGCGGGAGGGTGGGGAGTCTTCCGCTCGCGCTACGACGCCGCGGCACTGGCCGCCCTCGCCCCGCGCATCAGCGAACTCGACGAACTCGAACGGGCCACGCTCCTCGCCGACGCCTGGGCCGCCCTCTTCGCCCGCCAGATCACCTGGACGGAGTTCTACGCCACGGCCGCCGGACTGGGCGACCAGGACGAGCCCACACCCTGGCACTTCGTCGCGACCGCGCTCGACATGGTTCGGCGGGCTCTCGACGCTCCGGCGCGCGCCTCCCTGGCTCACCAGGTCGCCGTTCTCGCAGCCCCCCACTTCGCTCGCCTCGGCTGGGACCGGCGGCCCGACGAGGACGTGCTCGTGGCGCAGACGCGAGCCCTGATTATCGGCCTGCTCGGCGTTGTCGCGGGTGACGAGTCGGTGCGCGCCGAGGCCCGGCGGCGCTTCGACGCCCACGACATGGACGGCGACCTCGCGGCCACCATCATGCGCATCGTCGCCGACGACAATCGTCCTGACGACTACGAGACCTTCCTGGAGCGCTACCGCCAGGCGCCCACGCCCCAGGAGGAGATCCGCTATCTCACGGGACTCGCCGGGTTCGGCGACGAGCGCCTCGCGCTCGACGCGGCGCGGCGTTGCTTTGACGAGTTCCGCACTCAGGATGCCCCGCTCGTCCTCGCGGCACTGACCCGCAATGAGCAGACCGGTCCCGCCGTGTGGCGCTACCTCACGTCGCGATGGGATGAGGCGCTGGCGCGCTTCTCGCCGAGCCACCACTCCCGGCTGGCCGCCGGCGTGCCGACCTTCATCCAGGACCCGGCTTTCGCGGCCGAGGTGGAGGCGTTCCACGTCGCGCACCCGGTGGTGGGTGGCTATCCCGCGACCGTGCCCCAGCAACTGGAGCGACTCCGCGTGGGATTGCTGTTCGCGACGACGATTCGTCCGCAGTTCTCCCCCGCCGACTAGGTCCTCGTGAACGCGGGTACATTCCTGGGCATCATGGCCCTGATGTTCCTGCTCGAGCTTCCGGACAAGACCATGATCGCGACGGTCGTGATGTCCACACGATCACGGCCACTGTCGATCGTCATTGGCGCGTCGAGTGCCTTCATCGTCCAAATGGGACTCGCGGTACTCGCCGGGGGGCTCTTGACCCTGCTACCGACTCGCCCGAAGGACGTGATTGTCGCACTGCTCTTCCTCGGTGGTGCCGCGTATCTGTTGTTCGTGCCCGAACGTCACGAGGAGAGTACCGGCGAACGAGAAGCGCGCGCGGAGACTCGTGGACCACGTCACCGCGAGATCGCGACCGCGTTCGGTGTCATCTTCGTGGGCGAATTCGGTGACCTGACCCAGATTCAGGCCGCTAACTTCAGTGCCAAGACCCACCAGCCACTCGACGTTTTCATCGCGGCGTCGCTGGCGATGACTCTGGTGTCCTTCGTCGGCGCCTACGGAGGGCGCCTCCTCCAGCGGGTGGTACCCCTCGATCGCATCCGCCTCGCCGGCGGCGTGATCTTCGCCGCCCTGGGCGTCTACACGCTGATCACCGCCTTCACCTCGTGAGCCGCGTAGACGACCTCCTCACCCTCGCCGAGGCGACACCCGGCTTCATGCCCCGTGACGAAGGCCTCGCCCTCCACGAGCACGCCCTCGACTACGGCGCGCACGTCTCGGGGGGAACCTGGCTCGAGATCGGCGCCTGGTGCGCGAAGTCCGCGCTCTACCTCGGCGCCGCCGCCGAGGCGAGCGCCAGCGTGCTGTACTCGCTCGACCACCACCGCGGAAGCGAGGAAAACCAGCCGGGCTGGGAGTACTTCGACCCCACGCTCGTCGACCCCTTCGACGGCCGACTGAACACGCTGCCGTGCTGGCAGCGCACCATCGCGCGGGCCGCTCTCGAGTCCACCGTGATCGGCCTCGTCGGGCCGTCCCAGGTCGTGGCGGCGCACTTCGCCCAGCCCCTCGACGTCCTGTTCATCGACGGGGGTCACGCCGCACCGGTGGCGTGGGCCGACTACGAGATGTGGACGCCCAAGATCGTCGCCGGAGGGCTCCTCATGATCCACGACGTGTTTCCCGACCCGGCCGACGGGGGCCGCCCCCCGTACGAGATCTACTGCGCCGCCCTCGACAGCGGGCGCTTCGCGCCGCGCGCGGCGTGCGGTTCGCTACGAGTACTCGAGCGCCTCGCGTAACCTCACCGCGAACACCCCACCTCCGGTCGCTCCGGCGGACGAGCCAGGACTCCGTGTCGGAAGAGATCCGCGGCACCCGATGACGAGGTCAACGCGTCGGCCGCGAGGATAACGGCCGCGACCGTGTAGGAGGTCACCTCCTCGTGAGGAAAGGTGCACGACTGCGGATAGGCCACGCCCGTCCAGTACGCGCCGTCGGCGCGACGGTGACGAGCGGTGAGCGCGAACACGTCGAGGGCGAGCGAGGGGCGCCCGACCGCGTCCAGGGCGATCGCGCACTCCGCGGTCTCCGCCGCGGTCACCCAGTCACTCGTTGACACGCAGCGAACCCCGAAGCCCTCCATGACGTGACGTTCCCACCCGTCGTCCAGACGTCTCTCACCCGCCGGTCCCGTCAGCGCACCACTCAGGACCGGGTAGTACCAGTCCATGGCGAACTCGTTCTTCGGCGCGAAGGCACCGGGGTGGCGAGCCACGCAGTGTCCGAGCACCGCCGTGGGCTCCCGCCACGCCTCGACATCGTCACCCAGTCGCTCGCCCAGCGCCAACGCGCAGCACGCCGCGTGGTAAATCGACGACGAACCGGTCAACAGCCCGTAGGCCTCGGCGCGTCCGGCGGCGTCGAGCGACCAACGCACCGTGCCGTCGCCCATGCGCCACGAGAAGACGAAGTTCATCGCGGCACGCACGTGCGGCCACATCTGCGCGACGAAGTCAACGTCACCCGTGGCGAGAAGATAGTGGTACATCCCCGTGGCGACGTAGGCCACCACGTTGGTGTCCAGACGCGCGTCCACGACGTCCGCACCCCGGTAGTAGTTGAACCACGCGCCGTTGGCCAACTGGCGCTGAGCCAGCCACCGGTAGGCGGCTCGAGCGGCGTCGACGTGGCCCGTCACCGTCAGCGCCATGGCGGCCTCGACGTGATTCCAGGGATCACAGTGTCCACCGATGAACCACGGAATCGCGCCGTCGGGGCTCTGCAGCGCCGCCAGCCACGACGCGCTCTCGGCAATCTGCCCTGCCGTGATGACGCCCTCCACGCCCCCCAGCGAGGTCGTCTCGACGCTCACGGTGCCACGCGGGTCAGGTAGACCACCAGCGATTTGCCTATCACCGGCGCTAGCACGCGCTCGGCCGCCCGCGTGGGCCACGGAGCCTTCACGATGTCCCACACCAATAACCGGTGGTACGTGCGCACCAGAGGATGATCGTCGTTGGTGGTGCCCACGAGGCACTTCAGCCACCAGTAGGGGCTGTGCAGCCCGTGCGCGTAGTGGTGACCCCTCACGCGAAGACCCGTCGCCTCGAGGCGCTGCTCGAGCACACGACGTCGGTAGAGGCGCACATGACCCCCGGGGACCATGTGGTACTCGTCGGACAGCGCCCAGTTGATCAGTTCCGGGCCAAAGCGCGGCACCGTGATCGCCATCGTGCCCCCCGGACGAAGGACACGCGTCAACTCCGCCATCGCCGCGCGATCGTCGGGAATATGCTCGAGCACCTCCGAGCAAATCACGCGATCGAACGTGGCGTCGGCGAAGGGAAGATGCAGCGCGTCACCTTGCACCACCGTGGCGGCGACGTCGCTCGCCGAAATCTCCCCGGCCTCGGCCATGGCCGCGAAGGTGGCCGCCACTCCCTCAACCTCCGCGCGTCCCGCGTCCAGAGCCACCACGTGCGCGCCGCGCCGCGCCGCCTCGAAGGCGTGACGTCCGAACCCGCAGCCCAGGTCCAACACCACGTCACCACGCGTCAGACCCAGTCGGTCGTAGTCGGCGGTCAGCATCAGTCGAAGAACATGGAGGCGGGCAGGGGGCGATGACGAACGATGGCGTCGTAACACGCCGCCGTGCCGCGCGCGGTCACCTCCCAGGTGAAGCGCTCGCGCACGCGCTCGCGCCCGTTGGCGCCCAGACGCGCGCGCAGCCCCGGATCGTCGAGGAGGCGCCGAATAGCCACCACGAGGGCCTCGGGGTCGTTGGGCTCGACCAACAGACCCGTCTCGCCGCTGGTACCCACCACCTCGGGCAGAGCCCCGCCCGTCGTGGCCACCACCGGCACGGCACAGCTCATCGCCTCGATCGCGGGCAGTGAGAAGCCCTCGTAGAGGCTCGGCACGATGGCTACTTCAGCCTCACCGTAGAGGCGCGCCAACGCCTCGTCGCTCACGCCGCTCACCGTCGTGACCACGTCGGCGAGACCGAGTCGATCGAGCGCCCGCGCCACACGCCCTCCCGGTCGCGGCGTACCGATCACGATCAGTTCAATCTCGCGCTCGGTACGCAATTTGGCGATCGCCTCGAGGAGAGGAACTAATCCCTTCATGGGCACGTCGCTGCTCGACGTGACCACGAGCCGCCCCGGACGCTTCACGACGTCGTCGTAGGGCCGAAAAACCTCATGGTCGACTCCCACCGGAACCACGGTAAGACGCTCCAGGGGAACGCCCATCTGCGCGTGAATGTCCTTCTTCGAATTATGCGAGACCGTCAGCACCGCGGGCAGTCGGCGCACGACTCGCGTCTGCATCCGCAAAAAACCGAACCAGCGCCGAGTCGTGAGCCGCGTCCGCCAGGTCGTGGCGTGATCCAGGGCGATGGCGCGGTCCACCGTGATCGGGTGATGCAGCGTCTCAAGCAGCGGCCAGCCCGCACGGTGCAGACGCGCGATGCCCCACCCCATGCACTGATCGTCGTGCACGATGTCAAAGTCCTGACGACGCCCGCGCAAACGTCGCCACACTCGCAGGGAGAACGCCGCCGGCTCCCCGAAACCCGCGCCCAGCATGGTGGCGAACTCCACCACGTCGGCCCATCCACGAAACTCGCGCCACGCCGGTACGCGAAAGGGGTCGGGGTCTCGGTACAGGTCCAGCCCCGGCACCGGAGTGAATCCCACCCCCTCGTCCAGCTCGGGCCACGGCGGGCCGGAGAACACCTCGACGCTGTGACCGAGGCGCACGAGCTCGCGAGTGAGGTGACGGGTGTACACGCCTTGGCCGCCGCAGCGCGGATTACCCCGGTAGACCAGGAAGGCCACACGGTAACCGCCCGGCCGCGGCGCGCGCGCCGGGCGCGCGGGAGGTGTCGTGATCAAACGTGATCGCCGCCACGAGGCGCGCGTCGCCGCCACTGTCGTCGCGAGGCTTCGGGGCACCTCTCAACCATACGTGGCCGCAACCCCCCGCCGCGACGGACTCGAGTCGACGCCCTCGCAGTGAGTACGCTGCGACTATGGATCTCACGTACCCCCCCGACACCGAGGAGTTTCGACGCGACGTGCGCGCCTGGCTCGAGACCAACCTCCCTCCCGGCTGGGGCGAGCCGGACTTCTCGCTCACCGAGGAGCAGAAGCGCGACTTCAACCGCACGTGGAATGAAGCCCTCTACGCCGGTGGCTGGATCTGTGCCGGATGGCCCGTCGACTACGGCGGCCGCGGCCTCAGCCTGCTCGAGCAGGTCGTGCTCACCGAGGAGTTCTCACGCCTCAACGCGCCCCTGCGCGCCGACTTCTTCGGCGACACGCTGGTCGGCCCCACCATCTTGCAGTGGGGCACCGAGGAGCAGAAGCGTGAATTCCTGCCCGGGATCCTGCGCGGTACCACCACCTGGTGCCAGGGCTTCTCCGAGCCGAATTCCGGATCGGACCTGGCGAGCCTCTCCACGAGCGCCGTGCTCGACGGGGACGAGTGGATCATCAACGGCCAGAAGGTATGGACCACGCAGGCCCAGAACGCCGACTACGTCTTTCTCCTGGCGCGCACCGATCCCGCCGCGCCGGCCCACGCGGGCATCAGTTATCTCCTCGTCCCCATGCGCCAGCCCGGCGTCGAGGTACGCCCGATCACCCAGATCGACGGGACCGCGGAGTTCAATGAGGTCTTCTTCACCAACGCCCGCTGCCCACGCGACAACGTGATCGGCGGTGTCAACAACGGGTGGAAGGTCGCAATGACGACACTGGGCTTCGAGCGTGGCGCCTCGTCCACCACTGGCTACCGGCGATTCTTGAAGGAGTGGGACGCCATCGTCGACGAGGCCCGCCAGCGTGGACGTCTCGATGACCGGCGAGTGAGCGACGCTCTGGTGCGCTCGTGGTCGAAGATCAAGATCATGCAGATCAATGGCTACCGCTCCCTCACCGACGCCCTACGTGGCTCCCACGACGCCGCGCGTATGGGAGCGTGTAACAAGATGTTCTGGTCCGAAGCCCACCGCGCGACCATGGAACTCGCCATGGACATCGTGGGCATGGACGCTCAGGTGCTGACCGGAACCGGCTCCAGCGAGGGTACGCTCGCCGGCAGCCGACGAGGCCGCGCCGACTACCCCGTGTCCGACCTGCAGGGATCGTTCTTCTTCAGCCGTTCCGAGACGATCTGGGGAGGCACCGCCGAGATCCAACGCAACATCATCGGCGAGCGGGTCCTCGGTCTGCCGAAGGAGCCCGTCGCTCAGCCGGCGTAGCTCTCTACCAACTCGCTCACGGGTGCCTCACGCCGGCTGCGCACACTCACCAACCACGCCCCGACGAGCACGGTCAGCACCGCACCCACTAAGAGGCCTATCCGGGGATTGGTCGCTCCCACGAGAGCACCGATGGCGAGCGACCCGATTGGCGTCGTGCCGAGGAACGCGGTGCCGTAGAGGCTCATGACCCGACCGCGCATCTCGGGACTCGAGTTGAGTTGCAAGGTCGCGTTAGCGGTCGCGGCGAAGGCAATGGAAAAGGCCCCCGTCGGGACTAGGGCAATCGCGGCCCACCACAGGGACGGCGCCAGCGCGACCAGGACCATGAACACCCCAAAGCCGAGCGAGAGGATCGCGAGTAGTCGCGCTGTCGCTCGCGAGCGGCGCGCGACGAAGAGTCCTCCGAGCACCGCACCCACTCCCATTGCCGACATCAACAGCCCGTACTGGGCCGCCGAGTGCTGGTGAAACGTCGTGCGCGCCAACAGCGGCAGGGTCACGGTGAAGTTAAAGGCGAAGGTCCCGACCACGGCGACGGCGAGGACGACGTCACGCACCAGGACCGTCTGCATCACGTAACGAAGACCGACCATGATCTGACCGCGCGCGCGCTCAACGGTCGCCATCGGCACGAAGTCCTCGCCGCGCATCATGGCCAGGGCGACGATCACCGCCCCGAACGACGCGGCGTTCGCGTAGAACGACGAGGCCATGCCGGCCACGGCGATGAAGATCGCGGCGACGCTGGGGCCGATAACGCGCCCCGCGTTCATCAGCACGCTGTTAAGGCTCACGGCGTTCGTGATCAGGTCGCGGCCCACCATCTCCTGGACGAAGGCCTGGCGGGCGGGAGTATCGAAGAGATTGACAATACCGAGGAGCAGAGCGAAGCCGTAGACCTCATCGACCCGTACGTGGCCCGTTCCCACCAGAATCGCCAAGCCCAAAGCCAGCACACCGGCGCTCGACTGCGTGACGTAGAGAATACGCCGCTTCTCGTGACGGTCGACGACGAGGCCCCCGTAGAAGCCAAGGAGCAGCATCGGTACGTACTGCAGGGCGACGGCGACCCCCAGGCCCACCGACGAGCCGGTCATCTGGAGGATGAGCCAGCCCTGAGCGACCGACTGCATCCACGTCCCCGACACCGAGATCAACTGACCGATGAAGTAGAGGCGGAAGTTGCGCACGCTCAAGGCGGCGAAGGTGGATCCGGTAAGTCGGCGGGCGCTCACTCGCCCTCCAAGAGCCGCTCGAGAAAAGCGGTGGCTTCCTCGGCCCGGCGTCGCTCGGCCGGCGAGAGCATCGCCAGACGCTGATTAAGGAACTGGGTCTTGCGAGCGCGAACCGCCATCAACTCGCGACGTCCCTGCGTGGTGAGACGCACCCTCGTGCAGCGCCGATCGCTCGGATCCCGAGAACTCACGATCATTCCCGCCGACTCGAGGTCGCGCACCGCGTGGGTCACCGACGGTGGCTGGATCTGCTCGGCGGCGGCGAGTTCGCCCAGCGACGGTGAACCCAACGACTCCACCGACGACATCAGCGAGGCCTGGGCGGCGGTCAGCCCCCCGAGCCCCGATGCTCGCAGGCGTCGATTGAGACGAGTAATGGCGCGGCGCAGTCGCGCGGCGGTGTCGGTGTCGGTGGTCGTGAGTGCTGTTTCCATTAGTTAACCTAACTAAATAGTAGCACCCCGTTCACGATTCGTGACCCCCCGGAGGGGAACTAGAGGTGGCGATAGCGCGGCACGTAGCCGCCGGTGCCGAGAGCCATTGAGTCTTCGGGGTCCACCGACTCGTCGACGCCACCGATCACGTCAGTGACCCACGCCAAGCGATCAGTGAGTATCCGCCGTACGCCACCCTGCAGGGTCGTCGAGGAGATGGCGCAACTCGAACACGCTCCCTGAAGCTGCACCTCGACCACACCGCTCTCCACGTCGGCGCGCACGAGCACGAGGTCTCCACCGTCCGCCTGAACCGCCGGACGTAGAAGATCCAGCAACGAGCGAAGCGCTCGCAATCGTTCTGCTCGCTCATCATCGCTCAGTGTCACTGGTCCAGTCTGCCGTGAAACGCCCGTGGCGTGACCGGCCGGACACCGCGGCCCGGCGGCGTGGGCGACAACCGGCAAGGCGTCGTCACCAACTCTTCCCGGCTCTCCTCGGAGTTCTGGTCCGGTGCCGGATGCCGAGATGCTCGCGCCGGCGGCGCGAGCCACGCGCGATCACGTCGTCGACGGATCCGCGTCGATCTCCGTCGCGGGTCCGCGACACAGCACCTCTCCAACAACTCTTTGGCTGTCCGGAACTGCGGCGAGAACGCGACCGATCCTCTCGGAGGCGTCGTCGCGGCCGGTCGCCTACGGCGTCACGCCAGGGCGGGGACGACGGAGTCTTAACTGGAACGTCGAGCGGCCACGGCCTCGTCAAAGGCGCGCAGCGCCCGCGGCCCCCAGACCGTTCCCGGACCGCCGTTCATCATGATGGCCACGCCCATCGCCTCGGCGACTTGCTGGCGCGTCACGCCATGACGCGCCGCTCCACGCGTGTGCGAGACGACGCACCCGTCGCACTCGCGCGTCACCGCGATCGCTAGCGCCACCAGCTCCTTCAAGATCGGAA
>JAJYSU010000008.1 GCA_021793395.1 Actinomycetes bacterium
CGTCATCGTGGAACTGGGAGTCGTGGCCAGCGGCTTCTTTCTTCGCGCCTACGCCGGCGCGGCAGCGTCGCACATCTACGTGTCGACCTGGTTCCTCGTGGTCATCTCCTTCGGGGCGCTCTTCCTCGTCGTGGGCAAGCGCTCCAGCGAGTTGAAGAAGGTGGGAGCGGGCGCCACTCGTCGGGTGCTGGCCGAGTACACGCCGGAGTTCCTGCACTCGGCGCTGACCCTGAGCGCCACCGTGGTCGTCACCGGCTACTGCCTGTGGGCCTTCGACACCTCCGCGACCGGCCTGTCGTCGCACGACCACCACATCGTGCCGATTCGACTGACCGCCGTTCCGGTGACCCTGGCGATACTCTTCATCATGCGCTCCGCCGAGGCCGGTGACGGCTCCTCGCCCGAGGATCTGCTGGTGCACAACCGCGTGGTCCAGGTGCTCGGACTCACCTGGGCCGTTCTGCTCGGGATCGGTATCTACCTGTGACCCGCGCCACCCTCACCGGCTGGGGCCGCACGGCGCCCTCGGTCGCCGAGGTCCTCACCCCCACCAGTGAAGACCAGGTGAGCGAACTACTCGCCACTCGCCCCG
Source organism: Actinomycetes bacterium (assembly GCA_021793395.1). Lineage (GTDB taxonomy): Bacteria > Actinomycetota > Acidimicrobiia > Acidimicrobiales > RAAP-2 > RAAP-2. The sequence goes on from JAJYSU010000008.1 coordinate 593, forward strand.
CGCTAGTGGCCCGGGGACTAGGTCGCAGCTACGGTGACGCCGCCCAGCTCGGCGGCGGCGTCGTCGTCGACAATCGCGGCTTCGTGGAGATCGGCCCCATCAGCGCCGCGGGCGTGGTCACCGCGGGAGCGGGCGTGTCGATCGACGAGTTGCTCGCGGTCAGCCTGCCACGAGGCTGGTTCGTCGCGGTGACGCCGGGCACCCGCCAGGTGTCTCTCGGCGGCGCCGTCGCCAGCGACGTCCACGGTAAGAACCACCACCGCGACGGCTCCTTCGCCGCTCACGTGCTCTCAATGCGCCTCGTGACTCCTCGCGGGACGCGCACGGTGTCGCGCCGTGAGGACCCCGACCTCTTCTGGGCGACCATGGGCGGGATGGGCCTTACGGGGATCGTCACGACGCTCACCCTCCAGCTCCTCGCGGTCGGATCGGATCAGGTACGCGTGGACACCGATCGCTTCAACGACCTCGACGCCGTGATGGCGGCGATGACCGAGGGCGACGACGCCTACCGTTACTCGGTGGCCTGGGTGGACTGCATGACCCGAGGTACCCACATGGGTCGAGCGATCCTGACGCGCGCGGAGCACGCCGACGCCACCGATCGCGACCCGAGCGACACCGCGCTGGCGGCGCCGCGACCAGCCCGCCTCGCGGTTCCACTCACCGCCCCCCGAGGCCTGCTGAACCCGCTCTCGATCCGGATCTTCAACGAGGCGTGGTTCCGCTCGGCCCCGCGTCAACGCCGCGGGGAGCTCCAGTCACTGTCCTCGTTCTTCCATCCCCTCGACGGGGTGCGCGACTGGAACCGTCTCTACGGACCACGCGGCTTCGTGCAGTACCAGTTCTGCGTCCCCACCTCCGAGGGCCAGTGCGTGGTCGACGCCATCTCTCGTCTCTCGTCGTCGCGCCTGCCGAGTTTCCTTGCGGTACTCAAGCGATTCGGCCCCGCCGACCCCGGGCCCCTCTCCTTCCCGATACCCGGCTGGACGCTGGCGCTCGACCTGCCCGTCGGCCCGCCGACGCTGGGACGCGTCCTGGACGAACTCGACGAACTCGTAGTCGCGGCGGGCGGGCGCGTCTACCTCGCCAAGGACGCGCGGCTGGCTCCCGAACGAGTACGCGCCATGTACCCGCGACTGAACGACTTCGCCGCGGTACGCGCACGCGTCGACCCCGAGGGTCGGCTCACGAGCGACCTCGACCGTCGGCTCAACCTAGGAGGACGATAACCGTGGACAACGCCTTCGGCCAGCCCCAGAACGTGATCGTCCTCGGCGCCACGTCGGACATCGCACGAGCAATCACGCGCCGACTCTGCACCGCACGGGGGCGTCGGATCGTCCTCGCGGGCCGCGACCGGACACGCCTCGACGAGGCGGCCGCCGAGGCGCGCGACTACGGCGCGACCACTGTCGCCACCGTCGTCTTCGACGCCCTCGCCCCCGACCACGCCGGGGACACCGTTCGCGCCTGCCTCGACGCCCTGGGCGAGCCGGTCGACCTGGTGGTGATCGCGGTCGGTGAACTGGGCAACCAGTCACACGATCAGACCGACCCGGACCGTGCCGCGGAGGTGATCACCGTCAACCTGACCTGGCCCGCCGCCGCGCTCAGCGCCCTACGCGCCCCCTTGATCGCTCAGGGGCGAGGCCGCGTGGTGGTGCTCTCGTCGGTAGCCGCCCTGCGCGTGCGCCCCTCGGCCTATCTCTACGGCGCCGCCAAGGCCGGCCTGGACCAGATGTGCCTCGCCCTGGCCGACACTCTGGACGGCACCGGCGTCACTCTCCAGATCGTGCGACCCGGCTTCGTGCGCTCCAAGATGACGACGGGCCTCGCCGAGCCGCCCTTTACCACCGGCGTGAGTGAGGTGGCCGAGGTCGTCGTGCGGGGCCTGGAGAGCGGCGACCGCGTGCTCTACAGTCCCCCGGTGCTGCGCTACGTCTTCACCGTAATGCGCGTGCTTCCGCGCCGGCTGTGGCGCCTGGTGGCGGATCGCTAGCGTCGTCTCGCGCCGCGGCGCCACCACCTCTCCCCGTCGCGCCGGATCTCGCGCGAGAACGCGCCAGACTACGCCCCCACCACGCCACGCCCCCACCACGCCACGCGGCCCTGGGATGCGGACCCCACTCGGCCACTTGACAAATGAACACTAACGATATATCGTTATAGTACGTAGTACCGGACGGTACCACGAAACGGAGGAACGACATGTTCAATGAAAACACCACCAACGGTCAGTGGGGCGAGCGCCCTGGTCGCGCCATGGGCGGACGCCGCCGTGGAGGACCGGGTCACGACCACGGCGGCCCGGGAGGGCACTTTCGGGGAGGATCGCTGCGACGCGGCGGCGGGCGTCAGCGACGCGGCGACGTTCGCGCCGCGGTGCTGGTCCTGCTCGAAGAGCAGCCCCGCAACGGCTATCAACTCATCCAGGAGCTCTCCGAGCGCTCCAACGACGCCTGGCGACCGAGCCCCGGCTCGATCTACCCGGTGCTCCAGCAGCTGGAGGACGAGGGGCTGATCGAGGCGAGCGTGGCCGGAACGGGACGGACCTACGCGCTCACCCGCGCCGGTCGCGACCTCGTCGCCGAGCAGCGAGAGCAGTTGGGGCGACCGTGGGAGAGCGCGGATGGTACCGCGGGTCCCGCGCGTGAGCTCATGGGCACCGCGCGTCAGGTGATGCTGGCCTCGCGCCAGGTGCTCCTGGCCGGCTCCGAGAGCCAGGTCGCGCGAGCCACGGCGATCCTGGTCGAGACTCGTCGCACGCTCTACGGCGTACTCGCCGAAGGCGACGCGACCGCTACCCCGAACGCCTGATCACCTCGCGCCCCCGCCGACTCGTCGGCGGGGGCGCGAGGTCGTGGTCCGCTCACACGGGACCGTCGCGGCTCGCACGAGTGCGATCGCACGAGCCGACACACTCCTTCGCTGGCTCGACGAGTCCCTCGCCGCGCGGGGAGCCTAACCGCCCGACGCCACGCTCGTCGACGCGTGCGCGGGTCGTAGCGCAGTGGGGCGAAGGCTCATGGTGAAGAAGTCCCGGTTCCACCAGCTGGCGAAGTACCGCGACGGCGGCCCGTTCATCGAGTTCAAGAGACTAACCCCGTTCGCCCCGGTCACCGGCGCGTTGAGCGCGCCGTTAAAGACCGAGTACTGCACCCAGTCAGTGTTGATGTCCAGCTGCATGCCCCGCACTGCTCCGGCGCGCACCAGAACGTTGGCGAGATCGGTGATCGACAGGGCGGGACCGCCGACGTACACGATGGCCCCGTCCTTCAGGACCCCGAGGCCGCTGCGCCACACGTTGAAGGTGCCCCCGAGGGTCGCGCCCCACAACGCCGGGTTGGAGAGGTCGCCCACCGGTCGGCCGTTATTCACCAGGAGGCGCAGGTTCTGACGCACCGACGCAATCTTGTTGCTCATGGTGAAGCCCGGGGTTCCCCAGGCGCCGAGGGTCATCGTCCCGTCCTTGAAGATGACGACCGACGCGGCGCCGCGGCGCAGGGGAATAATCATGTGACCCTGGGTGTAGTAGCCGCCCTGGGCGTCCTGCATGCGAAAGCCCGCGTTGAACGCGGCGACCAGGGTACGCGACGCCGTGGGCGTGATCGGGGCAGTGTAGGTGAAGTGATAGGGGCCACCCGGGATGTACGAGCCCGAGTAGAGCTGGGCGCGTAGCAGGGTCGTATCCATCCAGGCGACCCCGACCACGTAGCTGGTGTTGATGTTGTTCGGGCGCACGAAGGCCTCGTAGACGGTCGGCACGCCGGTGGCGGTGCGCCGCCCCACCGCGTGCCACACGCCCTCGCCGGGGAGTGGGTGCGCCGCGGGCGAGATGATCGGGGGAGGCTCGGGGAGGTGGCCGGTCGCCGGGACCACGACGCGCGTGGGGCCCGAGCCGAAGGCGCTAAGCGGCGGCTTACCGCCGGTCTTGGGGGGGTTCAACTTGTAGTACTCGGTCTCGGCCCAGGTCACGAACCAGCCGATCCCGTGGCTGCGCCCCCATTCCGCGGCGCGAGCCATGTAGGACACACCGTAGGTGGGGTTGTTGAGCGCGAAGCCCAGCGTGATGCCGAGGTAGCCGAACCAGCCAATCGTGACGGCGGCCAGCAGGGCGATGGCCCGACGCCGCCAGTAGACGCGCGGGGCGAGTCGGTGGCTTCGCGGGGCGCTCGGCGGCCGGTAGGCGGGTCGGGCGTAATCCATGGGCTCCCATTCTGGCATCGCGCGGACCCCCCGCCACTCGCGGAACGCCAATTCTTACGCGGGTGCTACGTATTCTTAGCCTCGATTTACGAGCCGGGTCGCCGTCTCAGGCCCGACGCAGCGGGGTCATCGACAGCACCAGTTGCTTCGTGCCGTGTTCGGCGAAGGCGACGGTAGCGCGGGCGTGGCTCCCCTCGCCCGTCGCCGCGACCACCACGCCCGCGCCGTAGCGGTCGTGCACCACCGCGTCTCCCACGACCAGCCCCAAAAGTTCCGCTCCCGTCGAGCGCACCGGTGGCGCGGCCCCCGACCCGTAGGCGCGACCCTCGGTGAAGGCGGTCGCGCGACCGAGGAATCCCTCGTCGCCTCGGGCGTCACGCTCGAGCGTCGCGCGTGGTCGCGGAACACTCGCCGACAGATCGCGCACCAGCGCCGGTGGAATCTCGGCCAGAAAGCGACTCGCGAGGGCGTCGGTGCGTGATCCCCACTGGGTGCGACTCCAGGCGTGGGTCAAGATCAGGTGTTCCTTGGCGCGCGTGATGCCCACGTAGCACAGACGCCGTTCCTCCTCGAGTTCGTCGTCACTACTCAGCGCGCGCCGGTGCGGGAAGATCGTCTCCTCGAGCCCGGTGATCACCACCACCGGAAACTCCAAACCCTTGGCCACGTGCAGCGTCATCAGCGACACCGCGCCAGCGCCGGGATCGAGCTGGTCGGCGTCCGAGACCAACGCCACGCGCTCGACGAAGTCGCCCAGCGTGTCGTACTGGCTGGCCGCCGAGGCCAACTCCCCCAGGTTCTCCAGGCGCGAGAGACCGTCGTCGCTGTTCTCCGCGCGCAGGGCGTCACCTAGTCCGCTCTCGCGCACGATCGCGTCAATCATCTCGCGCGGTGACAGGTCGTTAGCCAGCGCGCGCAACTCCTCGAGCACCAGGGCGAAGCGCGCGGCGCCGTTCAGCGCCCGCCCGCTCAGTCCCGCCTCTCGCGCGTACGCGGCGGTCTCGGCGAAGGACAACCCGTGCTCGGCTCCGTAGGAGCCCAGGGCGGCCTGGGCCACCGCACCGACCCCGCGCTTGGGCTCGTTGATCACGCGCCGAGCACTGGCCTCGTCGCGCGGGTTCACGATGAGTCGCGCGTAGGCCAGCGCGTGCTTGATCTCCTTGCGGTCGTAGAAACGCTGGCCCGCGATCACCCGGTAGGGGACGCCGGCGCGCAACATCTCTTCCTCTAGAACGCGACTCTGGGCGTTCGTGCGATAGAAGACCGCCATCTCGTGCCAGGCCACCGCGTGCTCGACGCGCAGCCGTCGCAACTCCGCGGCCACCCAGCGTCCCTCGTCGTACTCGTCGCCGGCGCGGTACAGCCGGATCGGCCCACCGCGCAGTCCCTCACTGAAGAGGTTCTTGGCTCGACGTCCCGGATTGCGGGCGATTACGGCGTTAGCCGCGTCGAGGATCGTCTGCGTGGAGCGGAAGTTCTGCTCGAGCACGACCACGTCGGCGGTGGGGAAACGTTCCTCGAACTGCAAGATGTTGCGCACGTCGGCCGCGCGGAAGCGGTAGATCGACTGATCGTCGTCGCCCACGACGCACAGGTTGCCGTGCTCGGCGGCGAGCAACATCACCAGCTCGTTCTGCACGCCGTTGGTGTCCTGGAACTCGTCGACGAGCAGGTGAGTGAAGCGTCGCTGGTAGTTCGCGCGTACGTCGTCGTCCCCGCGCAGCATCGCCAGCGCGTTGACCAGGAGGTCGTCGAAGTCCATGGCGTTGGCCGTGCGCAGGCGCTCCTGGTAGAGCCGGTAGATGTCGGCGACGCGCCGGTGCACCGGGTCGTCGGCGACGGCGTCGTGATAGGCCGCGGGGCTCAACATCTCGTTCTTGGCCGCCGAGATCGCGGCGGTGACGCTGCGCGGCGACAGACGCTTGGGGTCGAGGTTGAGCTCGCGCATGATCCTCTCGACCGTGCCCTGGGCGTCACCCGCGTCGTAGATGGTGAAGCCGGGCGAGTAGCCGAGCACGTCGGCGTGCGCGCGCAGCATCCGCAGCGCCGCCGAGTGGAAAGTCGAGACCCACATGCGGTCGGCCGACGGCCCCACCAACTCGACGACGCGCCGGCGCATCTCGTCCGCGGCCTTGTTGGTGAAGGTGATCGCCATGATCTGGTGGGGCTGAGCGTCGCCGGTCGCGAGCAGGTGTGCTACGCGCCGCGTCAGGACTCGCGTCTTGCCCGACCCGGCTCCCGCGACCACCAGCAGTGGTCCGCCACGCTGGGTGACGGCGCGTCGCTGGGGCTCGGTGAGGTCCTCGAGCAGCGCGTCGGGGTCCGTGCGCGGCGCACGAGCGAACGAGCCCCACAACGCCTCATCGGAGAAGGAGCCGGCCACTCCCGCTCTCACTCCCACTCGATAGTGCCCGGGGGCTTACTGGTGACGTCCAGGGCCACGCGATTGACCCCCTCGACCTCACGGACCAGTCGATTCGCGATGCGCTCCACGACGTCGTAGGGCAGCCGGGCCCAATCGGCGGTCATGGCGTCGTCACTCGTCACCGCCCGAATGATGATCGGATAGGCGTAGGTGCGCCCGTCACCCATCACCCCCACGGTGCGCAGCGCCGGCAACACCGCGAAGCTCTGCCACAGCTCGCGGTACAGCCCGGCACGAGTGATCTCGTCGCTCACCACGGCGTCGGCTCGGCGCACGATCGCCACCCGCTCCGGCGTGACCTCACCGATGACGCGCACCGCGAGTCCGGGCCCGGGAAAGGGCTGACGCCACACGATCTCCTCGGGCAGCCCCAACTCCTCACCCACGCGACGCACCTCGTCCTTGAACAGGGCGCGTAGGGGCTCGATCAGCTCGAAGGAGAGATCCTCGGGCAGCCCCCCCACGTTGTGGTGGCTCTTGATCGTGGCCGCGTGGCCCGACCCCGACTCGATCACGTCGGGGTAGAGAGTGCCCTGAACCAGGAAGCGCGGCCCGTGACCGTCGGCGGTGAGTTCGCGCGCCACGGTCTCGAACTCGCGTATGAACAGTTCGCCAATAATCTTGCGCTTGGCCTCGGGATCCGACACCCCGGCCAGTGCCGCGAAGAAGCGATCCTGCGCGCGCACGTGCACCAGAGGAACGCCGAACTGGCGGGTGAAGGTCGCCTCGATCTGCTCGCCCTCGCCCTCGCGCATCAGACCGGTGTCGACGAAGACGCAGGTCAGTTGACGGCCGACGGCCTTGGTCACCAGTGCGGCGGCCACCGCCGAATCCACGCCCCCCGACAACGCGCACAGCACGGCGTCCTCGCCGACGCGCGCGCGAATCGCGCCCACCTGCTCGTCAATGATCGACGCGCTGGTCCACGTCGGCGCCACGCCGGCCACGTGGTGCACGAAGTGCGCGATCATCTCCTGACCACGCTCGGTGTGGGCGACCTCGGGGTGAAACTGAGTCGCGTAGAGGCCCCGCGCGGGGTTCTCCATCGCCGCCACCGGTGCCTCACGGGTGGCGGCGGTCACCGCGAAACCCTCGGGCGCGCGCGTGATCGCGTCGCCGTGACTCATCCAACACGTACTGGCGTCGGGCCACCCCTCGAGCAGCACCGTGTCGCCGACGCGGGTGACCTCGGTGCGGCCGTACTCACCCGCCCCGGTACGCGCGACCTCGCCGCCCAACTGGCGAGCCATCAACTGCGCGCCGTAGCAGATGCCCAGAATCGGGATCCCCAGATCGTAGATGGCGGGGTCGAGCGAGGGCGCAGGCGTCTCGTACACCGAGCGCGGGCCCCCCGACAGGATGATCGCCGCCGGCGAGCGGCGAGCCACCTCGGCCGCCCCGATCGTGGCCGGCACGATCTCGGAGTACGCGTGCGCCTCGCGCACGCGTCGGGCGATCAATTGCGCGTACTGGGCGCCGAAATCGACAACGAGGACGGGCTTCAATGCCCCATGCCTACGCCCTGCGAGCGCTGCAGGGCCTTGCCCTCGGTCTGCAGCGACGGGGCGAGCATGACCTCCGCCTTCTGGAACTCCTTGACGCTCTCGTAGCCGCAGGTGGCCATCGAGGTACGCAGCGCTCCGAAGAGGTTGAGACGCCCGTCGTTCTCGTGGGCCGGGCCCAGCAGGATCTCGCGCAGCGTGCCGCGCACCTGAGTACGCACGCGCGTGCCGCGCGGCAGCGTCGGGTGAAAGGTCGCCATACCCCAGTGGTACCCGCGCGCGGGTGCCTCGATCGCGCTGGTGAGCGGCGAGCCGATCATGACGGCGTCCGCGCCGCAGGCGATCGCCTTGGCGATGTCGCCGCCCTTGCTCATGCCCCCGTCGGCGATGACGTGCACGTAGACACCGGTCTCGTCGAGGTGGCGCATCCGCGCGCCGGCCACGTCGGCGATGGCCGTGGCCTGGGGCACCCCGATGCCCAGCACGGCGCGCGAGGTGCAGGCGTTACCCGGGCCCACCCCCACCAGGACACCGGCCGCGCCGGTGCGCATGAGGTGCAGACCCGCCTGATAGCTGGCGCACCCGCCCACGATCACCGGGATCTCGAACTCGCGGATGAAGCGCTTCAGGTTGAGCGGTTCCGCGGTCTTGGACACGTGCTCGGCCGAGACGACGGTGCCCTGGATTACCAGGATGTCCAGACCGGAATTGATGATGGTCGAGCTCATCCACGCGGTGCGCTGGGGAGTGACCGAGGCCGCGGTCACGATACCGGCCTCCTTCATCTGAGCGATGCGCGCCGCGACCAGCTCGAGCTTGACCGGCTCGGCGTACATCTGCTGCATGCGCGCCGTGGCCTTGTCGTCCGCCAACTCCGCGATCTCCTCGAAGAGTGACGTGGGGTCCTCGTAGCGGGTCCACAGTCCCTCGAGGTTCAAGACACCCAGTCCGCCGAGTCGGCCGATCTCGATGGCGGTCGTCGGCGACACCGCACCGTCCATCGCCGATCCGAGCATCGGCAACTCGAACTTGTAGGCGTCGATCTGCCAGGAGATGTCCACGTCCTCGGGGTCGCGCGTGCGCCGCGACGGCACGATGGCGATGTCGTCGAAGCCGTAGGCCTGTCGAGCCGACTTATAAATTCCGATCTCTACTTCCGCCATGACTGTCTCCTACGCCGCGCCGAGTGTGCTGATTCTACCGGACGTCGTGCACGGCCCCCTCGTCGGGTCCGGTCACGTCGAGCACCACGCACAACAGCTCGCTCAGCACCCGCGCGGTCGCCCCCCAGACAACCTCGCCCGGCACGCGAAAGAATCGGACCGGGACGAAGCCCTCGTCGTCGGCGCCCGGGCGGGGGCCCCCGCGCCGCCAGCGCTCCTCCACGAAGGCGCCGTCGGCCGCGAGATCCGCGAGCGCCACGGTGAAGATCCGGTCCACTTCGTACGGGTTCGCCCGTAGCGTCGGCACCCCGTCGAGGGCCGCGACGATGGGCCAGATCGCCGAACTCGATACCAGAGTCACGATCGGGCTCAGCCACGCGAAGGGCCGCGCCGTCGCCGCCGCGAGGCCCACCTCCTCGCCCGCCTCACGCAGCGCCGTGTCGACCAGGGACTCCCCCCCTTCGGCCCGCCCACCGGGCAGCGCGATCTCCCCGCGATGCTGGCGCAGGCGCAGGGAACGACGCGTCAGCACGACGTGGGTCTCGCCGTCGCGCTCGAAGAGAGCCACCAGCACCGCCGATCGACGTACTCGCGACGCGAGCTCGCCCGCCCCCGCCAGCTCGCTCGGCTGGTCGGGCGGTGCCGACGACTCGAGGTGACGGTGCGCCGCGCGCAGGCGCGACTCCACTCGTCCCAGGCTGATCGACGCGCGGTCGCGCACCGCCAGCGCCTCCCACGGAGCTGGTGGACCGGGACGTCGCTCGTCGGGCGTGGGAATCACCTGGGGGTACGCGTGACCGGGGAAGCGCTCCACCAGCGGGTCAGGCGCCATCGACTTCCTCTACACTTAGTACGCTTTGGTACCGGTGATTTTACTCACTCCCTCGTACATCCTTCCCGCCCACTCATCGGAGAGTCCATGAAATCACTCGCTCGCCTGAGCGTCCGTCGTCGCTGGTGGGTGTTGATTACCTGGATCGCCCTCTTTATCGGCGTGGTGGGCGCCGCCCAGAGCGTCGGATCAGCCTTCGCCAACTCTTTCTCACTGCCCGGTACTAACTCGACCCACGCCCTCGACTTGCTCTCGCGGATCAAGGGCCAGGCCGGGGACACCGACGAGATCGTCTTCGCAACCCACACCGGCACGGTGGCCGACCACCAGCGCGCGATCAGCACCATGCTCTCGCGCGTGGCTGCCCTGCCCCAGATCGCCAGCGTCACGTCGCCGTTCTGCGCCAGTGCCGCGCCCTGCCTCGCCGAGCACACCCAGGTCAACCACAACGGCACCATCGCCTTCGCCGTCGTGCACTTCACCCTGCCCGGCTACAAACTGAGTAATCCAGCCATTCAACAGGTCGAGACAGTCGGCTCGACCGCCCGCTCGTCGAGCCTGCAGGTCCAGTTCGGCGGCAACGCCTTCGGCCAGTTGGCCAGTCGCCCCGCCAGCGCGAGCGAGGGCGTCGGCCTCCTCGTGGCCGCGATCATCCTCCTACTGGCGTTCGGATCCTTTCTCGCCATGCTGCTGCCCCTCGGGGTCGCCCTCTTCGCGCTAGGGATCGCCTCGGGGGCGACGACACTTCTGAGTCACGACCTCGTCATCGCCCAGTTCGCACCCATCCTCGGCTCGCTGATCGGGTTGGGGGTGGGAATCGACTACGCCCTGTTCATCGTGACCCGATCCCGTCAGGGGCTCAAGCGTGGTCTCAGTGTCGAGGAGTCGATCGTCACCGCGATCAACACCTCGGGGCGCGCCGTGCTCTTCGCCGGAACCACCGTGTGTATCGCGTTGCTCGGCATGCTGGTCCTGCGCCTCTCCTTCCTCAACGGCGTCGCGATCTCGGCGACGATCACCGTCGCCATCACGATGACGGCGGCCGTAACGCTGTTGCCCGCGCTGTTGGCCTTTCAGAAGACTCGCGTACTGAGTCGGCGTGAGCGGCGCGTCCTGGCCGAGCACGGACCCGAGGCGGTCGTCGTCGCCGGCCCGTGGCAGCGGTGGTCGCACGTCGTTGCGCGCCACCCGCGCGCCCTGTCGGTGATCGCCCTGGCGATCATCGGGGTCATGATCATCCCCTACTTCTCGTTGCACCTGGGCAGCGCCGATCAAGGATCAAACCCGCCCTCCTCGACCACCCGCCAGGCCTACGATCTACTAGCCAAGGGCTTCGGACCGGGCTTCAACGGTCCCCTCACCGTGGTCGGTGCCGTGCACTCCCCCGCCGACCTCGCGGCTCTCAACGCGATCGATCGCCGCGTGGCGACGTTGCCCGACGTCGCCATCGCCAGCCCGGTCGAGTCCCTGAACGGTGGCCACTTGGGCGTGATCACCGTCGTGCCGCGCTCGAGTCCCCAGGCCGCGGCTACCACGTCGCTCATCGCGCGTCTACGCGACCAGGTCATCCCCCGCGCCACCTTCACCAGCCACAGCGCCGTCTACGTCGGGGGCATCACCGCCATCTACGACGACTTCGCCACCGTGCTGGGATCCAAGCTGCCCCTCTTCCTCACGGTCATCGTCCTGCTGGGCTGTCTGTTGTTGATGGTGGCCTTCCGCAGCGTCGTCGTCCCCCTGGTGGCGGCGCTGATGAACATCCTGGCGGTGGGCGCCTCGTTCGGTCTCGTCGTGGCCGTCTTCCAGTGGGGCTGGGGCAGCACCCTACTCGGCGCGGGCACCGGACCGGTCGAGTCCTTCCTGCCGATCATCATGATCGCCATCTTGTTCGGACTCTCGATGGACTATCAGGTCTTTCTGGTGTCACGCATGCACGAGGAGTGGCTCAATACCGGTGACAACGAAGAGGCGGTCATCCGGGGCCAGGCCAACACCGGCCGCGTGATCACGGCGGCGGCGCTCATCATGATCTCCGTCTTCCTCTCCTTCGCCTTCGGGGGCCAGCGCGTCATCGCCGAGTTCGGCGTCGGGCTGGGCGGCGCGGTTCTCATGGACGCCTTCATCCTGCGCACCGTGCTCGTCCCGTCGCTCATGCACTTCCTCGGGCGCGCCAACTGGTGGATGCCGTCCTGGCTGGAGCGTGCCGTCCCGCACCTGGCGGTCGAGGCCACGGAGGACGTGGAGTTCTAGGCGAGTGCACGCGCGACCCTCGGCGCGCACGCAACCGGTGACCTAGCCTGGTAACCGACTCGGCGGATACTCGAGCCACCACGCGACGTGAGGCGACGCCGACCTAACGGGGAGAACTCATGACTACCGGACACTCGCTCGCCGCGGTGCGCGAGCGCCGACCACTCGTCCATCAGATAACCAACTTCGTCGTCATGAACGAAACCGCCAACGCCACGCTGGCCCTGGGCGCGCTACCGGTCATGGCCCACGCCCCCGAGGAAGTCGCCGAAATGGCCGGCGCGGCCGGCGCGCTGGTGCTCAACATCGGAACGCTGTCGGCGTCGTGGGTCGACGCGATGATCCTCGCGGGCGCGGCCGCCAACCACGGGGGCGTCCCGGTCGTCCTCGACCCGGTAGGAGCCGGCGCCACCGCGTTTCGCACGGCCAGCGCGCGGCGAATCCTCGACGAGGTGGACGTCGCCGTGCTGCGCGGCAACGCCGGGGAGATCGCGTCGTTGGTCGACGTCGCCGCCGAGATGCGCGGCGTCGAATCCGTCGGCGACCTGGACGCGGCCGACCTCGCGCGCCACGCGGCGCGTACCTTCGGCCTCGTGGCGTCGGTCACCGGACCGGTCGACCACGTCGCCGACGCGACGACCCTCGTGCGCGTCGCCAACGGCCACCCGATGCTCGCCACGATCACCGGCACGGGCTGCACGGCGAGTGCCCTGACGGGATGCTTCCTGGCCGTCGCCCCGTCGGCCCTGGACGCGGCCGTCGACGCCCTAGTAGCCCTCGGCGTCGCGGGAGAGGACGCCGCGCGGGGGGCGCGCGGACCGGGATCGTTCCAGGTAAACCTCTACGACGCGCTCGCCGCGCTCGACCCCGACACCCTCGACGCCCGCGCGAGGCTCTCGTGAGAGTGCACGCGATCGTGGACAACCTGGACGACGCCCGGCTCGCCGTGACGGCGGGCGCCACGGTCGTCCAACTGCGCGCGAAGGTGCCCACCGACGAGCTCGTCGTGCGCGGCCGGGGCTTTCGAGATCTAGCGGCGCTCTTCATCGTGAACGACGACGTCGAGGCCGCCCTGGCGCTTCACGCCGACGGCGTCCACTTGGGCCAAACCGATCACGGCGCCGAGATCGCGCGACGCGAGGGGCTCCTCCTCGGACGCTCCGCCTCCACCTTCGACGAGGCGGTGACCGCCGACGCGGACTACCTCGGCGTCGGTCCGATCTGGCCCACTCCGTCCAAGGACGACGCGGGCGCCCCACTCGGGATTGACGAACTGGCTCGGATCTGCCGAGCCGTCACGACACCGGTGATCGCCATCGGCGGCATTGACGCCACCAACGCGGCGGCGTGCATCACCGCGGGCGCGGCGGGCGTGGCCGTCATCCGGGCGGCCACCGACCCGCACCTCGCTCGTGCGGTCGACGAGGCGTGGCGCGCCACGCACCGCGAGTAACCTCACGCGCGCAGATCGAACCCCAGATCCAGCGCGGGGCTAGAGTGCGTGAGCGCTCCCACCGCGACGAAATCGACACCGGTCTCGGCCACCTCGCGTGCTCCGGCGAGGGTCAGACCACCACTCGCCTCCAGTGCCACGGCCGGCCCGCGACGCGCGAGGGCCACGGCCTCACGTAACTGGTCGAGATCCATATTGTCCAACAGCACGAGCCGACTCCCCGCGGCCAGGGCCTCGCGCACCTGATCCAGCGTGTCGCACTCCACCTCGACCACGACGTCGGGCGACCGGTCGCGCACCGCGCGCACCGCGGCCGCCACGCCGCCGGCCGCGGCCACGTGGTTGTCCTTGATCAGGGCGGCGTCGCCGAGACTGCGCCGGTGATTGCTCCCCCCACCGCAGCGCACCGCGTACTTCTCGAGGTCGCGTAGTCCCGGCAGAGTCTTGCGAGTATCGCGCACCACGCAGCCGGTACCGGCCAGCGCGTCGACCCACGCGCGGGTCGCCGTCGCGACGCCCGACAGGTGCGTCAGGACGTTGAGTAGGGTGCGCTCGGCCACCAGCAGGGGGCGCAGGGGACCGCGCACCGTCATCACCCGCGTCCCCGGCTCGACACGATCCCCGTCGCCGCGCACGATCGTCACCCCCTCCAGGGGGAAGGCCACGGCGTCGAGGACGACCAGCGCCACCGCGACCCCGGCCACGACGCCCCGCGAGCGCGCGACCACGTCGCCGGTCGCCTCCGCCTCGGCGTCCACCGTGGCGTTCGTCGTGACGTCAGGTCCGTCGCGCAGATCCTCGGCGAGAGCCCGCTCGACCAGTTCCGTCACCCCCTCGACGTCCAGGCCCGCCGCGACGAGGGCGTCGCGCGCTCGCGCGCTCACCCTCACGCGACAACCTGACTGTGCACCTCGCACTCGTCACGCGACGCGCGCAGCACCACCGGCCGTTCCCACGAAGTCCGTGGATCCGGGCAGTCGCGTCGGCGGTGACACCCGCGACTCTCCTCGCGCGCCAGCGCGGCGCACGCGATGAGCGTGGACACGGTGTGAAGGTTGGTAATCTCCACCATCGCCAGATCGACCGGTCCCGGCACGCCGACCTCGGCGTGGTCCAACCGCGCGCTCAGTATCTCGAGTCCGGCGCGCTCGCGTAGTACACCCGCGTGAGCCGACATCGCGCGCGCCAGCGCGGCGCGCTCGCGGGGGTCGACTCCCGCGCCCGCCACGGGCGGTTCTCCCGTTGCCGCCCGCGAGTCGTCACCGTCGACGTCCCCGCCCGGGTGCTCACCCAGGCGCTCACCCAGGCGTCGACCCATAATCAGAGCCTCCGTGAGCGAGTTGGACGCCAGGCGATTCGCTCCGTGCAGACCCGTCGCCGCGACCTCCCCAATGGCGTAGAGCCCGGCCACCGACGTCACGCCGTCCAGGGTGGCGCGCACCCCGCCACAGAAGTAGTGGGCGCCCGGAGCGACGGGAATGGGCTCGGTCGCCAGATCGATGCCCATCGCCCGGCACGCCGCACTCACCGTCGGGAACTCGTGCGCCAGACGAGCGGCTCCCACGCCGGTCGCGTCGAGCCACAGGTTCGTCGACGGACCATCCCCCGCCAGCATCCGGCGCTGCATCTCCACCGCCACGACGTCGCGCGGCGCGAGGTCCGCGCGGGGGTGGCGTCCCGCCATCACCGAGTCGCCGTGAACGTCCACGATCACCGCCCCCGCGCCGCGCAGCGCCTCGGTCACCAGGGGGGCCACGCCGCGCCGTCCCGCCTGGTAGACGACGGTGGGGTGGAACTGCACGAACTCCACGTGGGTGAGATCGGCCCCGGCCCGCGCCGCCAGCGCGAGGCCGTCGCCCGTCACGTCCAGGGGGTTGGTCGTCGTGTCGTACACCTGCCCCACGCCGCCGGTTGCCAGCACCACGGCTCGTGCGTGGATCGTCCCCACCTCGAGCGCGCCGGTGGGCTCGCCGGTGGACCGACGCGTCACTCGACCCGCGACGAGACCCACGACCCGTCCGTCGTCGTCGACGAGTGCGTCGAGCGCGACGGTGTTCTCCCATACCTCGACGCGGGCTCGACCGAGCGCCTCGCGCAGCGTGCGGTGCACTTCGGCACCCGAGGCGTCACCACCGGCGTGGACGATACGCCGGTGGGAGTGTCCCCCTTCGAGCCCCGGCAACCCGTCGTCGAAGTGAGCGCCCCACTCGCGCAGCCGACGCACCGCGTCCGGAGCGGCCGACACCACCTCGCGAGCCACCGACTCACTGGTGAGACCCGCACCCGCGACGAGCGTGTCGGCGAGGTGCGAGTCCACCGAGTCCTCGGCCAGGCTCACCGCCGCGAGACCTCCCTGAGCGAGGGGTGTCGACCCACTGGTCAGACGGCCCTTGACCAGCACCAGAACCCGCCGCCCCGCGTCGTGAGCCGCGAGCGCGGCGCTGAGACCCGCCGCGCCGGCCCCCACGACCACGACGTCCACTTCGCTCGTCCACGACGCCACCGTCGGGGGCAACCGTCGCAGGCCCGGCACGATCACTCACCCCGCGATGGCGCACCCACCGCGATCATGGCCTCGACCGAACGGCGCGCCCGACGGGCCACCTCGGGGTCGACGTTCACCTCGTGGGTACCCTCGCGCAGACTGCGCAGCAACACGGCCGGCGTGATCATCTGCATGTACGGACACTGGGCCGCCGGGTTCACCGGTTCGAAACGCGTCGCGGAATTCGCGCGGCGCAACTGGTGAAGCATTCCCGTCTCCGTGGCCACCAGCACGTGCGACGCCGTGGTGGTGCGAGCGGCCTCGAGCATGCCCCCCGTCGAGAGCACGCGCGTACGCCCAGGGGGAAGGTCTCCTCGGCCCGCCATCCACAACGCCGTCGTGGTGCAGCCGCATTCGGGGTGAATGAAGAGTTCCGCGGCGGGGAGCTGGGCCACGCGCTCACGCAGGTCCTGCGGCGTAATCTCGGCGTGCACGTGACACTCGCCCATCCACACGTGGATGTTGTCGCGCCCCGTCAGTCGCTGAACGTGTGCTCCCAGGAACTGGTCGGGCAGGAACAGGATCTCGCGGCTCGCGGGCACACTGTTCACGATCTCCACGGCGTTGGCCGACGTGCAGCAGAGGTCGCTCTCGGCCTTGACCTCGACGCTGGTGTTCACGTAGGCCACCACCACGGCACCGGGGTGACGCGCCTTCCACGCGCGCAGCTGGTCGGCCGTGATGCTGTCGGCCAGGGAGCAGCCGGCCCGCGGCTCGGGGAGCAGGACGGTGCGATCGGGCGCGAGGATCTTGGCTGTTTCGGCCATAAAGGCCACGCCCGCGAAGACGATGACCGCCGCGTCACTCGCGGCGGCCCGACGCGACAACGCCAGTGAGTCGCCGACCGCGTCGGCGACATCCTGGATCTCGGGGCGCTGGTAGTTGTGCGCGAGGATGATCGCGTCGCGACGCGTCGCCCATCGGCGCACCTCACGGGCCCACTCCTCGTCGCCGAGCGCGTCGTCACTGATCGTGGCGGTGTCGCGGGCTGTGCTCATCGATGCCTCCTCTTCGCGACGTCTACCGGGCCGACGTTGACGCACCAGGTTTTCGCCTAACAGTCGAAAACATAGCACCTCCGGTACTCTGAGGCGATGGCGTCCGATGACCCCGCAATGCAGGAAGGTCGAGTGACGCGAGGTGTCGAGTCGGCGCCTCGGGCCGGGTCCACGCCCGCTCACTACCTCCACGAGGCCCTGGCGGTGGTCTTCCAGGTCCGCGAGGGTTCCCTGCACGTACTCGCGTGGCGCCGCGCCCGTGACCCGTTCGCCGGGTCGTGGGCGCTGCCGGGGGGCCTTCTGGGGCCGCACGAGCTCCTAGGGGCGTCGCTCAGCCGGCACCTGGCTCACAAGGTCGACCTCGCCGACGTCGCGTCGCTCATCCAGCTCGAAACCCGCAGTGACGAGGACCGCGATCCGCGAGGTCGCACGATCGCCACCGCGTATCTGGTGGTGGTCGCGACCGATCGCCACCCGCTGGTTCCCGAGGACACGGCGTGGCATCCCGTCGATGACCTGCCCGCCATGGCCTTCGACCACGCGTCGATCGTGGCGTCGGCTCGCGAGCGACTGCGCGCGACGCTCACCTACACCAATATCGGCTACGCCCTGGCCCCGCGCGAGTTCACGATCGCCGAACTGCGCGCGATCTACGTGGCCTGCATCGGTCACCCCATCGCGGCGACCAACCTCCAGCGAGTCCTCCTGCGCCGACGTCTCATCGAGGCGACCGGCACCACCGCGCCACCCACCCGCGCGGGTGGTCGCCCGGCCACCCGCTACCGTTTCCGCGACCGACGCCTTATCGTCTCCAACCCCTTCGCCGCGTTCCGCCCGCCCGAAGGACTCTCCCGCGCATCCTCGCCGACCCGGACCCGCGCCGACTAGGCGCGCACAATGTCGCGAAAGAGACCGACCATCAGTTCCGGCGTCAGCGTCTTGTACGCCGAGCTCGTCGCGAGGTGCTGACCCACCGAGGCGGACCAGAACAACGACGTCAGCGACTCGCCGTCCACCCGCGACGTGAACCATCCGCGATCCTGAGCCGCGACGACCACGGCCACCCAGCGGCGGTACTCGCGGTTCATCACGTTAAACATCTCGTCGCGCACGTCGGAGTCGAGGGAGTCGTCGAGCAGCAGGGTCCCGACCTCGTACTTTCCGTGCGCCTGACGAGGCGTCCACACGAGAGCCACGTAACGGTTCACGGCGTCCCAGAAATCATCCTCGCTCCCGCCCGCGAGTGTTTTCTCGACCTCGTCCATCAACTCGCGAACGGGGCGAATCGTCTCCTCGTAGCGCACCGATTGGGCCTCGCCAATCAGCCTCGCTCGCGAGTCGAAGTGGTAGTAGATCGTGGGGATCCCCACACTCGCGCGCCGCGCCACGTCGGCGACGTGAACGCTGCTCGACCCGGTCTCACCGATCATCGCCACGACCGTGTCCAGGATGTGCTGTTTGACCTTCGAATCCCTGCGGGCCATCGATCCTCCCACGACCAGACCTGAGCCACCGTACTTCAGGAAAGGAGAGCGACCGAATTCAAAAGCGACATTTAAGAAGGAAGCGACGCTCATTCTTCAATGTCGTTCAACCAACGGGCGTCGCGTCACCGACGAGTCAGCGCGACAGCAGCACCGCACGACCCCGACAGCACGACGGCCGGGCCCTTGTGGGGCCCGGCCGTCCTACTCGTCAACGGGTGACTACATCATCCCGCCCATGCCGCCCATGCCGGGGTCACCAGCGGGGGGCGCCGGTGGCTCGGGCTTGTCGGCAACGACTGCCTCGGTCGTGAGCAGCAGCGCCGCAATGGACGCCGCGTTCTGCAGGGCCGAGCGCGTGACCTTGGCCGGGTCAATAACTCCCGCCTTCACCAGGTCCACCATCTCACCGGTGGCGGCGTTCAGCCCCATTGATCCCTTGGCGTCAGCCACTTCACGCACCTTCACCGCGCCCTCGTAACCGGCGTTGGCGGCGATGTGACGCAGCGGCGCGTCGAGCGCACTGGCCACGATGCGTGCGCCGGTCGCCTCGTCACCACTCAGGGTCGCGATCAGGGCGTCGACCGACGCGCGCGAGCGCACCAGCGCCGTGCCGCCTCCCGCCACGATTCCCTCGTCGATCGCCGCTCGCGTCGCCGACAGAGCGTCCTCGATACGGTGCTTCTTCTCCTTCAACTCGACCTCGGTGGCTGCTCCCACCTTCACGACGGCCACGCCGCCGGCCAGCTTGGCCAAGCGCTCCTGCAACTTCTCGCGATCCCAGTCCGAGTCGGTCTCCTCGATCTCGCGCTTGATCTGCGCGACGCGTCCGGCGACCTCACTGGCCTCGCCCGCGCCGTCCACGATGGTGGTCGCGTCCTTGGTCACGACGATGCGTCGCGCCCGACCCAGCAAATCGATCGTCGCCGAGTCCAACTTGAGGCCAATCTCCTCGGAGATCACCGTCGCACCACTCAGGATCGCCATGTCCTGCAGCATCGCCTTGCGCCGCTCGCCGAAGCCCGGAGCCTTGACGGCCACGGAGGTGAAGGTTCCGCGAATCTTGTTCACGACCAGCGTCGCCAGTGCCTCGCCGTCCACGTCCTCCGCGACGATCAGCAGCGCCCGACCCGACTGCATGACCTTCTCCAGCACCGGAACCAGGTCGTGCACCGCCGAGATCTTGTTGCTCGTGAAGAGGATGTAGGCGTCCTCCAGCACGGCCTCCTGGCGCTCGGCGTCGGTCACGAAGTACGGCGACAAGTATCCCTTGTCGAACTGCATGCCCTCGGTGAGCTCGAGCTCGATGCCGAAGGTGTTGGACTCCTCGACCGTGACGGTGCCGTCCTTACCCACCTTGTCGATGGCGTCGGCGATCACCTCGCCGACTGACGCGTCGGCCGCCGAAATCGTGGCGACCTGGGCGATCTGGCTCCGGTCGGCAACCGGCTTGCTCTGACTCGCCAGCGAGGCCACGGCCGCGGCCACGGCCTTCTCGATACCACGCTTCAACCCGGCGGGGTTCGCCCCCGCGGCCACGTTGCGCAGGCCCTCCTTGATGAGGGCCTGGGCGAGCACCGTCGCCGTCGTCGTACCGTCACCGGCGACGTCGTTGGTCTTGGTCGCGACCTCCTTGACCAGTTGCGCACCCATGTTCTCGAAGGGGTCCTCCAACTCGACCTCGCGAGCGATCGACACGCCGTCGTTGGTGATGGTCGGCGCGCCGAACTTCTTACCGATCACCACGTTGCGGCCCTTGGGGCCGAGCGTCACCTTTACCGCGTTGGCCAGTTTGTCCACGCCGGCCTCGAGACCGCGGCGGGCCTCCTCATCAAACTTCAGCAGCTTCGACATCGATCTCTCCTCCGCGACTACTTGGAGATCGTCGCGAGGACGTCACGACTCGACAGGATCAGCAGATCCTCACCGTCGACGGTGATCTCCGTGCCGCCGTACTTGGAGTACACGACCGTGTCACCGACGCTGACGCCCGTCGGAATCAACTCGCCGGAGGTCTCGGTACGCCGACCGGGGCCGGTCGCCAGGACCTCACCCTGCTGGGGCTTCTCCTTGGCGGTGTCGGGGATGACCAGACCCGAAGCGGTCGTCGCCTCGGCGGTGTTGGGACGGACCACAATGCGGTCCTCGAGGGGGTGCAGCTTCATGATGTCTTGCCTCCTGGATTGGCACTCGAAACTTGTGACTGCCAATTTAGCAGACGACGACGCCGAGTGCCAACACGACGGTGCCACGACGAAGGTGCCCACCCTCGTAGGCTCACCGTCGTGGCGTCCCGCGACCTCCCTGGGCCCCGCGTCGGCTACTCACGCTCGCAGCGTCACGACGTCACCCTGCTGGCCCTGCTGCGAGGGGGGTCGTTCCTGGGTGACAACGTGGCCCTCGTCGCGCTGTACCTGCGCGTGGCGCCCCTCGGTCACTCCTGGGCGATCGCGGCCCTCGCCGTCGCGGGGTCCCTGCCCCTGGTCCTGTTGGCGCCGGTGGCCGGACACGTCGTCGACCGACTCCCGGCCAAGTCGCTACTCAGCGCACTCGGCGTCGTCGAGGCGATCGTCGCCCTGGGCCTCGGCTACTGGCACGGCCTCACCGTCACCATCGGGCTCATGGGCCTGCTCAGCGTGGCGATCGCCTTCTCCATGCCCGGCTACGGCGCCCTGATTCCCGCGGTCGTCGGCGACGCCCGCGTGGCGAGCGTCCAGGGTCTGATGCAGGCGGTCCAGGGTGTCGCCGCCGTGGCGGGACCCGCGATAGGGGGGGTGCTGGTCGGGGTAGCGGGCCAGTCCTGGCCGCTCTACCTCGACGCGGCGAGCTTCGCGCTCGCCGGAGTTCTCACGACGCTGGTGCACCACGACCGGCGACCCTCGAGCGCGACGATCCTCGCCCACGCCGCGTCCGGTGGACTGATGGGCGGCGTCACCCACGTGTGGCGCGACGACGTACTGCGCCCGTTGCTCGCGAACGTCGTCGTCTTCATGCTGGCGATCGGAATGATCAACGTCGCCGAGGTTTTCTTCATCACCCAGACCCTGCACGGCTCCGCCCTCGCCTACGGACTCGTCGGTACGTCCTTCGGGCTGGGCAGCGTCGGGGGCGCGCTGGGGGCGGGGCGTCTGGGTCAGGGCCTCATGAACCTCGCCACGTCGCTCGGTGTCGCCGTGGTCGTCATCGGCGTCACGATCGGCGCGGTGGGTCTCGTGACCCGGGTCGCCCTGGTCTACCCGCTCCTGGCCCTGGCCGGGGTGGCCCTCGGAGTGGCGAACGTCGCGGCCACGACCCTCTTCACGCTGCGCACGCCCGACCACCTGCGCGGGCGCATGTTCGCCGCGCTGAACGCGGCCACCTCCGGAGCCGAGATCTCGTCGATGGCCGTCGGTGGTGCCATCCTGGTGCTGGTGGCCCCGCGCACCGTCTTCCAGATCGGCGGCGGCGCCGCCACCCTCAGCGCCCTCATCCTCGGTCCGCTCGCCCTGCGCGCCAGCCGTCGCGCTCACTCCCTCGAGTCCGCGCCCGACGTCTAGGCCGTCCCGCCGGACCCGGCGCGTGAGTCGTCGAAGGGTCAGGGCGCGAGTCGCGTGAGGCACCAGCCGCCCGCGCCGTCGCTCTCGTAGAGAATCCGGTCGTGCAGACGACTCTCGCGGTGCTGCCAGAACTCGACGCGGGTCGCCGTGAGCCGATACCCACCCCAGTAGGCGGGACGGGGAACCTCACGACCGTCGAAGGCTCGGGTAACCTCGTCGACCCTCGCGTCGAGCTCCTCGCGTGACGACAGCGGCGTGCTCTGGTGGCTGGCGTGGGCGCCGAGTCGCGACCCGCGCGGACGCTGGGCGAAGTAGGCGTCCGACGCCGCCTCGGGCGCTCGCGCGACGGTTCCCTCGACGCGCACCTGACGTCCGCGGGCCTCGCAGTACCAGAGCAACGCCGCCACCGGATTGAGCGCCAGCTCGACGCCCTTACGCGACTCGTAGTTGGTGTACCACCCGAAGGTGCGATCGTCCACGTGACGCAGCAGCACCATACGGGCGCTCGGATGTCCGTCGGGGGTCGCGGTCACCAGCGCGACCGCCTCGCGTTCGGCCATTACCGGAGCAGCCTCCTCGAACCAGCGACGAAACTGCACGATCGGATCGGGGTCGCACTGCGACAGGTGCAGCGGCGTCCAGAGCGGGTGGGTCGCACTCGGCGTCGCGTCACTCACGCCAGCTCCTGCAGGGACCAGTTCGGGCGAGGCGCCAGCGTCGGATCACTGGCTCCGTCGTGGACGAGTCGATAGCGTCCGGCGGCGGCGATCATGGCGGCGTTGTCGGTGCACATCAGCGCACTCGGCAGGTGCAGAGCCACGCCGAACTCGTCCGCCAGCTGGCGCACGCGCGCCCGCAAGCCCGAGTTGGCGGCCACGCCTCCCGCCAGCGCCACTCCGGCGGCGGGGTACACCTCGAGCGCACCGCGCAGC
Source organism: Actinomycetes bacterium (assembly GCA_021793395.1). Lineage (GTDB taxonomy): Bacteria > Actinomycetota > Acidimicrobiia > Acidimicrobiales > RAAP-2 > RAAP-2. The sequence goes on from JAJYSU010000008.1 coordinate 23,922, forward strand.
TTGCGCACCAACTGTTCGTTCGCGGCTTCTTGAAAGGAGGCCGCGACGTCCGCGGGGGCCATCTCGGTCACGCCGCGGGCGCGCACGACGGCCGTCTTCAGCCCGGAAAAGGAGAAGTCGAAGCCGGGACCGACCATCGATGCCGGGAGTCGCAGCGCGGTGGGATCGCCGGTCGCGGCGAGCGCGTCGATCACGGGCCCTCCGGGGTAGCCGAGGCCCAGCCAGCGCGCCACCTTGTCGTAGGCCTCTCCGGCGGCGTCGTCAATAGTCTCGCCCAACACCTCGTAACGGCCCGGTCCGCGCACCACCACCAGCGCCGTATGGCCGCCCGAGACCAGTAGGGTCACCACCGGCCACGCGAGGTCGGGGTGTTCGAGCAAGGGTGCGAAGAGGTGGCCCTCCAGATGGTTCACCCCCACGACCGGCACCTCCCAGGCGAGAGCGTAGGCCTTGGCCGCCGACAACCCCACCACGAGCGATCCGACCAGTCCCGGTCCGCTGGTCACCGCGATCGCGTCAATCGCCGGACGGTGGGGGTCCAGTCCGGCGTCGGCCAGCGCCCCGGCGACGACACCGGGCAGGTGCGTCACGTGAGCGCGCCCGGCTAGCTCGGGCACGACCCCACCAAAGTCTCGGTGTTCGTCGATCGAGGACTCGATACGCGAGGCGATCACGTGGTAGTTCTCGTCCACCACGGCCGCCGCGGTCTCGTCACAACTCGTCTCGATCCCCAGCACGACGCCCACCGGGCCAGCGTAGGTCACGCGTCGGGCGGCCCGTCCGCGACCCGCGGCGCGAGGTCGGCCCACATAACCAGGGCGTCCTCGCCCGTGCGCTCGTAGTAACGCCGACGCACCCCGACCGGGGCGAAGCCGTAACGCCCGTACAGACGCTGAGCCCGCTGGTTCGACACGGCCACCTCCAGCGTGGCGCGGATGATCCCCCGAAGCGCCGCGTCGGCCCAGGCGTCGTCGAGTAACGAGGTCGCGACCCCGCGTCCCTCCTCACCCGGCGCCACCCCCAGGGTGTTGACGTGAAGTTCGTCGATCACGAACATCACCCCCAAGCAACCCAGAATCCGCCCGTCTTGAACCGCCACGGTGTAGCGGCGGGTGGCGTGGTTGGTGATCTCGTCCAGGAGCAGGCCGCGACTCCAGGGCTCGGGAAACTGCGCCTGCTCGATGACGAGCAACTCGCGCACGTCGCGACGCTCGGCCCGGCGGATCGTCCAGTCGCCGCTCACGTCGCCGTCGGGCCATCGCGCGTCGTAAAGTTCGCGACCGCGTCGGCGTCACGCAGGTAGAGCGGACGCACGGCCTCCACCGACTCGCGCGTCGCGGCCAGCGCCACGCCCCACGCGGGGGGCGGAACCACCTGGTCAACGATCACCCCCTGAGGGACGGCGCCCAGATCAGCGAGGTAACGCGCCACGCCGTCGCCGGTGAACGTGACCGGCGCGCCGTTCGTCGCCCACTCGATCGCGAGCGAGCGCGGGTGCACCACTTCCGGCTCCCCGATCGCGCGCACGTCGTCGTCGCCCAGCCGGTAGGTCTGGACGAAGACCTCGCCGCGGCGCGCGTCCACGCAACTCACCAGCGTTCCGCGCGCGCCCCGAGCGTGCGCCCCGCGAGCCAGTAACTCGAGCGACGAGACCGCGACGAGCTCGCAGCCCACCGCCTGGGCGAGAGCGTTCGCGGTCGCGACCCCCACGCGCAGCCCGGTGAACAGTCCGGGACCTCGGTCGACCACGACGCGATCGAGATCGTGGGCGCGCAGCCCCGCCGCCGCGAGCAGCGACGCCACCCCTTCGACGAGAACCTCGGTGTGACGCCGATCCTCGTCGAGTACCACGGTGACCGGATCCTCGTCACGCGTGGCCAGGGCCACCGCGCAGGCGCTCGTCGCGGTCTCGATCACGAGAACGTTCACGACTCCCACCGTCCCGGAGCGTCGTCACCCGCCCGCGCGCCCACCGCCTCGAGGAGCCGGGTCTCGTCCTCGTCGTCCACCGCCACGTGCACCGTCCAGGCGTCGCGACCGAAGGCCGACACCGCGAGCTCTCCCCACTCCACGAGGGCCACCGCGGACTCCTCGACCAGCTCGCCCAGGGCCAGGTCCCAGACTTCGTCGAGGGACCGAACCCGGTAGAGATCGGCGTGCCACAGCGTGGCGATGGCTCCGCGACGACAGGCGTGAGGCCGCACCATGGTAAAGGTCGGACTGGTGACGCGCTCGGCCACGCCGAGTCCCCGCGCCACCCCCTGAACGAAGGTGGTCTTGCCGGCACCCAGCGCTCCGGTGAGCAGCACGACGTCACCGGGCACCAGTGCCGCGGCGAAATCCTCCCCCGCCGCCGCGGTGTCGGCCGCCTGGGAGCAGCGGCACCGCCACCTCACGGCGCCACCAGGGTTGCCACGACGGCCAGATCCTCACGCATCATCCGCACCACGTTAGGGCCCCCGCGCAGCGCCGCGGCCGGGTGGTAGGTCGCCAGGCCCACGCGATCACCCCCGAGGGCGCGCGGCCGACCGTGCTCGAGCGCCAGCGATCCCTCACCCCACAGTGCCCGCGAGGCGACGGCGCCCACCGCCAGAACCGGTGCCGCGTCCCCCGCGAGTTGTTGATCCAACCACCCCCGACAGGCGGCCACCTCGTCGACGCGCGGGGTGCGATTGTGGGGAGGACGACACTTCACGACGTTGGTGATGAAGCAGTCGCTACGGGCGACGTCAATCTCCTCCAACAGCGCCATGAGTAGACGACCACTACGCCCCACGAAGGGCTCGCCACCCTCGTCCTCCTCGCGACCCGGCGCCTCACCCACCACCACCAGGCGAGCTCGAGCCGGCCCGACGCCGACCACGACGCGCGTACGCGACGCGCACAGCCGGCAGCGCTCGCACGTGACGAGCCCGTCGGGCACCGGTCGCTCTCCGGCGCGCGGGGGGATCGCCACGTCACCCACTCAGTCCACGAGGACGCGCGGCACTCGAGCTCCGATGGCGCACAGAACCTCCCAGGTGATCGTCCCCGCCCGACGCGCCCACTCGTCGGCGTCGATCGACTCGTCGCCCTGAGTCCCCAGCAGGACCACCTCCTCACCGGGGGTCACCGACTCGTCGCCCACGTCGACCAGCAGTTGGTCCATCGTGACCACACCGGCCAGCGGGAAGCGCCGGCCGCGAATCAGTACCGACGCGCCCGCCTCGAAGAGTCGGCGAGCGTAGCCGTCGGCGTAGCCGAAGGGCACGGTCACCACGGTGGCCGGACGCGTCAGCTCGCGGCGGCGCCCGTAACTGGGCCGTTCTCCCGCGTCCAGGCGCCGCGACGCCACCACCCGCGCGCGCAGTGTCAGTGCGGGGCGCAGGGACCAGCCGAGATCATCGAGCGGACGGCGTAGGTGCGGAGCCGGCAGGTAGCCGTAGAGTGCCAACCCCACGCGAGCCAGGGACCGTCGCGCGGCGGGAAAGCCCAACGCCCCGGCGCTGTTGGCCACGTGCACGATCCGCGGGCAGGCGCCGCGCGCGCTCAGCCGCACCACGGCGTCGTCGATGCGGGCAATCTGGAGTCGGGTGAAGGCCTGGTCGTCCTCGTCGGGCGAGTCGGCTACCGACAGGTGCGTGTAGAGGCCCTCGAGGTCGAGGTGATCCTCGGCGGCGAGGACGTCGATCACGTCGTCGAGTTCGCCCGCGGGCACACCCATGCGCCCCATGCCGGTGTCCACCTTCACGTGCACCCGGTAGTGCCCACCCCCGGCGCGCGCGGCCGCCGCGGCGGCGCGCGCGCCGGCGAGCGAGCCCACGGTGATCGTCAACGAGTAACGAAAGGCGTCGGGAATGGTATCCGCGGGAATTTCGGCCAGCAGCAGGATCGGCGCCGCCACGCCGGCCGCGCGCAACTCGATCCCCTCATCGACGATCGCCACGGCCAGCGAGGACGCACCGCCCGCGAGGGCGGCGTGCGCCACCAGGGGCGCGCCGTGGCCGTACCCGTTAGCCTTGACGACCGCGCACAGCCGCGTCGCTCCGAGCACCGCACGCAGCGCGGCGCCGTTGTGGGCGATCGCGCCGCGTGAGATCTCGGCCCACGCCGGCCGCCGCGCTCCCTCCGCGCTCACGACGCCGCCTCGGTGCTGGCCACCACCACCGCGGCGGCGGTGATCGCGGTGTGGGTAAGAGAGACGTGCCAGGAGTTCGCGCCGCGCGCGAGCGCCAGCGCGGCCGCCTCGCCGTGCAGAACGAGGCGTGGAGCACCGCTCGGCTCACGGCGCACCTCGACGTCGTGCAGGCCCACCGCGCCGAGGCCCACGCCGAGACACTTCATGGTGGCCTCTTTGGCCGCGAAGCGCGCGGCCAGTCGCTCGGGTGCGTCGCGGGCGTCGGCGCGCTCGCCGGGGGTGAAGACCCGCTGGGCGAAGCGCGCGCGACGCGCCAGTACGCCCGCGAAGCGCTCCACGTCCACGACGTCCACCCCCACGCCCACGACGCCCATCGTCCCTACTCCACGGTCACGGTCTTGGCCAAATTACGCGGACGGTCAACGTTTCGCCCCAGTAGCCGGGCCGTGTCGTAGGCGAAGAGCTGGAGCACCACGATGTCCACCATGGGCGTGAACAACGGCTCCGTCGCGGGCACGCGTAACACGAAGTCCGCGACCGCGGCGACGGACTCGTCGTCGTCGGTCGCCACCGCCACGACGGTCGCACCGCGCGCCTTCACCTCGGCCATGTTAGAGAGCAACTTGGCGTGCAGCGCCGGATCGGTGGTCACGGCCACCACCACCACGCCGGGCTCGATCAGCGCCAGGGGACCGTGTTTGAGCTCGCCGGCGGGGTAACCCTCCGCGTGACGGTAGGTGAGCTCCTTGAACTTGAGGGCCCCCTCCAGGGCGGTGGGAAAGCCCACGTGACGTCCCAGGAAGAAGAAATCTCGCGTGGACGCCAGCGTCGTCGCGACCTCGTGCACGGCGTCGTGGCGAGCCAGGGTCGTGGCGACCTGATCCGCCACCGCGCGTAGTCCGAGGAAGAGCGCCTCCACGTCGGGGGCCGACAGGGTCGCGCGAAGTTGAGCCAGGCGCAACGCCAACAGTTCCAGCGCGGCCACCTGAGTCACGAACGCCTTGGTCGAGGCCACCGAGACCTCGAGCCCCGCGCGCGTGTAGATCACCGCGTCGGCCTCGCGCGCGAGCGACGAGTCGACGATGTTGGTCACCGCCACTACCCGCGCCCCGCGACGTCGGGCCTCGCGCGCCGCCTGAATCGTGTCGATCGTCTCGCCACTCTGGGACACCGCGATCACCAGCGTGCCGATCTCGACGATCGGGTCACGGTAGCGGTACTCACTGGAGATGTCCACCTCGACACTCAGTCGGGCCCAGCGCTCGATCGCGTACTTGGCGACGAGGGCGGCGTGGTGCGACGTACCCGCGGCGACCAGTACGACGCGGCGCACCGCGATCAGCTCGTCGTCGTCCACGCGCAGCTCGTCGAAGGTAATGGCCCCGTCGCGCCGGCGTCGATCGGTCAGCGTGGCGCGCAGCGCCTCGGGCTGCTCGGCGATCTCCTTGGAGAGGAAGTCGTCGTGGCCACCCCTCTCGGCGGTCTCCAGGTCCCAGTCGATGGCCAGTTGGCGCAACCGGATCGGGGACCCCTCGAGGTCCACCGCACGGAACCCCTCAGGGCTGAGGCGCACCACCTCGTCGTCGTTGACCGCGTAGAAGAGCTTCGCGCGGTCCAGAATCGCCGGCACGTCGCTCGCCACGTAACTCACCCCCGGCGCGGTACCCACGATGAGCGGCGAGACCCGACGAGCGGCCACGATGACCTCGGGCTCGTCGGCGTCGACCACCGCGACCGCGAAGGCGCCGCGCACGACGTCGAGACTCGCGCGTACCGCGTCAAGCAGATCGAGCCCCGTCGCGCGCGCCTCCTCAACCAGGTGGGCCAACACCTCGGAGTCGGTCACCGACGCAAAGACGTGACCACGCGTCGCGAGATCGTCGCGCAGCGTCGCGTGATTCTCGATGATGCCGTTGTGGATAATCGCCACGCGTCCCGTGCAGTCCAGGTGCGGGTGAGCGTTCTCCGCCTCCGGCGCCCCGTGGGTGGCCCAGCGAGTGTGGCCAATTCCCGTGCGCGCTCCGGTGGGCGCGTCGCGACAGGCCAGTCGCAGCGCGGCCACCGACTCGACCCCCGCGGCGGCGCGGCGGCGCCACGTCTCACCCGGGCGCACCAGCGCGACCCCCGCGGAGTCGTATCCGCGGTACTCCAGCCGCTCGAGCCCCTCCAGCAGCACGTCCAAGGTATCGGGCCGGGAGTCGGGCGACCCGACCACCCCGATAATGCCGCACATGACGTCAGCCTACTCGGGGGGGTGCGCGACTCCCCGGGCCGGGGCGAAGCGCGCGCGCACCGCGTCGGCGAACTCCTCGACCAGTCCCGCCTCGAGAGCCTCGACCATCACCCGCACCACCGGCTCGGTGCCCGAGGGGCGCACCACGAGGCGCCAGTCGTCGGGTCCCACCGCGAAACGCCCGCGCACCTCGTCGAACAGACGACGAACGGCCGCGTCCTCGTAGTCGTCGCGGGCCACGTTGATCAACGCCTGGGGCACCCGCGTCCACGCGTCCTGCGCCTGCTCGTCGAGCGGCCCGCGCCGAGTCACCAGTTCGGCCAGCAGTAGTCCGGTCAGCAGTCCGTCACCGGTCGGCGCTAAGTCAGTGAAGATCAGGTGACCCGACTGCTCGCCACCGAAATTCCAGGACCGCTCCTCGATCTCGCGCAGCACGTGGCGGTCCCCGACGTCGGTCTCGACGACCTGCACCCCCGCGGCGCCCAACGCACGACGCAGGCCCAGGTTGCTCATGGAGGTCACCACGACCCCACCGCGTAGAGCCCCTCGAGCCACCATGTCGCGGGCGAAGAGAACCATGAGGTCATCACCGTCTCGCACCGCGCCGAGCGCGTCAACGGCCACGAGCCGGTCGGCGTCGCCGTCGAAGGCGAGACCCAGATCCGCCCCCGTAGCCACCACCGCCGCGACGAGGTCGCGCACGTCGGTGGATCCGCACCCCTCGTTGATGTTGCGCCCGTCCGGCTGGTCGTGCAGCATCGTGACGCTCGCTCCGGTCGCGACGAAGAGTTCGTGCGCCACGTGGCTGGCGGCCCCGTTGGCGCAGTCCACCACGAGGCGCAACGACGAGAGATCGTCGGGCACCAGAGCGCGGAGGTGCGAGACGTAGAGGACCTCAGCCGTGCGGTCGAGGGGGGGCGCGACGGGCCACGGACCCGACGGCGCGGCGACGCCGGCCAGCGCGGCGGCCAGGGCCGCCTCGGTCTCGAGGTCGAGCTTGCCCCCTCCGGGACCCAGCACCTTCAGCCCGTTGTCGTAGTAGGGGTTGTGCGACGCCGACACCACGATGCCGACACCGGCGCGCTCGCGCGCCACCACCGCCACGCCGGGCGTGGGCAACACGCCCAGGTTGACCCCGAGGGCCCCGCCGTCGGCCAGCCCGGCCAGCACCGCCGCCGCCAGGCGTGGTGAGCTCTCGCGCGTGTCGTGACCCACGAACACGGGTCGATCGAAGACCAGGGAAACGGCGCGACCCAACCGGTAGGCGAGATCGACCGTGATCTCGTTCTCGGCTCGTCCGCGGATACCGTCCGTGCCGAAGCGCACGGCCGCGTCCATTATCGCTTCGAGTACTGGGGGGCCTTACGCGCCTTCTTGAGACCGTACTTCTTGGTCTCCTTCTTACGCGCGTCGCGCGTCAGGAGTCCGGCCTTCTTCAACGAGCCACGAGTCGCGGGGTCGAGCTCGAGCAGTGAACGCGAGATACCCAAGCGCAGCGCGCCGGCCTGCCCGGCCACGCCGCCCCCTTCGATGCTCGCGTCGATGTCGTAGGTCTCCTGAAGGTCCAGGAGTCGCAGCGGCTCCATCACCATCTGACGGTGTGTCGCCGACGTGAAGTAGTTGTCGAAGGCCCGCTGATTGATGGTGATCGATCCGGTACCCGGGCGAAGGCGCACGCGCGCCACCGCTTCCTTACGTCGACCGGTGGTCTGGGTGAGTGGCGTGGTCATGTCGCTCCTTATCCGCGGCGGATCGCCGAGGTGTCGAACGGTACGGGCGTCTGCGCCGCGTGCGGATGAGTCGGCCCGGCGTAGACGAAGAGCTTGCCGAGCTGGGCGCGACCGAGCCGGTTCTTGGGCACCATGCCCTTGATCGCGTCGTGCACCAGGGTGGTGGGGTCTTCGGTCAACAGCGTCTGCCACGAGGTGGCCCGCAACCCACCCGGGTAGCCGGAGTGGCGGTAGGCGAAGTTCTGGCCGGCCTTATTGGCGGTCACCACGACCTTGTCGGCGTTCACGATGATGACGAAGTCGCCGGTGTCGGCGTGGGGAGCGAAGTACACGCGGTGTTTGCCTCGCAGCAGCGACGCCGCGACCGTCGCCAGACGACCCAGCACAAGGCCCTCGGCGTCGATGACGTGCCAGGCACGGGTCAACTCGTTGACCTTAGGTGAGTAGGTGCGCACAGTCTCTTCCTTCAGCGATCTCGGGACGGGTCGCCGCGCGACGTCCGGGGGACTCTCTAGCCTACAAAATCCGGACGGCGACGGCAAGTTCGCCACGTCCACGCTACCAGATGGTGACTCGTCGGTCGGGCTCGAGCCACAGCGCGTCCCCGGGGGCCGTATGAAAGACCTCGTGGAAAATGTCGAGGTTCGCGACGACCTGGTTGCAGCGAAAGACCGGAGGGCTGTGGGGATCGATCGCGAGACGCCGCACGACCTCCTCGGGCCGCGCCACGAAACGCCAGGCCCGCGCCCACGCCACAAAGAAGCGCCGCGCCGCTGCCGTGGTGTCACTCGCGGACATCGTGGTGCCCCGCGAGAGGCAGTAGGCCCGCCAGGCAATACCGAGGCCCCCCAGGTCGCCGATGTTCTCGCCAATCGTGAGCGCTCCGTTCACGTGCTGGTCGGGCGCCTCGGCGGGCGAGAGCGCGTCGTACTGGTCAATCAGAGCGCGAGTGCGCTCCTCGAACGCGGCGCGATCCGCCGGCTCCCACCAGTCGACCAAACGTCCCGTACCGTCGAAACGCGACCCCTGGTCGTCAAAGCCGTGACCGATCTCGTGGCCAATAACAGCTCCGATCGCCCCGTAGTTCGCCGCGTCGTCGCCACCCGCCTCGAAGAACGGAGGCTGAAGAATGGCCGCCGGGAAGACAATTTCGTTCATCCCGGGGTTGTAGTAGGCGTTCACCGTCTGGGGAGTCATGAACCACTCATCGCGGTCGACCGAACCGGCAATTTTGGCCATCTGGCGATCGAACTCCACGGCGTCGGCGGCGTGCACCGAGCCCACGAGGTCATCACGACGGATCTCCAGCGCCCCGTAGTCTCGCCAACGTGCGGGGTAGCCAATCTTCGGGGTGAACGCGTCGAGCTTGGCCAGAGCCCGCTGGCGCGTGGCCTCGCCCATCCAGTCCAGGGAGGTGATGGCCTCGCGGTAGGCGGCCACCAGGTTCGCGACGAGGGACTCCACCTCCCCCTTGGCCGAAGGCGGAAAATGGTGCGCCACGTACAACTGGCCCAGGGCGTCACCCATCGCGGACTCCACTACGCTCACCGCCCGCTTCCAGCGTTCGCGCTGGCTCGGTGCGCCGGTGAGCGTGCGGCCGTAGAAGTCGAAGTGGGCTTCGGCGATATCGTTTGACAGATAACGCGCGTCGCCCAGCAGCACGCGCCAGGCCAACCAGTCACGCCACGACGCCAGACGCGACTCGTCCAGGAGATCGACCAGCGACGCCACGAAGCTCGGCTGACGCACGACCACCTCGTCCAACGCCCCCGGCGGCACCCCCAGCGCGTCGCGCCACGCCCGCAGCGGCGCACTCTCGCCCACCACGTCGTCGAGGGCGCGCGGGTTATAGGTGGCCGCCACGTCGCGTGAGGCCACCGCATCCCAGTGACCCGCCGCAATCTCGGTCTCGAGGTCCACCACCCGACGCGCCCGCGATGCGGCGTCGTCCAGCCCCGCGAGTGCGAGCACGCGCGCCACGTGGGTCGCGAAGGCCTCTCGTACGGCCGCGAAGCGCTCCTCGCGGTAGTAGCTCTCGTCGGGCAGTGAGAGACCGCCCTGCTCGAGGAAAACGCGATACCGATCGGGGTCGCCAGGGTCCGTGTCGACAAACAGCGACACGACGCCCGCCAGTCCCTCGCGCGTCAGCGACCCCACCAGTGTCCCCCACTCCGGCATCGAGCTCACCGCGGCCACGGCGGCCAGACGCGACGCCACCGGGGTGCTACCGAGCGCGTTAATCGCCGACTCGTCCATGAACGCGCCGTAGAGGTCACCCAGTTGACGCTCGAGCGAACCGGGTTCGGCGAGCGCGCACGACTCGAGCAGGGTGCGCGACGCTCGCTCGGCGTCGTCGGCCAGTTGATAGAAGGTCCCGTAGGCGGCCCGATCGGACGGAATGGGCGTCGCGTCGATCCACCGCTGGTTGACGTGGGCGAACAGGTCGTCCTGGGGCCGGTAGGCGGGATCGAGCCCCGCGTCGTCGAGGTGATCACGTTGAGCCATTGGCGCAGCCTACCGAGCCCACCCACCACCGAGATCGACGCCGCCGGGCCCGCCGTCACGCGCGTCGTAGCCCACGCCCACGAGGGCGAGACCGCCCGGGGGCGCGGGACTCGCCAGGCCGACCCGACTGGCCTGGCCCACACGGTCCGCGACGAGGGCCTCGTCCAGACGGCCGGCGCCCACCGCCACCATGGCCCCGACGAGAGAGCGCACCATCGTGTGGCAAAAGGAGATCGCCACCACGTCGAAGCGCAGTACCGAGGTCCCGGGCGCGCCTATCGCGACCTCGTCGACGTGACGCGTCCAACGAGCACCGAGCACCGTGCGGATCAGTGGCTCGTCGGGCGCTCCACTCGGTCGCCGGCAGAAGGCCCGGAAGTCGTGGGTACCCTCCGCCACCGCGGCGAGGCGGTTCATCGCCGCCAGGTCGAGCGGTCCCGGCACGGACCAGCTCCAGGTGCGCGTGAAGTCGAGCGGCGGATCGTCCTGCTCGAGAACCAGGTAGCGGTAGGCCCGCCACCGCGCCGAGAATCGGGCGTGGAAGTCCGGTGACGTCTCGCGCGCCCACGTCACGCGCACCCGTCCCGCGAGCTGCGAGTTCACTGAGCGCACCAGTCGTTCGGGCGCCGGCACCCGGGCCGTCGCGGCCCACCCGGCCGGTAGGTCTACGTGCACCACCTGGGCGAGCGCGTGTACTCCCGCGTCGGTTCGCCCGGCCCCCACGATAAGGGGAGGTCCGTCAAGGCCGACGACGCGGGCCAGGGCCTCACCCACCAGCCCCGTCACCGTGGCCAGCCCCGACTGGGGAGCGAAGCCGTGAAGATCCGTACCGTCGTACGCCAGGTCCAGGCGCCAGCGCGTGGTGGCGCGTGTCGCTAGATCAGACGAACTCAATGCGCGCCATCGGGGCGTTGTCACCCTGACGCGGACCGAGCTTCAAGATACGGGTGTACCCGCCCGGACGCTCCGTGTAGCGCGGCGCAATCTCATCGAAGAGCTTGTGCGCCATGTCCTTGTCGCGAATGAATGCCACCACGCGACGATGCGCGTGCACCGAGCCCTCGGGGGCGTTCTTCGCGGCCGTCACAACCTTTTCGGCTATCGGCCGTAGCGCCTTGGCCTTGGCTTCGGTGGTGACCAGCGACTCCGCCGCGATCAGCGACGCGACGAGGTTGCCCATCATCGCCTTCTGGTGCGCGCTGTCGCCGCCGAAGCGGGCACCGCGCGTAGGGGTTCCGCGCATATCAGTCCTCCACTCGCAGGGCCAGCCCGCGCTCGTCGAGTCGCTCGGTCACGTCCTTCAGCGACGTGGCCCCGAAGTTGGTGATTGAGGTGAGATCACGCTCGGTCGCGTTCACCAACTGAGCCACCGTGTTGATACCGGCGCGCTTGAGGCAGTTGCGCGAGCGCTCGGTCAGTCCGAGCTCCTCAATACGAATATCCAGTTCACTCGCCGCGGCCTGCGCCGTGCCGACGTCACCCAGCTCGAGGGTCGGCGCCTCCTCGTCAAAACTGGCGATCAGTTCCACCAGCGACTCGAGGGTCTTAGCGGCCGACGCCAGGGCCTCGCGGGGGCTGATCGAGCCATCGGTCTCCACGTCGATCACCAGTCGGTCGAAGTCGCGGGACTGCTCAACGCGCACCGGGTCGATCTCGAAGCTCACTCGACGCACCGGCGAGAAGATGGCGTCGAGGGGGATCACGCCGATCGTCGACGATCCCTTGTTGTCCTCGGCACCGACGTACCCCTTGCCACGCTCCACGGTCAACTCGAAGCTCAGCATGGCCTTGGGCGACGTCAGGTAGGCCAGGTGCAGGGTGGGGTTCAGAACCTCCACGTCGGCGGACGTCGAAAGATCGGCCGCCGTCACCGGACCCTCGCCGCGCTTGTCGAGGCGCAGCACGACCGGCTCATCGCTGTACACCCGCACGAGCAGGTCCTTCAGGTTAAGGCAGATGTCCTGAACATCCTCCTTGACACCCTCGATGACGTCGAACTCGTGCAGCACCGCGTCGAACTTGACCCGAGTGGCCGCGGCCCCGGGGATCGACGACAGCAGTGTGCGCCGTAGTGAGTTGCCCAACGTGTGGCCGAAGCCCGGGTCGAGCGGTCCCACCGCGAAGGACTGGCGGTGGTCGACCTCCTCACCGAGGGCCTCAACGGAGGGTCGTTGGATGATCAGCATGCGGACTCCTTACGTCGCGGTCAGTTACTTGGAGTACAGCTCGACGATGAGCTGCTCGCGGATCGACTCGTCGATCTGCTCTCGTTGGGGCACGACGCGCACGGTCACGGCGAAACCACCGTCGCCGGTCTCGAGCCATCCCGGTACCGAGCGGTCGAGTGTGTCGAGGTTGCGCTTGACGTTGAAGTTCTCACGCGTCGCGGGCTTGAGCGTCACGATGTCCCCGGGGCGCACCCGGTAACTGGGAATCGTCACCCGCTTAGCGTTCACGCTCACGTGACCGTGACGCACGAGCTGGCGAGCCTGAGCGCGCGAGGCACCCCATCCCGCTCGGTAGGCGACGTTGTCGAGGCGCAACTCAAGGAACTGCAACAAATTCGTGCCCGTGATGCCGGGGCGTCGACTGGCCTCTTCGTAGAGATTACGGAACTGCTTCTCCAACAGCCCGTAGGTGCGCCGCGCCTTCTGCTTCTCGCGCAACTGGGTGAGGTACTCCGAGCCCTGACGCTGACGATCACGTCCGTGCATACCCGGCGGGAACGCCCGGGTCTGGCGATCGGAGTTCTCCGAGACGGGGCACTTCAAAGAGAAGCAGCGCTCCCCCTTCAGGTACAACTTGGTACGTTCGCGGCGGCAGAGCCGGCACACGGGTCCTGTATAACGAGCCATGGTCTTCCTTAACCTCGACGACGCTTCTTGGGACGGCAGCCGTTGTGCGGCAGCGGCGTCACGTCTTTGATCGCGACAACCTCAATGCCCGCCGCGGCGAGCGAGCGAATCGCGGTCTCACGACCCGATCCGGGGCCCCGTACGAGCACGTCGACCTTCTTCACTCCGTGCTCCATCGCCGCGCGGGCGCACTTCTCCGCCGCCAGCTGAGCGGCGAAAGGCGTGGACTTGCGCGAACCCTTGAAGCCCACGTTGCCCGACGACGCCCAGGACAGGACGTTGCCCTCGGGGTCGGTGATCGACACGATCGTGTTGTTGAACGAACTCTTGATGTGCGCGACGCCGAAGGCGACGTTCTTGCGCTCCTTGCGCCGGACCTTGCGGGTCGGGGTGGGCTTGGCCATCTACTTGGTCACTTTCTTCTTGCCGGCGACGGTGCGCTTGGGCCCCTTGCGAGTGCGTGCGTTAGTCCGCGTGCGCTGGCCGTGTACCGGCAGCCCCTTGCGGTGTCGAATCCCCTGCAGGCAGTTGATCTCCATTTTGCGCTTGATGTCCTGGGCCACGTCACGTCGCAGGTCACCCTCGACCGTCACGTTCTGGTCGATGTAGGTGCGCAACTTGTTGACCTCGGCGTCGGAGAGGTCCTTGACGCGCGTGGACTCGTCCACCCCGGTCGCGGCGCAGATCTGACTCGCGACCGTCGAACCGATGCCGAAGATGTAGGTCAACGCGATAACCGTGCGCTTCTCGCGCGGAATGTCGACTCCGGAAATACGGGCCATACTCGTCCTCTCTAGCCCTGACGCTGCTTGTGGCGCGGGTTCTCACAGATCACGCGAACGTGACCCTCCCGCTTGATGACTTTGCACTTCTCACACATCGGCTTGACGCTCGCGCGAACCTTCATCTCGTGTCTCTCTCGATCGAACCAGAGTTATTTGTAGCGGTAGGTGATGCGGCCACGGGTCATGTCGTAGGGCGTGATCTCGACCTGCACCTTGTCCCCCGGCAGGATACGGATACGGTGCATGCGCATCTTGCCCGAACTGTGCGCGAGGACGGTGTACCCGTTCTCCAGCTCCACGCGAAACATCGCGTTGGGCAGTGGCTCCACCACGGTTCCCTCGACGGTGAACGCATCTTCCTTTGGCTTACTCAGGTTCCTTCTCCTTGTTACGGCACCACGGGGCGTGCGGGGGCAACGCTCCCGCACGCGGGACCTCACGAACGCGTCGAGAGGTCGGCTTATTAGTCTACCGGAAAAGAGCGGAAACGCAAAAGAGAGCCACCGCGGCCACTGACGTCGATCACTTACCGGTCGTGGTGCAGTCTAGGGGGAGACGAAGCGCGCGACGCCGGACCCGGGTGACGGCGGCCCGCGACGCGCGGGGGCCACGCGCGCGGCGCACCACTCCCAGAGCGCCGCCTGGTCGGCCAGTGGGTCGATCGAACGGGTCCACGGCACGGCGTGTTCGTGACGACGCCGTCGATCCAGCCACAGAGCACCGCTCACGGCCCGCGCCGGCGCGGCGCTGGCCAGCCACACGACGGTGTCCGCTCCCTGGTCGGGCGTGCGCAGCCACGGCCCCATCACCCGCGCAAAGCCCGGAAGCGACGCGCGCAGTCCGGGTGTGTCCACCCATCCCGGGTGCATGACGTGGGCCACCACCTGGGCGGGATCGAACCGGCGGGCCCACTCTCGGGTGAGCACCACCTGCGCCCGCTTGACCCGCGCGTACTGGGTGGCGCCGTCGTAGGGTCCGCTCTGGTCCTCGAGGGCGCCGAGAGTGAAGCGCTGCGTGTAGAGCCCTCCCGAGGACACCGTCACGACTCGCCCAGTGTCGCCGCGCGCCAAGGTATCACTCAACTCACGAGTGAGAAGGAACGGGCCCAGCAGTTGGGAGGCCACCGTCACGTCCACGCCCGGCGACACCAGCGTGCGCGTCGGAGTGATGGCTCCGGCGTTGTGTACCAGGACGTCGAGGTGATCCACACGCGAGGTCACCCACGCGGCGGCCGCGTGCACCGACGCGAGATCTGCCATGTCCGCCAGGACGTAGTCCACGTCACGGTGGGCGCTGGCCGCGACGATCATCTCACGGGCGCGACGGGTCCGACCGTCATCGCGGCCGACGATGAGGACCGTGAACCCGAGACGAGCCAGTCCGGTTGCCGTGGCGAGTCCTATCCCCGACGTCGCGCCCGTGACCACAGCCGTCGCACCCGGCCGAGGCGTGAACGGTTCCCAGTGATCCACGTGACGACGTATCTCGTATCCGACGCGCGAAAAACTGCCCACGACGCTCGCCTCGAGCGCCGTATCGGCCAGTCGTGCCGAGTAGCTCACGTGGTGCCTCACGTGGTGAGGGACCGCACAAGCCCGCGTCGGGCGCGCTCACCCACTCGGCGAAAGGTCAGCGCGAGCGGCCAAGCCAGAAGCCACAACGCCCCCTTGGGCGTCAGGCGCGCGTCGTAGGTCACACGCGAGCCGCCCGTCCGAGGGGAGACGGTGATGGTGTCGGCGGAGCGAAAGAACCGATTCTCCGCTCGCAGAACGACCCGTCGGGGAGCGTCCGCTTCCGTGATGACGTACTCGAGGGGCACGCGACGCCCGGCGAACGACACGACCAGCGCGAAGCGCGAAC
Source organism: Actinomycetes bacterium (assembly GCA_021793395.1). GTDB lineage: Bacteria > Actinomycetota > Acidimicrobiia > Acidimicrobiales > RAAP-2 > RAAP-2. The sequence goes on from JAJYSU010000008.1 coordinate 40,007, forward strand.
CCGTCCCCGCCGGCCCCTCGTCGACGCGACGCGCCTCCACGACGCTGGGATCCCACTGCCCCGCGTGGGCGAAGTCCGCGAGGTACGCGAAGGTCGCGTCGGGATCGCCAGTGGAGTCGATGGTGGTGAGAAAACGAGCCATAAACCTCCGGAGTGGAATCGTCACCATATTTTAGCACTAAAATACCCTGAACCGTCGCGACCCGCGTACGGCAGTACGAGGAGGTTGCCCAGTGCGCATCGCGATTGTCGGGACGGGGGTGGCGGGACTGACCTGCGCGCACCTACTCGCCCCCCACCACGACGTCACCGTCTTCGAGGCCGAGGATCGCCCCGGGGGGCATGCCCACACCGTCACCGTCGAGATCGACGGGCGAACTCACGCCATTGATACTGGCTTCATCGTCTTCAACGAGCGCAACTACCCCATCTTTTCGCGGCTCCTCGACGAGCTCGGCGTCACGTCGCGGTCCAGCGACATGAGCTTCGCCGTCTCGGACAGCGACGCGCAGATCGAGTGGAGTGGCTCCTCGCCGTCAACGATCTTCGCTCAGCCCCGCAATCTCTTACGCCCGGCCTTCGTGCGCATGCTAAGCGACGTGGTCCGTTTCAACCGTGCCGCCCGCGCTCTACTCACCGAGCCGGACGACCTGGACCTCACCCTCGAGGCGTTCCTCGCGCGAAGCAGCTGGTCGAGGGGTTTTCGCGACTGGTATTTGATCCCGATGGGCTCCGCGATTTGGTCCGCGGACCCCACCGTCTTCACCGAGTTTCCCGCGCGTGCGTTCGTCGAGTTCTTCCACAACCACGGACTGCTGAGCCTGGGTGACCGGCCCGAGTGGCGCACGGTCGTGGGCGGATCGCGGCGCTACGTGGACGCCATACTCGACCCCCTCGGTGATCACGTGCGCTTGGGCGTCGCCGTCGCGGCGGTGACCCGCGAGGCCGGAGGCGTGACGCTCACGACCGAACGTGGCGAGGTCGTTCACGTGGACCACGTCATTCTGGCCACCCACTCCGACCAGGCGCTACGCCTGCTAAGCGAGCCGAGCGACGACGAACGCGACATTCTCTCCGCGATTCGCTACCGTGCCAACGTGGCGACATTGCACACCGACCCCTCGCTCCTGGCGCGTCGGCGCCGCGCGCGAGCGAGCTGGAACTGGCATCACTTCTCCACCACGGCGTCCGCCCCCACGCTTACCTACGATCTCAGTCGCCTCCAGGGACTGACTACCTCCACCCCCGTGTGCCTGACCCTGAACGCGCCCGAGGCAGTCGCGTCCGAGCGAGTGATCTGGTCGCGCACGTACTGGCACCCCATCCTGGACTCCGCTGCCCTGAAAGCTCAGCGTCGCCACCACGAGATCAACGGTCGCGACGGCGTCTCCTTCGCGGGCGCGTACTGGGGCTACGGTTTCCACGAAGACGGCGCGCGCAGTGCGGTGGCGGTCTGCGACGCGATAGGCGCGGGCGCGAGAACCACGAGTGCGCGGGGGAGGGCGTAGTGAAGGGCACAGTGACGAGCGCCCTCTACGACGGAGTCGTCACGCACCACCGACTCGCGACACCGGCCACTGGCCAGGTGGCGCACTCCTTCAGGCGGCGCGTGACGATGGTCTACCTTGTCCTCGATGAACTCACTGAGCTCGTCGCGAGCCAACCGTTCTGGTCGGCGACGCGCTGGAGCCCGATACGCTTTCGTCGGCGCGACTACCTCGGAGACCCGGCCACTCCCCTCGACGACGCCGTACGCGACGTCGTCGCCGAGCACCTCGGTACTCGACCACGCGGACCCGTCGTACTGCTCGGTCAGTTGCGCACCTGGGGCTGGCTCTTCAACCCGCTCACGCTCTACTACTGCTACGACGACGACACCACGAGGGTCGAAGCGGTCGTCCTCGAGGTGACGAGTACTCCCTGGCACGAGCGCCACGTGTACGTTGTCGACGGACGCGACCACCACGCGCGCTTCGCCAAGGAGATGCACGTGTCACCCTTTCTCGGTATGGACCACGAGTACGAGATGCACTGGACCACGCCGGACGCGACGCTCGCCGTCCATCTGGGCAACCGTCAGGGGGACACGCGACTCTTCGACGCCAACCTGCTCCTGACGCGCCGTGCGGCGACGCACGACGAACTCGCGCGCGCCGTCTGGCGACGTCCGCTGAGAACCTACGCGGTCTCGGCGGGGATCTATCGCGAAGCCCTCACGCTATGGCGCAAGGGCGCCCCCTTCCACCGCCGTCGCGTGGCGCGCGCGACCGGCGAACCCGTCGCGCCCTCGCCGATCTCGTGAGCGCCCTCGCGCGCCGCGTGGCGCATCACCTGCTCGACAACCTCGCGTCCGGCACCATACTTCTGGTTGACGAGGGACGCACGCGCCGTATTGGCCAGACGCCGCCCGTCGTGCGCGTCGAGGTACACGACCCACGCTCCTTCGCCGCGGTTCTGCGACGGGGCTCGGTGGGTCTCGCCGAAAGTTACGCGGACGGGTGGTGGGACTGCGATGACCTCACGGCACTCATCCAAATTCTGGCGCGGGCCGTGACGCCCTGGAGCCAACGAGCCGACCGCTGGGCCCGCGCACTGGCCCCCGTGCGGGCCCCGTGGCGACACCTGGACCGCCGCGACCTCACGCGCGACCGCGCCAACGTGCGCGCGCACTACGACCTCTCCAACGAGTTCTTCGCGCTGATGCTCGACGACACGATGATGTACTCCTGCGCTATCTTCGAGGACCCCTCGATGTCGCTCACTGCGGCGTCCACCGCGAAGATGGACCGGCTATGTCGAAAGATTGACCTCACCGCCAACGATCACCTGCTGGAGATCGGAACCGGATGGGGCGGCTTCGCGCTTCACGCGGCGTCGCACTACGGCGCCCGCGTGACGACGGTCACTATCTCGGACGCCCAGTACGACTACACGTGCCGCCGCGTGCGCGAGGCGGGCCTTCAGGACCGAGTGCGGGTCGTGAATCGCGACTACCGCGAAATCGGTGGTGTCTACGACAAACTGGTCTCAATCGAGATGATCGAGGCCATCGGCTGGCGCCAACAGGACACCTTCTTCTCGACCTGCGCCCGACTGCTACGCCCCGACGGAGTGATGGCACTGCAGGCCATCGTGATCGACGATCGCAGTTACGAACGCGCCACAACCCATCGCGACTTCATCAAGGAGATGATCTTTCCCGGTGGTTTTCTGCCCTCGATTGAGTCGATAGTCCGATCGAGCACCGCGTCGAGCGACCTACGCGTCGTGGACCTGGAGGATATTGGACGCCACTACGCCGAGACCCTGGCGCGGTGGCGCGCGAACCTCGACCACAACGCCCACGACGTCACGGCCCTGGGACTCGGTGAGCGGTTCCGTCGACTCTGGCGCATGTACCTGTGCTACTGCGAGGGTGCCTTCCTCGAGCGCCACGTCAGTGACGTCCAAATGGTGCTCACGCGCGGCCAGTGGCGTGCACCGCTGCGCACGGCGACTCGGTCCTAGGGACCACTCGTCGCCTCGCGCGCGAGGCGTTCCACTGACGCGAGAGCATCCCGCGCGGTCGAACCGCTCCAACCGTCGGCACCGAGACGGCGCGCCTCGTCGGCGCCAGGCACCGCGCCTCCGCCGACGAGAACGCTCGCGGAGATCTCCGCGCGGTGCAGGAGGTCGATCGCTTCACTCACGGACGCCTCGTATCCCGCACTCGTAGCCCCAATGAGAACAGCAACCAGTCGATCGGCCGTGCGGGCCGTTTCGACGAAGGACGCGGCCGGCGTGCCGACGCCGAGATCGAGTACCTCAAAACCCCGCCCGCGCAGCAAGTCAGCCAAAATCGCCCCGGGCAGCGCGTGACGCTCGCCCGCGACCGCCCCCAACACCACCGCACCGCGATGACGGCCGCGGCGCACGAAACGCGGGCCGAGACGTCCCACGAGCCGCGCGGCGACCACGCTGGCGCGGTGTTCACCGGCCACCGACAGTTCGCCACACTCCCAACGCTCACCTATTAGGCGCAGGGCCGGTATCAGAATCTCGAGGTACACCGCCGCGGGATCACGACCCGAGGCCATCGCGTCCTCCACCACGCGCCACGCTCCGCCCTCATCTCCCGCCACCAGCCGATCAACCAGCCGCGAGGGTCGCGGAACCGGGGGACGGACGCCGCGCGGAACCTCGCCCGCCCGCAGGGCCTCAAGATCGTCCACCGCCACCGACCACGTGGCCGCGCCGCGCCGCGCCGCCAGACGACCCGTACGTACGTAGTGATACACCGTCATGTAGTGCACCCCAAGGCGTGCCGCGGCCTCCTTCAGACTGACGCGCTCCGGATCAGACACCGTCATTAATTTAGCCCTAAGGCGGCCACGCAACCCGCGTCCGAGTTGGGACGATGGCTACCTCGCCGTCTCGCCGTGGCCAAATTGTGACTGGAGGCCCTAGGAGTAAACCGCGCGATCCCGCCATGCTGGACGGATGGATGTACCGGGGGATCGTCTGACGCGTACGACGCTGGAACGCGCCACGTGTCTGGAGCTGCTGCGCGCCGCCGCCTACGCGCGCGTGGTGATCTCGATACGGTGCCTACCCGCGGCGCTTCCCGCGCGCATCGACGTGGTCAGTGACCACCGACTGTTGCTGACGAGCACGGAAGACGCGGTGCTGGCCGCCGCACGACGCGGCGACGTGCTCTCGGTGCAGATCGACGGACTCGAAGACAACGGCGCGACGTGGTCGGTCATGGCCTCGGGCATCGGCGCCGTCGCGTCGCCCGACGAGACGCCCTCCGCGCCCCTGCGTGCGGCCGTCGCCACGGGCGCGGCCCTCCTCACCCTGCCGCTGTCCGTGGTCATCGGACAGCGCGTGAGCTAGCCCGTCGACGCCCCTCGCCAGGGTGTGAAACACTGGCGGACGTGACGTATCATCGCATCACCCAGCCGGCTCGCCTCCACGCCCTGATTGACGCCATGCTGCTCATCGAGACTCCGGCTCACCTGAATGATCTGTTGCACGCCATCGTGGAGGGCGCGAGTGGACTCGTGGGCGCGCGCTACGGAGCGCTGGGGATCATCGCCACGGACGGACAGACCCTGTCGCGCTTTCTCACGTACGGCGTCGACGACGCCACGCGCGCCGCCATCGGCCACGCGCCCCACGGTCACGGCGTGCTCGGCGAAACGATTCGCGCCGCCACGTCGGTGCGAGTGGACGATCTCGCCCACCACGAGGGCTCCTCGGGCTTCCCGCCCCACCACCCCGTCATGGAGCGATTCCTCGGCGTGCCGATCACGACCAGCGACGGCCACGTCTACGGCAACCTCTACCTCACTGACCGACTCGACGGTCAGCCCTTCGACGACGACGACGAGGCGCTGCTTCGTGCGTTCGGCCGCGCGGCCGGGCTCGTTATCGACCAGGCTCGCCTGCGTCGTAACTTGCGTGAATTGACCCTGAGTGAGGAGCGCGAGCGCCTCGCGCGCGACCTGCACGACACCGTCATCCAGCGCCTCTTCGGCGTAGGGCTGTCTCTCCAGTTGGCCGCCTCGCGAGACCTCGACGAGGATACCCATAACCGCGTGGAGGTCGCTCTCAACGAACTGGACGCGACGATTCACGAGATCCGCACGACGATCTTCGAAATCGACCAGGATGACTTCGAGGGGGCCAGTCTGGAGGAGCGCCTGACCACCCTGTCGGGCGAAGTGGCCGAGCGCCTGGGTATCAAGGTCGAGCTCGAGATCGCCCCCGGTCTCGATCACCAGGTCGGTAAGCACGTCGGCCGCCACCTCGTCCAGGCACTGCGCGAGACTCTCTCGAACGTGGCGCGCCACGCCGCCGCGCGCGAGGCGCGAGTGAGCGTCCGCGTCGACGAGGACCGGGTGGCTCTCAGCGTGCGCGACGACGGCGTCGGCTTCGCCGTCCCCACGGGAGGCGGTCGCGGCCTGCGCAACCTCGCCTCGCGCGCCCGTGAGCTCGGTGGCGAGTGCGTAGTCGACTCGACACCGGGACGTGGCACACTGGTGACGTGGACCGCGTACCGGCTGGACTGACGTGATTCGCATCCTGCTGGTCGACGATCACGAGATCGTGCGCCGAGGGCTACGCGACCTCTTGGAGATGAACGACGACCTTCGCGTCGTCGCCGAGGCCGGATCGCTGGCCGACGCCGACGAAATCGACGCCAGCGTGCTGGACGTCGCGGTGCTCGACGTCCGTCTGCCCGACGGCAGCGGGGTCGACCTGTGCCGCACGCTACGCGAGCGCCACCCCGGCCTCGCGTGCCTGATGCTCACCTCCTTCTCCGACAACGAAGCCATGAACGCCGCCGTGCTGGCGGGGGCGCGGGGCTACGTGCTAAAGAACGTGCACGGCGACGAGCTCGTGGACGCCATTCGTCGCGTCGCCGAGGGCGAGACGCTGCTCACGACCGATCAGATCGAGCGTGCCCGCGAACGACTACGTCGCCAGATCAGCGAAGACGTACGCCTGGAGAGCCTGAGCGGACAGGAGCGGCGAATCCTCGAGCTACTGAGCGAGGGTCTCTCCAATCGCGAGATCGCTAACGTCATGTTCCTCGCCGAGAAGACCGTGAAGAACTACGTCTCGAACCTGCTAGCCAAACTCGGCTTCCAGCGGCGCACCGAGGCCGCCCTCTTCGCCCAACGCCAAGCGCAGCGCCACCACCTCGACTAGTCGGTCCGCCACCCGCGACGACGCGGCTCGCCACCTAGAGCCGCGTGAAGACCTCGGGACCCTCGTCGGTCACGGCGATCGTGTGCTCGAAGTGGGCCGACAACGACCCGTCAGCGGTCATGACACCCCACCCGTCATCGAGCACGTAGGTGTCGTAGCCGCCGACGTTCACCATCGGCTCGACCGCGAAGACCATTCCCGACTTCAGCGTGGGCCCCGGCGTCCCCGGCCAGTAGTTCGGCACCTGGGGGCTCTCGTGCATGGCGGTGCCGATGGCGTGCCCGACGTACTCGCGCACGACCGAGTACCCGGCCGCCTCCGCGACGCGCTGCACCGCCCGACCCACCTCGTGAAGACGCTCACCGATCACCAGGTGATCGATACCGGCCCACAGTGACCGCTCGGTTACCTCGATCAGTCGACGCGCCTCGTCGCTCACCTCGCCCACCGGGGCGGTGTAGGCCGCGTCCCCGTGGTAGCCCTCGACGATCGCCCCGCAGTCCACTGAGATGATGTCGCCCTCCTCCAGCACCCGAGCGCCCGGTATGCCGTGCACAATCATGTCGTTAGGGCTCGTGCAGATGACGGCCGGAAAGCCGTGGTAGTGGAGGAAGTTCGACCGGGCGCCGCGCCGCTCGAGCACGTCGGCGGCGACCTCGTTCAGTCGCGCCGTGGTTACACCGGGACGGATCGCCGCGCGAGTGGCCTCGTGCATCTCGGCCACGACGCGGCCGGCACGGCGCATCTTGTCGAGTTCGTCGCGCGAGCGCCTCACTCCAGACCCCGCTCGGCCAGTACCGCCTCGAGTGCGGCGGTCACCTCGTCCGGAGTTCCCGCACCGTCGACGCGCACCAGCAGCCCCCGGGCCGCGTAGTAGTCAAGCAGGGGCGCCGTGTCGCGCTCGTAGGCCGCCAAGCGTGCGGCAATGGCCTCGGGTTGATCGTCCGCGCGCTGCACGACCCGCCCTCCGCACGCGTGACAGAGCGCGGCCAGCGCGTCGGGGTCGGTCGCGGTGTAGGTGGCGCCGCATCCCTCGCAGACCCGGCGCGAGGAGAGTCGCTCGCTCACGAGCGCGGTGGGGATGTCGAGGTTGATGCAGGCCTTGACACCGTCATCACCGAGTTGAGAATCTAGCGAGCGCGCCTGATCGAGCGTGCGGGGATAGCCGTCGAACAGCGCGCCGCGGACGGCGTCGGGTTGAGCGAGCCGCTCGGCCACCAAACGATTCACGAGGTCGTCGGAGACCAGCTCGCCGGCCTCGAGAACCGCCGCCACGTCGCGGCCCAGCGGGCTGTCCGCCTGGACCGCGGCGCGCAGGATGTCGCCCGTCGACACGTGCACGACGCCGTGGCGCGACGCCAGCCGCTCGCACTGCGTACCCTTGCCCGCCCCTTGTTTACCCAGCACCACCAGGAAGAGTCGCGCCATGGCTACTTCTTCAGGAAGCCTTCGTAGTTACGCATCATCAACTGGCTGTCGATCTGGCGCATCGTCTCCAGGGCCACGCCGACCGCGATAAGAAGCGTCACGCCGTAGTAGGGGAACCGGTTGATGTTCCACAACGCCATCAGGATGCTCGGAATCACCGCGACCGACGCCAGGAAGAGCGCTCCCACCGTGGTGATGCGGCTCAGCATCTTGGCGAAGTAGCGCTCGGTGGGCAGGCCCGGCCGGATGCCGGGCACGAATCCACCCTGCTGGCGCAGCAGTTCGGCCTGCTGGTGAGGCTCGAAGGCGATATAGACGTAGAAGAACGTAAAGGCCAGAATCAGAACGAAGTCCGAGATGATGTAGAAGAAGCTGGTCGGGTGCAGCGACGAGTTAACGAAGCTCTGGAAGCTCGCCCACGGCACCACGTTGGACAGCAACACCGGTATGTACAGTACTGATGAGGCGAAGATGATCGGAATCACGCCGGACTGGTTGACCTTAAGCGGGATGTAGGTCGAGTTGCCGCCCATCTCGCGGCGACCCACCACTCGGCGCGCGAAGGTGACGGGAATGCGCCGCTGCCCGTTGTCCATGAAGACGATCAGCACCAGTAGGGCGATCGACACCACCAGGATGATCACGAACTTGAAGACGCCACCCTCGGAGTAGACCGCCTCGCCGCCCGAGGGGATGCCGGCCACCACGTTGGCGAAGATCAACAGGCTCATGCCCTGACCAACGCCGCGCTGGGTGATCAACTCCGCCAGCCACATGACGAATGCCGTCCCCGCGGTCATCACCAACACCATGAACAGCCCGAGCCAGATCGTGAACTTGGGAATGAGGTCGATATTGAAGCCCAGTAGCGCCTGGTCGTGGCCGTGGAAGGCGTAGATGAGTCCCGTCGACTGCAACAGCGCCAGGCCGATGGTCAGGTAGCGAGTCGTCTGAGTGATCTTCTTCTGGCCTACCGGACCCTCGTCGCGCCACTCGGTCAACTTCGGAATGACCGTCGTCAGCAACTGGATGACGATCGAGCTCGTGATGTAGGGCATCACGCCTAGACCGAAAACGGCGAGTCGTGTCAGGGCTCCGCCCGAGAACAGGTTAAGAAAGCCCAGCACGCCGCTGGCTCCCGCCTTGGACTGGAGCAACTGCACCTGGGACCAGCTCACGCCGGGAATCGGCAGGTTGGCACCCAACTGGTACAGGCCGATAATCGCCACGGTGAACAGGACCTTGTTACGAAGGTCCGGGACCCGGAAGATATTGGCGAGTCGTGTCAGCACGAGGACTACCGGTTCTGGTGCTGGTTGCCCGCCGCGGGCGGACGCACGGCGAAGGGCTTGTCGAGCACGACCACCGTGCCACCCGCCGACTCAATCGCGGCGCGCGCCGTGGCCGAGAACGCGTGGGCCTGCACGTGTAGTGCCGTGCTCAGCGTGCCGCGGCCGAGGACTTTGACCAGGTCGCGACGTCGCGCCAGACCCCGGTCGACCAGTACCTCGTAGGTCACGTCGGTGACACCGAGCGCCGCGAGGGCGTCGAGGTTCACGGGGGTGTAGGCGACGCGGAACGGGTTCGTAAACCCCTTCAACTTAGGAATGCGCTGGATGAGCGGCAACTGCCCACCCTCGAACCCGGCGGGGATCTGTCGGCGTGCCTTCTGGCCCTTGGTACCGCGACCGGCGGTCTTGCCGCCCTTGCCGGCGATACCGCGCCCCACGACCTTCTTGCGGTGCGTGGCGCCACGGGGAGCCTTTAGCTCGTGCAACTTCATTCGCTCACCTCTTCCACAGTGATCAAGTGCGGCACCCGGGCGATCATGCCCCGGATCTCGGGACGATCGGCCAGCACATTCGACTGGCCGATGCCGCGCAGCCCCAGCGCGCGAAGCGTTCCACGGTGCTTAGGCTTCGTGCCGATCGACGAGCGAACCTGCGTGACCTTGACGCGATTCATGACACCCCTTCCGTCTTGAAGAGATCACCCTCGCGCTGACGCTCGCGGTAGGCCCGCAACGTTCCCGACGGGATAACGTGATCGATGACGTGGCCGCGCGAGGACGCGATCTCCTCGGGGCGACGCAACTGCTTGAGCCCCTCGATGGTGGCGTGAGCGACGTTGATGCCGTTAGAGGAGCCCAACGACTTGGCGATGATGTCCTTCACTCCGGCCATCTCGAGGATCGCGCGTGCGGCCCCACCGGCGATAACCCCGGTGCCCGGAGCCGCGGGCTTCATGAGCACCCGGCCCGCACCCGAGGATCCGATGACGGGATAGACGATCGTCGACCCCGCGAGCGGTACGTCGAAGAGGTTCTTGCGCGCCTCCTCAATCCCCTTCTGCACGGCCAGACCGGCCTCTTTGGCCTTGCCGTAGCCCAGACCGACGCGACCCTTGCCGTCCCCGATGACCATCAGGGCCGTGAAGGAGAAGCGACGCCCACCCTTCACCACTTTGGACACGCGGTTCACCTTGATGGTGCGCTCCTCGTACTGTTCGAGATCGCTCATTAGAACTCCAGTCCTCCGGCGCGTAGCTCGTCGGCGAAGGCGGCGACGCGGCCGTGGTAGTCGTAGCCGCCGCGATCGAAGACCACGGTGGTGATGCCGGCAGCGCGAGCCCGCTCACTCAGCAGGGCCGCGACCGCCTTGGCTCCGGCGATGTTGCCGCCCGAGACGGAACGCAGCGCGGGCTCCACCGACGAGGCGGCGGCCAGGGTGCGCCCGGCGTCGTCGTCGATGATCTGCGCGGAGATGTGCTTGTGGGAGCGGCTCAGCGCGACGCGGGGACGCAACGCGGTGCCGGCCAACCGGCGCCGGATGCGTGCGTGACGGCGCTGACGCAACTCACGAGTAGTGCGGGCCATTTACTTCGCTGCCTTTCCTGCCTTGCGCGCCACCCGCTCACCGAGGTAGCGCACTCCCTTGCCCTTGTAGGGCTCGGGCTTGCGGAGCTTGCGGATGGACGCGGCCACCTGGCCCACGACCTCCTTATCGGGTCCCTTGACCACGACGCGCGTCGGGGTGGGAACATCGAAGGTCACTCCCTCGGGAGCGCGAAACTGCACCGGGTGCGAGTAACCCAACGCCAGGTCGAGCACGGTGGGCGCCGAGGTGGCGGCGCGGTAACCCACGCCGATGATCTCCAACTCCTTGGTCCAGCCGCTCGTGACGCCGGTCACCATATTGGAGACCAGAGTGCGCGTCAGGCCGTGTAGTGCACGCTGGCGCGTCTCGTCGCTCGCGCGCTCGACACTCAGAACATCGCCTTCCTGGGAGAGCGTGATGCCCTCGGGAAGTACGCGGCTGAGGGTGGCCTGAGGCCCCGTGACCGTGACGACGTTGTCGGACACGCTCACCGTGACGGCCGCGGGCACCGTGATCGGATTTCGACCGATACGCGACATCAGCGCACTTCCTTTCTCGTCGCAGTGTTACCAGACATAGCAGAGCACCTCGCCACCCAAACGGGCCTTGCGCGCTTCACGGTCGGTCATCAGCCCACGGCTGGTGGACACGACGGCGACGCCCACGCCACCGAGAACTTTGGGCATCTGGTCGGACTTCTTATAGATTCGCAGACCGGGCTTGGAGACTCGCTTGATACCGATGATCGACTTGCGCCGATCCTCGGCGTACTTAAGGTCAATCTTCAGCGTCGAGCCCGGCTTGTCGGTGTTCGGCGTCACGCGGAATCCCGCAATGAAGCCTTCACGCTCCAGCACACGAGCCAGGTTCTCCTTGAGCTTCGAACTCGGCATCGATACGTTGTCGAACGCGGCGGCGTTGGCGTTGCGGATGCGCGTCAACATGTCGGCGATGGGGTCAGTCATTGTCATCGCGTCTCTCCTACCAACTCGCCTTGGTCACGCCCGGAACCTCGCCCGCGTGCACCATCTCGCGAAGGCAGATACGGCACAGGCCAAACTTGCGGTACACCGAGCGCGGCCGGCCGCAGCGCTCGCAGCGCGTGTACGCGCGCGTCGAGAACTTGGGAGTCTGCTGCTGCTTGATCCGAAGGGCTTTCTTCGCCATAACTATCGATTCTCCTGCTTGAAGGGGAAGCCGTACGCGCGAAGGAACGCGCGGCCCTGCTCGTCGTTGGTCGCCGTGGTCACGATCGTGATGTCGAACCCCCGCGGCGCGTCGATCTTGTCGTAGTCGATCTCAGGAAAGATCAACTGGTCATTGACGCCGAACGTGTAGTTGCCGTGACCGTCAAAGGAGCGCGGCGACAGTCCCCGGAAGTCGCGGATGCGCGGAATGGCGAGGCTGATCAGACGATCGAAGAACTCCCACGCGCGGGTGCCACGCAGCGTCACCTTGACGCCAATCGGCTGACCTTCGCGCAACTTGAAACTCGCGATCGACTGCGTCGCCCGCGTCACCACGGGCTTCTGGCCGGTAATCATCTCGAGGTCACGCTGAGCCCCCTCGAGCAACGAGGCCTGCTGAGTAGCACGACCCACGCCCGAGTTAAGAACAATCTTCTCGAGCCGGGGCACCTGCATGATGTTCTCGAGACCCAATTCGACGCGCAGCGCCTCGCGAATCTCGTCGTCGTAGCGAACCTTGAGACGTGGTCGCACGCTCATAGTGCCTCCCCACACTTACGGCACACGCGCACCTTGGTGCCGTCTACCTCGCGATAGCCCGCTTTGGCCGGGCCCTTGTGACCCGAACACCACAGGCTCACGTTCGACACGTGCATCGGCATCACCTTGTCGATGATGCCCGCCTGCATGTTGGCGCCCGCCAACTTGGTGTGCCGCTTCGCGATGTTGAGACCGTCCAGCACCACCATGTCACGCTGCGGCAGCGCCTCTTCCACGCGCGAACGCTCGCCGCGGAACTTGCCGGCGATCACCAGCACCTCGTCACCCTTACGGATCTTCATCACAGCACCTCCGGCGCCAGCGAAATAATGCGCATGAACTTCTTGTCGCGCAGCTCGCGGCCCACGGGACCAAAGATGCGCGTCCCGCGCGGCTGGAGCTGATCGTTGATCAGAACGGCGGCGTTCTCGTCGAACTTGATGTACGAACCGTCGGGACGGCGCTTCTCCTTAGCCGTGCGCACGACCACGCACCGCACGACGTCGCCCTTCTTCACGGCGGCGCCGGGGATCGCGTCCTTCACGGTAGCGATGAACACGTCACCAATCGAGGCGTACCGGCGACGCGAGCCACCGAGGACACGAATGCAGAGCACTTCCTTGGCGCCGCTGTTGTCGGCCACCTTGAGTCGGGACTCCTGCTGGATCATCGTGCACGCTCCACGATCTCGGTCAGACGCCAGCGCTTCAGCTTCGAGAGAGGACGCGTCTCGACCACGCGAACTCGGTCGCCGACGTGAGCCTCGTTCTCCGCGTCGTGCACGTACAACTTCTTCGTACGCTGCACCGTCTTACCGTAACGGGCGTGACGTACCCGCTCGTTGACCGCGACGACCAGCGTCGAGGCCATTTTGTCCGACACCACGACTCCCTCGCGCACCTTGCGCGGGTTCTCGCGGACTGTCTCGTTGGGGGCATCACTCATGACTCACCTTCTTGCGCGGCCTCGGCGGCCGCAATCTCTCGCTGACGCAGGAACGTGGCCAGGCGCGCAATGTCGCGACGCACGTCCCCGAGCCGAGCTGAGTTGTCCAACTGGCCGGTCGCCAGCTGGAAACGCAGATTGAACAATTCGCGGCGGCCCTCGCTCAGGCGCTCCACTAGTTCCTGATCACCGAGCAGGCGCAACTCCGCCAGACGTTCTCGTGTCTTGGCCATCAGATCGTCACCTCCGGTGTGCCGTGCGTTCCGGGACGCACGATGAACTTCGCCTTGATGGGCAACTTCTGGATCGCACGCTCCATCGCGGCGCGAGCCAGCGCCTCATCAACGCCTCCCAACTCGAACATCACACGACCGGGCTTGACCACCGCCACCCAGAACTCGGGGTTTCCTTTGCCCGATCCCATACGGGTCTCGGCCGGCTTCTGGGTGACCGGCTTGTCGGGAAAGACGCGGATCCAGACTTTGCCGCCACGTCGCACGTGACGAGTCATCGCGATACGAGCCGCTTCAATCTGGCGCGCCGTAATCCAGCCACGCTCGAGGGCCTGAATACCGAAGTCACCGAAAGCGAGCTCCGTACCTCCCTTGGCCATACCGGGCATGCGGCCACGCTGCTGCTTGCGGTGGCGAACCTTACGGGGCATCAACATGACTACTCCACGTCCTTTCGAAAGTGTGGCGTGTCGGTGTGATCGCTCGCCGTACGCCGCTCGATCTCCTCCTCGACGCTCAACTGACGCTCCACCTCGTCACCTACCGCGAGCAGATCGCTCGCCAGCGCTTCGCTCGCCGCCACCTCACTCAGCGTGGCCACGGTCTCCTCCATCGCCGTTTCGGCGATCACCGATGCCACGACGGCGTCGGCCGAGGGCGACGCGACGGCCGGGGCCGGGGCCGGGGCCGGCTCCGCGGCGGATTCGACGCGACGACGACCGCCGCCCGCTCGCACGACTCCCTTGGCCGCACCACCCGAGGCGCTGGGCACCGCGTCACCGGCGGCCATCGCGGCCTCGCGCACGATCTTCTCCGCGTTCGTCAACTGGTAGGGCAGAATGTCACCCTTGTAGATCCACACCTTGACGCCAATACGCCCGGTCGACGTACGGGCCTCGCGGAAGCCGTAGTCGATGTCCGCGCGCAGCGTGTGCAGCGGCACACGGCCCTCGCGGTACGACTCGTGTCGCGACATCTCCGCTCCCCCGAGGCGGCCTGACGCCTGAATGCGCACGCCCAGGGCACCGGCCTTCTGCACCGTCTGGATCCCGCGCTTCATCGCCCGGCGAAAGGCCACGCGGCGGAGCAGCTGGTCACAGATCCCCTGCGCGATGAGCGCGGCGTCCAACTCGGGCTGCTTGATCTCCTGGATATTGAGCGAAATACGGTTCTTCTGACCGGTGATGCGCTCGAGTTCCTTCTTCAGGCGCTCGGCTTCGGCCCCGCGCCGACCAATGACGATGCCCGGACGGGCCGTGTGGATGTCGACGCGCACGCGATCCGAGCTGCGCTCAATCTCGATGCG
>JAJYSU010000055.1 GCA_021793395.1 Actinomycetes bacterium
AGTAGCCCTCGTCGACCGCTCGCTCGAAGGCCTCACGGTCCACGAAGACGTACTCGTCTCCGTGCTCGCCCGCCCGAGGCGGGCGCGTCGTCCAACTCCGGCTCAGCGCCACGCCGGGATCCTGCTGCGCCACGCGACGCGCCAACGTCCCTTTGCCGACCCCACCGGGGCCGATCACGACGACGACCAGAGGGTCAGCGCACAAGGGCGCGAAAGAGCTCGGCGCGCTGTTTGGGGCCGAGTCCGCGAATACGACGCGTCTGAGCGATCGCGGCGCGCGTCATAATCCGCGCCGCCTTCACCTCGCCAATTGCCGGCAGGGCGCTAATGAGGTCGTAGGCGCGCATCTGTGCCACGCACTCCTCGTGATCCGCCAACTCGAAAATCTCTTCAAGGGACAACTCGCCGGACTTGACGAGACGCTTGACTTCGGCGCGTCGGCGGCGATTCGCCACGGCCACGCGCGACGCCTGAACACGCTGTTCCTGGGTGAGCGAGGGTGGAGTCGGAGTCACGGGCAAAGATTACTCCGCCGCGCGCCCTCTCGTTCACGTCACAACGCCGCCACGTCGTCGCGCCATCGCCGCGTGGCGTCGCGCAACCTCCCGCGATCGGGGCCCGCGGCGGTGATCGCGCGGCTCACGTTCACGAGGACGCTGTCGGGCGCGCACGACTCGCTGAGGCGGGCGACCTGCTCGAGCGTCCCGCCCTGGGCGCCCACACCGGGCACGAGCACCGGTCCCCCGACCCGCGCCAGGTCAAACGCGGGAGGCTCGCGAGTCGCCCCGAGTACGACGCCAATCGATCCGAGCCCGTCGTCGCGGTTGTTACGTGCGGCGACCTCGTCCAGGACCCGGTCGCGCACGCGCCGACCCTCCGCGTCGCGCGCCTCCTGCAAGTCCCGGCCCTCCTCGTTGGACGTCGCGGCCAGCACGAAAACGGCGCGGCCCGTCTCGTCAGCGACCCGGTACAACGGCGCGAGCGCGCCGACACCGAGGTAGGGCGACGCGGTCACCGCGTCGCTGCGCAGGGGCGAGGCGCTCCCGAGCCACGCCTCGGCGTACCCCTCGTTCGTGCTGGCAATGTCACCGCGCTTGGCGTCGGCGATGACGAGAACACCGACTTCGCGCGCGTCGTCGAGCAGTCGCTCCATCACGCGCAACCCCGCCGAGCCGAATCGCTCAAAGAACGCGACCTGGATCTTGATCGCGGTCACCAGCTCGCTCACCACCTCCACGGTCTCGCGCGCGACGTACTCCAGTCCCTCGATGCTGGACGCTCGCCCCCAGGCCTCCACCACGGACGCGCTCGGATCGATCCCCACGCAGAGCGCACCAAACGTTCTGCGCCGATCACGCAGCCGTACCCCGAAGGACTCAGCCATGAGCGGCCCCGCGGATCTCGTCCAGGTCGGACACGCCGTGACGACGCATCCAGCGCGCCACGCCTCGCTGCAGCCGCCACGCAACTCGCGGATCGGCGAACGACGCCGAGCCCACCTCCACCGCGTCGGCTCCCGCCATCACCATGGCCACCACGTCCTCTACCCGACGCACGCCACCGACCCCCACGATCGGCACCGTGGGAAAGGCGGCACGGCACTCGTACACCGCGCGCAACGAGACGGGAAAGAGGCCGGGACCACTGACGCCGCCGGTGCCGTGGCCGAGTGTCGCCACCCGCCGCTCCACGTCGATGGCGAGCCCCACCAGCGTGTTCACCAGTACGAGCCCCTCGGCTCCGGCGTCGAGCGCGCGGCCGGCGATGTCGACCAGGTCGGGAGTGTTGGGGCTCAACTTCACCCACAGAGGGACCTCGGCCACACCGCAGGCCGCCACGACGGCGGCCGTCGCGTCCGCCGAGTGCGCGAAGAGCGTGGCGTGCTCGTCGAGGTTCGGACAACTCACGTTCACCTCCAGCGCCACCACCGACGAACCCTGCATCGCGGTCGCGGCCGCGGCGAACTCGTCCACCGTACGACCCCAGATCGATCCGACGACGGTTATCCCGCGAGCGTCCAGCGCCGGGAGCCAGTCTCTACGCCACGCCGCGACGCCCGGACCGGCCAAGCCGACGGCGTTGAGCAGGTGCTCACCCCAACCCGACACTCGCGGTGCGCGATTCCCCTCCCACGCGAAGGCCGCCAGCGACTTGACGACGACGCCACCCAACTCGCGCAAGTCGCCGTACCCCGCCAACTCGTCGCCGTAGCCCGACGTACCCGCGGCGGTCAGCACCAGCGAGCGAAGCGCCACGTCACCCACCCGGGTCGACAGGTCGACGTTCATCCGTGCAATTCCTGCAGTGACACCACGCGCCACCCCTGCGCCCGCGAGTCGTCGATTCCGCGCGCAGCCGCGAAGCCCGCCGCCATCGTCGTCAGGCAGGCGACACCGTAGGTGACGCAGGCGCCACGAATCGCCGCCCCGTCGGCGTGCGCTCCCTTGCCCGACGGCGTATTGATCACCATCTGAATCTCACCCGACGCGATAGCGTGCACCGCGTCCACGCCCGGCTCTCCGACACCGATCTTGCCCAGCAGGGTGGCCACCGGCACGTCGTGCGCGCGCAGGTAGCCTGCCGTGCCCAGCGTCGCCGCGAGGGTGAAACCCAACTCCGCGAGCTGACGAGCCAGCACCAAGCCCGCCACCTTGTCCCGATCAGCCAGCGACAGAAAGACCTGACCGCGGTCGGGAAGTCGCGTCCCCGCGGCCAACTGCGCCTTGGCGAAGGCGATGCCGAAACTCTCGCCCACGCCCATGACCTCACCGGTCGAACGCATCTCGGGACCCAGGACCGTGTCCACGCCGGGAAAGCGGCTAAAGGGAAGCACCGCCTCCTTGACGCTCACGTAGTCGGGCCGGGGCGTCCCGGGCGGCACCAGGCCCTCCTCACGCATGCGCGCGAGTGTCTGGCCCATCATCACGCGCACCGCCACCTGGGCCACCGCGACGCCGGTGGCTTTGGCGACGAAGGGTACCGTGCGACTAGCCCGCGGATTGGCTTCGAGAACGTAGACCTCCTCGTCCTTCACCGCGTACTGCACGTTGATCAGTCCCACCACCTCGAGGGCGTCGGCGATTGATCGCGTGTAACTCTCGAGCGTGGCCAGAACCGGCGCACTCAGCGTCGGGGGGGGCAGGGCGCACGCCGAGTCACCCGAGTGCACGCCCGCCTCCTCCACGTGCTCCATCACCCCGGCGATAAACAGATCGCCCGACGAGTCGCGCACGGCGTCCACGTCGACTTCCACGGCGTCGTCGAGGAAGCGATCCAGCAAGATGGGCCGGGTGGCCGACACGCCCCCCTCACGAGCGAGCGCCCCGTGCGCTCCGGTCAGGTTCGTCATCACCCGTGACAGCGTCGCGTCGTCGTCGACGATCTCCATGGCGCGTCCTCCCAGCACGTAACTCGGGCGCACGAGCACCGGATAGCCGATCCGTCGAACCACCTCGCGAGCACCCTCGAGGGAGACCGCCACGCCCCCGGGGGGCTGGCGCAGTCCGAGACCCGTGCAGATCGCCGACCAGCGCTCGCGATCTTCGGCGGCGTCGATCGACGCCACCGGTGTACCCAGCACCAGTGACGGATCAAGCGAGTGCGCCAGCTTCAGGGGAGTTTGACCACCGAGCGAGACGATCACTCCCGCGAGGTGCCCCCCCGTTCCCGACTCCGCCAGGATGACTTCGTCCAGATCCTCCGCGGTCAATGGCTCGAAGTAGAGCCGATCCGAGGTCGAGTAATCAGTCGACACGGTCTCGGGATTGCAGTTCACCATCACCGTCTCGTAGCCCATGGTGCGCAGAGCCAGCGAGGCGTGTACGCAGCAGTAATCAAACTCGATGCCCTGGCCGATCCGGTTCGGTCCGGAGCCCACGATGACCACCCGCTCTCGCGATGACGGCGCCACCTCACTGACGTCGTCGTAGGTGCTGTAGTGGTACGGCGTCGCCGCCTCGAACTCGGCCGCGCAGGTGTCCACCGTCTTAAAGACCGTGTGAGCTCCGGCCTCACGACGTAGCCGGGTGACTTCGGCGCTATCGACGCCGGTGAGCAAGGCGATCTGCGCGTCCGAGAAGCCCCACTGCTTGAAGCGCAACCACCCTCGTCGGTCGAGCGACGCCAGGGACACGTCGCTCAGTTCGTTCTCTCGTGCGACGATCTCGTACATCTGGTGAACAAACCAGGGGTCGATCCTCGTCGCCGCGGCCACGTCGTCCACTCCGGCGCCGCGGCGCAGCACTTCGTGCACCGCGAAGAAGCGATCCGGCGTCGCCGTCGCGCACGCCCGCCATAGCGCGTCATCAGCCAGTTCGGCGAACTCCGAGTCCGATCCCACGGCGAAGCCGAGACGACCCTGCTCCAGCGAGCGAAACGCCTTCTGCAGCGACTCGGCGAAGTTACGCCCTATAGCCATGACCTCGCCCACCGACTGCATTCGCGTGCCCAGCTCCGCCACCGAGCCGGGCAGCTTCTCGAACGCCCAGCGGGGAATCTTGGTCACCACGTAATCGATCGTCGGCTCGAAACTGGCGGGCGTGACGCGCGTAATGTCGTTGCGGATCTCATCGAGGGTGTAGCCCACCGCGAGGCGTGCCGCGATCTTGGCGATCGGAAAGCCGGTGGCCTTCGACGCCAGGGCGCTCGAACGGCTCACGCGCGGGTTCATCTCGATAACGAGGCGTTCCCCGGTCTCGGGGTCGACCGCGAACTGCACGTTCGAGCCACCCGTCTCCACGCCCACTCGGCGCAGCACCGCGAACGCGTCGTCACGCATGGCCTGATACTCGACGTCGGACAGGGTCTGGGCCGGTGCCACGGTGATCGAATCGCCGGTGTGCACGCCCATGGGGTCCACGTTCTCGATGCTGCAGATCACGACGCAGTTGTCGGCGTGATCGCGCATGACTTCGAGTTCGTACTCCTTCCAGCCCGCCACCGACCGCTCCACCAGGATCTCACCGATCGGCGAGGCGCTGAGGCCCTCCGCGGCGAGACGCACCAACTCCGGCGCCGAGTGCGCGATGCCCGTACCGGCGCCACCAAGGATGTAGCTGGGTCGAATGATGATCGGAAAGCCGATCGACTCGGCAATCGTCAGCGCCTGGTCCACGTCACGCGCGAATCCGGACTCGGGAACCGCGAGGCCGATGTCCGCCATGGCGACTTTAAACAGGTCACGACTCTCCGCGGTCGCGATGGCCTCGGGCCGCGCACCGATCACCTCCACGCCGAGACGCGCCGTGACCCCGCGCTCCACGAGCGCCATGGTCAGATTGAGCGCGGTCTGCCCGCCCAGGGTCGGCAGGAGAGCATCGGGGCGCTCCCTCTCCAGAATGTCCGTGACCACGTCGACGTCGAGGGGCTCCACGTACGTCACGTCGGCCGTCGCGGGATCGGTCATGATCGTCGCGGGGTTGGAGTTGACCAGCACGACGCGGTATCCCTCCTCGCGCAGCACCTGACAGGCCTGGGTGCCGGAGTAGTCAAACTCACACGCCTGACCAATGACGATCGGGCCCGAACCGATGACCATGATCGTGTGAATATCGTCGCGCCGTCCCACTAGTGCGACTCCGTGATGCCGTCGTTCACCAGCGCCTCAAATCGGTCGAACAGGTAGCGCGCATCGTGGGGGCCCGGGCCGGCTTCGGGGTGGTACTGCACCGAAAAACACCCGAGAGCGGTGGCGGTGAGTCCCTCGACCACCCCGTCGTTCAGATTCACGTGACTCACCTCGCTTCGACCCAGTGAGTCCGCCGCCACCGCGTAGTTATGGTTCTGCGCCGTGATCTCCACCCGACCCGTCATCAGATCTTTCACGGGGTGGTTGCTCCCGTGATGCCCGAAGGGCAACTTGTAGGTAGTGGCTCCGAGACTGCGCGCCAGCAGTTGATGGCCGAGACAAATGCCGAAGATCGGAAGCGTGCCCACGAGATCGTCGAGTACTTGCACCTGGGCGTCGAGTGCGCCAGGATCGCCCGGACCGTTGGAGAGAAAGAGCCCGTCGGGCGCGAGCGCCCGGATGGCGTCGGCGTCCATGGTTGCCGGGACCACGCTTACTCGGAAACGACGCGCCAGCTGGTGCACCATCGTGGTCTTGATTCCGTAGTCCAGCGCCACCACGTGACGTGACCCGTCACCACGCTGGTAGGTCTCGCGAGTCGTGACCTGCGACACCAGATCGGTACCATCGGTTCCCACCGCCACTCGCGCGGCGGCCGCGACGGCCGCCGGATCCGCGTGACCGAAAGCGCCCGGAAGTGCTCCGTAACGACGCAGGTGCCGCGTGAGGCGTCGCGTATCGATCCCCACGATCGCCGGTACCCGGTGCTGGACCAAAAACCCCTCGAGAGGGCCCACCGAGCGCCAGTTCGACGGCAGGTCGCTGAGTTCGCGCACGACGACTCCCGAGCACCACGGTCGCCCCGCCTCCTCGTCGAGCGGGGTCACCCCGTAGTTCCCAATGTGCGGGTAGGTAAAGGCGATGATCTGGCCGGCGTAACTGGGATCGGTGATGGTCTCCTGGTAACCGCTCAGCGCGGTATTGAAGACGAACTCGCCCGTCGTGACGCCGGACCGCGGAAGAAAGCCGGCGGCGTAGCCCTCGAACTGCGCGCCGTCGCTCAACACCAGGGTCGCGGGGACGCGGTTCACGTCAACTCCCCCTCGTCGACGACCAGGACTCCACGCGCGATCGTAGCCCGCACCCGTCCGCGCATCGCGCGGCCGTGGTAGGGCGTATTGCGCGACCGCCCGTGAAGGTCGTCACGATCCACCACCCACCGCGACGAGGGATCGAACACGACGAGGTTGGCGTCCTCGCCGACGTGCAGCGCCCCACCGTGCCCCCCGTGACGCGGGTAAAAATCCTCGTGACGCACGCGCGCGACGCGCGCGGGACCCCGACTCAACACGTCGAAGAACCGATGCGGGTCACACTGCTCTGAACCCAATGCTTCGTAGGTGAGCGCGGCCGCGTGTTCGAGACCCAGGACGCCCGCGGGGGCCTCGTCGAAAGGGAGATCCTTGGACTCGGGCGGGTGCGGGGCGTGGTCGGTCGCCACGGCGTCGACCTCACCACGCACCAGAGCCGCTCGAAGCGCCGCCACGTCCTGCGCGCGACGCAGCGGTGGATTCACCTTGTAGAGGGGATCGAAGTCGGCGCACGCCGACTCGTCCAGGGTGAAGTGATGGGGTGCAACCTCACAGGTCACGTTCACACCCTCGCGGCGAGCGGCGACGACCATCGCGAGCGACCGCGCGGTCGACAAGTGGAGGAAGTGGATGGCGGCACCGGTCCATCGTGCGAGCTCGATGTCGCGCAGCACCATCAACTCCTCCCCCATCGCCGGTCGGCCGACGAGACCGAGACGACTCGACAGAGCGCCTTCGTTCATCGAGCCCCCCGCGACCAGGCGGGCGTCCTCACAATGCTCCGCCACGCGAACCCCCAACCCCGCGGCGTAGAGCATCGCGCGGCGCATGACGGCCGGATCCTGCACCCCGTCGCCATCGTCACTGAAGAGGCGCACCCCCCGTGCGGCCATCTCCGCCATCGGAGCCAGAGACTCGCCGCGTCGACCCACGGTGATAGCACCCGCCACCGCCACCTCCACTCGAGCGCGCGATCCGCGCGACAGCACGTACTCCACCAGCGCCGCGCTGTCGATCGCCGGCTCGGTGTTCGCCATGGCGACCACGAGGCTGTAGCCGCCGATCGCGGCAGCCCGGGCCCCGCTCTCGATCGTCTCGGCGGCCTCGCCGCCGGGCTCGCGAAGGTGAGCGTGCAGATCCACGAAGGCTGGTCCGACCCAGCAACCCGTGGCGTCCACCACGTGAGCACCCACGGGTACCCCGAGAGAGGGAGCACGATCGGCCACGACCCCCTCACGCACGAGAAGGTCGGCCTGCTCGACTCCGTCCTTCCCGATCACTAATCCCCCTCGCACCAGCACGCTGCTCACTGATCCTCTCCCTTGGCCGTCCCCACGATCGAGAGAAACAGCACGGCCATTCGCACCGGCACGCCACTCGCCACCTGGCGCGTCACCAGTGACGCCGGCAAGTCGGCGACGCGCGAATCCACTTCCACGCCCCGGTTCATCGGCCCCGGGTGCAGGATCAACGCGTCGGGCTTGAGGCGCCTCGCACGGTCCAGGGTGAGTCCATGGGTCATCGTGTACTCGGCGGTGCTGGGCACGAACACACCACTTCCCCGCTCGTGCTGCAGGCGCAGCAATCCGACGACGTCGGCCCGTGACAGTGCGTCGTCGAAATCCTCGTCGATCGTCACGGGCCAGGTCGCCACCTCCGCGGGCAACAACGTCGCGGGTGCACACACGTGCACCTGCGCCCCCAGAGCGGTGTAGGCGTCCACGTCGCTGCGCGCGACACGCGAGTGCATGATGTCGCCCACGATCAGCACGTGCAGCCCGTCGAAGAGGTCCGCACCGGTGCTCGCCCCCGACACGCCGCGGCGCTCACTCAAGGTGCGACGCACGGTGAAGGCGTCGAGGAGGCCCTGCGTGGGGTGTTGGTGCAACCCGTCACCCGCGTTGATCACGCGCACGTGGGGAACGTAGCGACTCACCTGGCGCGCGGCGCCGCTCGAACGGTGGCGCAACACGACCGCGTCGATACCCAACGCGTCAATGGTCGCGATCGTGTCGCGCAGCGACTCTCCCTTTTTGACGCTGCTCGACGCCACCGCCAGCGACAGGACGTCCGCGCTCAGTCGCTTGGCCGCCGTCTCGAAACTGAGCCGCGTCCTCGTCGACTCCTCAAAGAAGAGCGACGCCACCACGCGCCCCTTCAGCGCCGGGACCTTTTTGACCGTGCGCCGGTTCACTTCGACGAACGACTCCGCCGCGTCGAGAACTTCCACGATGGCGTCACGCGAGAGGTCACCGAGGTCCAGGAGGTTCTGGCCGCGCAACGAGTCGATCACGACGCCACCTCGTCGCCAATCCATACACCCTCGAGCGACGCAATTATCGACTCGTGCCGTGCCGTGGGCAAGTTCTTGCCGACGTAGTCGGGGCGAATCGGCACCTCACGGTGACCACGGTCGACGAGCACCGCCAACTCCACCGTTCGAGGTCGGCCCCACTCGGCCAGCGCCTGGAGGGCGGCTCGGACTGTCCGCCCGGTAAAGAGAACGTCATCCACCAACAGCACCGCGCGGCCGTCGAGGTCCACCGGAATCGAGGTCGTGGAGGCTCCGCGCAGGGGGTGGCGATCCAAGTCATCGCGAAAGTACGCCACGTCGAGAGTGCCGCGCTGTACCCCGTGGGCTCCCACCTCGACCAGAACATCGGCGAGGCGCTCGGCGACACTCACCCCACCGCTCTGCAGCCCGAGAACGATCAATCCTTCCGACTCGCCATCGTGCTCAATAATTTCGTGAGCCATGCGGTGCAGTGCGCGATCCACGTCACGAGCGCTAAGGAGTTGGGAACGAACGATCACGCCGTGCCGCAGTGGCTGGCCCTGGCTCTCTGTCACGTCGCCTCCCGCCGTACGAGCCTCACGGGACTCGCTTCACGGCGAACGGTGCCAGCGTAGCAGACCCGTTCACGTCGACGACGTATCGCCCTCCACCGTCACGGGTACGGTACGCGTCGCGACGCCACGAAAGTACGACGGCGACGGCGAGCGCCCGATAGCTCGATCGATCGCACCGGCGAGCGACCCCTGCTGATCCATGGCCCGACGGATCACCAAGCCCAGCACCGGTAGCGCCCAGAAGTCACCACACACCCACAAGATCGCCGCACCGATCTGCTGATCAGCGAAGGGCGACAGCGAGACGCCTCGCAAGTGCGAGTAGCTCGGATACCAACTCACCGTCGTGAGAATGCTCATCGAGATCGCCAACATCGTCATGATCGCGTTAGTCGACACCAGCGCCCCAATCTGCCAGAGGGGCCCCGACGTGGGCTTCATGGGAGTCGACGGCAGGAACTGAAGCCAGAACAGCACGCCGGTCGCCAGGAAACTCCCGTGCATCAACCACACGTGCACCGCCTGATTGCGCACGGCGAGCTCGAACCACGACGGGATGTGCCACACCAGCATCGCGAGGTTGAACGACCCCCAGGCCACCCAGCGGCTACGCACCATCCGGCCGAGACGACGAAGTGCCCCGGCTCGCGGCGAGAGATACACGAAGCGGCCGAGGCGCCGCCGTGTCGTCACTGGCAGTGCGAAGAGTAGTGGAGTCCACGGCGCGCCGAGCACGACGAGAATCGGTACAGCGAACATCAACAGGATGTGCTCGATCATGTGCACGTAGAAGTAGTAGTTCGCCCAGTAGTCCAGTGGCGACGCAATCGTCAGCACCAGCACGACCAGCGCACCGTAGAAGAGCAAAGATCGACGGCGGCGGCGGCGAGCGTTCTCGGGCGTCGAACGACGCCCCAACCGGGCGAGGCCCACTTCGTGGGCCACCACGGTCAGCGCGAGCACCACCGTCATCGGATCAAAACTCCAGTGGCGTGCGAGCGCGCTCACGAAGCGTCGGCCTCGTGATGGAGCGCCTCATCGGCCGCGCGTTGCGCCTCGTGCAGCGCGCGCTGGTGCTCCTGCCACGCGGCCAGCATCGCGTCGTACTGGGCCGACTCCTGGGGCGCCATCGACCGCACGCGCCTCTCGCCGCCTTTGTCACGCGCCCCTTGCGTCGCGTCCGGCGATGCGCCCTCCGGGTGCAGGAACTTCCACCACATGTAGACCACGAAGACGGCCAGCAGGGGCCACTCGAAGACGTAGGCCCAACTCAACTCGTTTCCGCCTTCGGCGCGGTGCAACTCGAACCAGAAGGCGCCGGTGCACATCAGCACCCCGAGCACCGCGAGGACGTGCAGGCGCCGTGCCTCACTGCCTCGAACCCGCGATCGCGCTGTGCGCGACGACGCGGATCCGTCGTGTCCCCGCGGCTCCACGTCCGTACGCTACCGGCGACCCGTTCGCGCGCACGGCCCATTTTCTAAGGTTTTTGCCAGGTTTCACCCATAGGATGCGGCGACCGCGGCCGTACACTGAACGAGCCGCCGCGCAATGCGCTACGAGAAGGACCCGGGTGAGTAGTCAGTCGTCGAACCGCCAGCCGCTCAGCGAGCAGCAGCGTCGCGAGGCGTTCATCGCGCCACGCTCGCCGGTCGACCGTGCCGCGGCACTGCGGGAGGGACCACCACCGACGCCGACTAAATTCCTCGCGTTCGCCGCGGCGGTTCTGGCGGTCGTCGTACTCAGTGGCGTCCTGGTCGAACGCGTCGCCGGCAACGCACCATCCACGCCTCGAGCCTCCTCCACTCTCGCGTCTCCCCAAGCCGTCGGCCGCTCACTGGCACGTTTCATGACTCTCACGCCTCGCCACGGCAGGGCTCCGGCACTCACACTGGTGAACCAGCACGGCGCGACGTGGAGCCTGGCCGCCCAGCGTGGCCGCGTCGTTATCGTGGGATTCGTCAACCAGTCGTGCAACGACCTCTGCCCCGTGATCACTGCCGAGTTGCGTCGGGCTCGTCAACTCGTCGGCGTCGACTCGCGACGACTCACGGTAGCGCTCGTGAACACGGATCCCCACCACCTCGGCCTCGAGGCGGCACCACCGGTTCTCGCCGACAACGCCCCGACCGGGACGTCGACCGTCTTCCTCACCGGACCCCTCGCTCAGATAAACCCCATCTGGCGCCGCTACGGTATCTCGATCCACTACTACCCCCAGGACGGGCGTCTCGTGCACAACGACCTTCTCTACTTCATCAACCCCGCGGGTGACGAAACGGCGCTCACCGTACCCTTTGGCAACGAGAGTGCCTCCGGTGTCTACCGCCTCGGCGCAACGGACATCGCCCGCTTCGCTCGGGGCATCGCCCTCGAAGTCGAAAGTCTCCTGCGATGACGCTGAACCAGGCACCGCGCCCCCACGACTACAGTCCCGCCTCCGTGCCCGCCTCCTCGCTGTCGACCGCCAAAGCAGTGTGGTACCGCCGTCCGTGGGTTCTGCTCACGGCCGCCCTGATTCTCGTCGTTGGGATTTCCGTCGTCAGCGATCTGCCACACCACATCACGCGCGCCGAGGACATCTCCGCTCAAAACGCCTCACTCGTTCAGATCAACTCCGACATCAAGCCCTGCGACTACGCGGTCAGCGAGGCGTTCTCCTTCTACCGCGAGAACCTGGCACACCGGTTGACCACGGCCAACCTCGCCGCCGTGCCCGGTCAGCTCGTGGGCGACCAAACGGCGTGCACGTTCGCGAGCGGACCCATGTACGACCTCACCAACAACTTCCAGGCCGTGGACACCCGTGCGGGGCTCAACAGCGACCACCGCGAAGCCG
>JAJYSU010000009.1 GCA_021793395.1 Actinomycetes bacterium
AGATCCTCGGCGTCACGGTCTCGCGCCAGGGTGAGCGCATCATCGCCGCCGTGCGCGTCGCAGTCGCTCGTCCCCAGCAGGCCGGTGTTGCCCAAAGCGACTCGACTGTCGGCGTCGACGTGGGGGTGCGACGACTGGCAACGGTCGCGACCACCAGTGAGGTGATAGGCGAACTCGCTAACCCGAGAGCTCTCGAACATCGCCTCGCAGAACTGCGTCGGCTCCAACGCCAACGGGCTCGTCGCACCCGCGGCTCGCGACAGTACAAAGAGACCGCCGCCACGATCACGCGACTCCATGCCGAGGTCGCACACCTACGCCGCCACACCATCCACGTCGTCACCACCACCCTCGCCAAGACCCACGGCGTCGTGGTGGTCGAAGGGCTGGATGCGGCGTCACTGCTGCAACAGAAAGGTCTGCCCGGTGCACGTTCGCGCCGACGTGGGCTCTCGGACGCGGCATTGGGAGAGATCCGTCGTCAGCTTCGCTACAAGTGCCCCTGGTACGGGTCACGTTTGATCGAAGCCGACCGGTTCTTTCCGTCATCCAAGATGTGCCACAAGTGTGGTCACGTCCAGGACATTGGCTGGTCCGAGCACTGGACCTGTGACGAGTGTTCCTCGTCACACCAGCGCGACGACAATGCCGCCATCAATCTCGCCCGCTGGGCGAGCCTGGGTTCAGTTGGAGCCCCGGTGAAGCGTGGAGCCGAGCGTCAGACTGAGTCTCACTCAGCGGCTGGCGATGACACGCGAAAGGGAAGCCCGACACCTGTCGGGCCGAACAACTCCGTGAGGAGTGCAGCATGAGTGGACTCACTAGAACTCACTCAGTTGCAACGGTGACGTGATCGGCTACGAAACCCACCCGCTACGTACCGTCGTCGACGCCACCGGCGCCGCGGAGCAGGACGCGACGGAGTGGTGGCGGCTCGTCGGGGCGTCCTCGCGGCGCCTCATCGAGGCGCACGGGGTCACGCGTGGACGCATCCGGGCGGTCGCGGTAACCGGGCAGTACGCGTCGACCGTGCCCGTGAACGCGAACGGTACCCCCACGGGGCCGTGTCTCACCTGGCTCGACACACGAGGTAAGCCCTACAGCCGCCGAGCGGTGGGCGGGCCGCTCCTCGGCTACAACCCCCGCGCGGTCGTTCGCTTCGTGCGCCGCAGTGGTGGCGCGCCCGCCACGTCGGGCGCTGACCCGATCGGCCACATGCTGTTCCTGCGCGACGAGCGGCCCGAGATCACCGCGGCCACGCGCTGGTTCATGGAACCAGTGGACTACCTGACGATGCGCTTCAGCGCCACCGCCAGCGCGACGCACGCGTCACGCCTGGCCTCGTGGCTCACCGATAACCGTCATCTGTCACGGCTCGTCTACGACGAGCAACTGGTGAGCATGGTGGGCCTCGACGTCACGCGCCTCCCGCCCCTCCTGCGCCTGGGCGACGTCGTGGGTACCGTCTGCCCCGAGGCCGCCTCCACCTGCGCGCTCACCACCGACGCCCTGGTGATCACGGGCGTGCCTGACCTGCACGCCGCCGCTATGGGCACCGGAGCGACGCGCGACTACGAGACGCACCTCGCCCTCTCGACGACCTCCTGGATCAGCTGTCCCGTGCCCGCCAAGAAGACCGACGTGATCCACGCCATTGCCGCCGTCCCGGGTCTCAGTAATGATTCCTACCTGATCGCGAACAACCAGGAAACAGGGGCGCGCGCCCTCGAGTGGTTCCAATCGATTGCGGGTGGATCCACGCCGGTGAGCCTGGACGAACTCACGGAACGTGCCGCGCGCTCGTCCAGCGGCGCGGGTGGCGTGCGCTTCACGCCCTGGCTGGCCGGTGAGCGCTCACCAATCGACGACAAGAGCCTGCGCGCGGGGTTCGCCCACCTTACGACGACCACCACCACGGGCGACCTCGTCCGCGCCGTGCTGGAAGGCGTCGCCGCGAACAGCGCGTGGCTCTTCTCCCACGTCGAACGCTTCGCCGGCGTACGTCTCGACGACGTACGCCTGCTGGGCGGTGGGGCCCAGAGTGACCTGTGGTGCCAGATCTTCGCCGATACCCTCGAGCGACGCGTACGACGCGTGCACTCACCGCTGCTGGCCCAGGTGCGCGGAGTCACGCGACTAGCCGCCGCCGCCCTGACCGGGGACGACGTACGCGAGATCGCCCGCCGAGTGGGTGACGACCTCTTCGAGCCCCGCGCCGACGAGGCGGAGCGCAGCCGCGCGCGCGTCCGCGCCCTTCGCGCGTCGGCGCGCCACGCCCGTCGGCGCCGCGAGCGCGCGTGGAGAGGCGTATCGTGAGACGCGAGGCCACCACGAGGAGTGTCATGCCCTACCAGTTCAGCGACCGAGGGGTCGAGATTCACGACGCCGTGCGTCGATTCATGGACCACGTCGTCTACCCGGCCGAGGAGACCTACTACGCCCAACTGGAGGACGTGGGCGCCGACGGTTATCCCCCCATCCTCGACCGACTCAAGTCCGCCGCGCTGGAACGAGGGCTCTGGAACCTGTTTCTTCCCCACCTGCGCACCGACAGTCCCGGCACCCCGTTGTCGAACCTGGACTACGCCCCGGTCTCCGAGTTACTCGGCCGGGTCGGTTTCGCCCCCGAGGTACTGAACTGCAACGCTCCCGACACCGGCAACATGGAGATCCTGAGCCTCTACGGCTCCGAACGGGTGAAGGAGCAATGGCTGGAGCCACTGCTGGCGGGGGAGATTCGCAGCGCCTTCTCGATGACCGAGCCCGACGTCGCGTCCTCGGACGCGACGAACATCGGACTGACAATCGAACGCGACGGGGACCAGTACGTGCTGAACGGGCGCAAGTGGTTCTCCTCGGGCGCGCGAGCGGCACGCTGTCGCGTGCTCATCGTCATGGGTAAGACCAATCCCGACGCCTCCCGCCACCTCCAGCAGTCGATGGTGGTCGTGCCACGTGACACCCCAGGCGTCGAACTCGGGATGGATCCCCACGTCTTCGGCTACGCCGAACGCGGCGGCCATCCCGAGATCATCTACCGCGACGTTCGCGTCCCCGTCGACAACCTGCTCGGGGAGGAGGGAGGTGGCTTCGCGATCGCCCAAGCTCGTCTCGGGCCCGGACGTATCCACCACTGCATGCGATCGATTGGCGTCGCGGAGCGCGCCCTCGACCTCATGGTGACGCGCTCGCTCGAACGGTCCACGTTCGGCTCCAGCCTCGCGCGCAAGGGGGTCATTCAGGACTGGATCGCCGAGTCGCGCATCGAGATCGACATGGCTCGCGAGTACGTCCTGCACACCGCCCACCTCATGGACACCGTGGGTAACCGAGCAGCGGCCAGCGCCATCGCGGGCATCAAGGTGGCGGTTCCCAACATGGCGCTGCGCGTCATCGACCGTGCTATTCAGGTGCACGGTGCGGCAGGGGTCACCCAGTTCTACCCACTCGCCCAGATGTACGCACACCAGCGTACGTTGCGCATAGCCGACGGTCCCGACGAGGTCCACAAGATGACCATCGCGCGCCGCGAGATCATGAAGCACCAGCCGGACTTCTCGCTGCGGGGCTGATCAGGCGACCGACACGTCCTCGCCGGCGTGATCGGTACCCGTCCCACGGTGGCGCCAGTCAGCCAGTACCGCGATCACGCCGCTCACGGCGCCCGACAACGCACTGCCCACCAACGCGGCCCACAGGTGCGCACCCACGTAGTAGGCGACCCACAACGCCGAACCGACGGCGCTGACCAGCCACGATCCGGCCGACACGCCCGTCGAGCCCGGCGTGCGCACGAGGTCCCACAGTTGGGGGGCGCGCATTAGGACCATGGCGGCACCCATTCCGTACACACCCGCGGACCAGCCCCACGCGAGAGCCGGCGCGACTCCGAACGCTCCCACGAAGAGCGCGGCGCGCCACAGGAGTCGCACGTGCCGCTGGGGGGCGAGGTGCGTCACGATACCGAGCTGCAACGGCAACAGAAGCGCGCTACCCACCGCCAGCACCCACGAGCGCACGTCGACGCCGTAGATGACCCAGAAGACGCCCATGTAGGCAAAAATCAACCAGGTTCCCAGGGAGACGCCCTCCACGCCGCGCGTGCGCACACGCCGATACTGCACGAGTGCGCTCACCACGCCCGCGGTGGCCGCAATCCAACCCAGCCACCGACTCGCCAGGACGAAACTCACCTCCCCACGATACGGTCGCCGCTAACGGCGTCGATTCGCCGCGGAGATCACCGCCTCGAGTGACGCGTCGAGGATTGACGAGCTCATGCCAACCCCCCACCAGTGCGCACCGTCGTCACCCTCGGCTTCCACGTAGGCAACGGCCGATGCCTCCGAGCCCGCCGTCAACGCGTGCTCGTGGTAGTCACGGACCGTAAATCGCACGCCCACTTCATCGCGCAGTCCCGTCATGAGGGCGTCAATGGGACCGTTGCCCTCGCCCTTGACCGTGACGTGGTGCCCGTCGACGACGAGTTGGGCGAAGATCCTCGTCGTGTGCTGATCCGTCGCGACTTCGCTGGAGAGAAGGCGTAGCGCCGGGCTCTCGGGCAGGTAGGTCGTCGCGAACACGTCCCACAACTCGGCGGGCGAGATCTCCGTGCCCGACTTCTCGGTGAGTGACTGGACCTGCTGAGCGAACTCCACCTGCAGTGCGCGTGGTAGATCGAGGCCGTGCTCGGTACTGAGCACGTACGCCACGCCGCCCTTACCCGACTGCGAATTGACCCGAATGATCGCCTCATAGGTCCGGCCGGTGTGCTTGGGATCAATCGGCAGATAGGGAACTTCCCAGTAGTCGTAGTCGTCACCGATCGCGACCATGCCTTTCTTAATCGCGTCCTGGTGTGAACCCGAGAAGGCGGTGTACACCAGTTCACCGGCGTAGGGATGACGCGGGTGAATGGGTAGACGCGTGGCGTACTCGGCCACGTGACGTACGTGATCGATGTCGCGAAGGTCGAGTTCGGGGTCCACGCCCTGTGAGAGCAAGTTGAGCGCGAGGGTGATGACGTCCACGTTTCCCGTACGCTCCCCGTTTCCGAACAGCGTCCCCTCCACTCGATCGGCTCCCGCCAGCACGCCGAGTTCCGCCGCCGCGACGGCGGTCCCTCGATCGTTGTGGGGGTGCAGGGACAGCACGATCGCGTCACGGTGACGCAGGTGACGTGAGAACCACTCGATGGCGTCGGCGTAGAGGTTCGGGGTGAACATCTCAACGGTCGCGGGCAGGTTGATGATGAGTGGCCACTCGGGCGTCGGATCGATAACCTCGGCGACGGCCTCGCTGATCTCGAGCGCAAAGTCCATCTCCGTACCCGTGAAGCTCTCGGGTGAATACTCGTAGAAGAACTGAGTGGACGGGGAGACGGATTCCAGGGATCGGCACAGTCGAGCCGCCTCGCGAGCAATGGCGACGATTCCGGCGCGATCGAGACCGAAAACCACCCGACGCTGCAGCGTCGACGTCGAGTTATAGAAGTGCACGATGACCTTCGAGACGCCTCGCAGCGCGTCGTAGGTGCGCCGAATGAGGTCCTCACGGCACTGTACGAGCACCTGAATCGTCACGTCATCGGGAATCAACTGGTTGTCAATCAGGTAGCGCACGAAGTCGTAATCGGGCTGCGACGCCGACGGGAAACCCACCTCGATCTCTTTGAAACCCATGGAGACCAGCTGGTCGAACAGCGCGGCCTTACGCTGCGGGTCCATCGGATCGATCAACGCCTGGTTGCCGTCGCGCAGGTCCACACTGCACCAACGCGGCGCACGGGTCAGTCGGCGATCGGGCCACGTGCGATCGGCGAGCTCCACCGGTACGGTCGCCCGGTACTTCGCGTACGCCATTGGGCTCGGTGCCTGTGAACTGTTGCGCATATCCTTCCCCTCTCCGCGTGACCCCCTAAACAAAAAACCCCCGCGTACGCGGGGGCGGCGGGCGACACGTCAACCCGCCCTACTCCAGCAGCAGCCCGTCGTGTTCGCCGATAGTCACCACCCCATCTTATCGTCGTTTTGCCGTATGTCGAGTGGGTACACAGAGCGAGATAGTCGTCACGTGAACGCTCTCTTCAACCTCACGCACCCCCGCCGCGCGCAAGGCGACCACTCTCGTCTCGCACCCGACGAGATTTCCCCCTCGAGGCTCTCGCCCCGACGGTGCCCACGAGCGGCCACGGCAGGGGCTGACTCGGGCCAGTCGCGCGACGCGACCACGGCAGCGCCGACTGCGACAGAGCCGGCCGAGACTGAGCCGGCCGGGCAGGGGGAAGACGCGCGATGACTCGGCGGTCCACCACGAGGTGGTGCTGGGAATCTCACCGGGGGCCGCGCCCCGGGGCTCGACGGCTCCTCCTACGTGCCACGAAGACATGACCCTCTCGCCTAGGGAGGCCGTGACACGAAGGGGCTGGTACTACCCCGCGTGGCGAGGTACGGACGACCCTCTGTCGCGTCGCGTCGCGCCGTGTCCGTGTCCGTGTCCGCGTCCGTGTCCGTGACGGTACGTCGCCACGGGCGTCGCTCACGTTCGTGCTGACGTAGCGAGGGGTCCGAGCGCCACTCTCGTACCCACGACGACTCTCGACAGCCCCAGTCGCCTGTCCCCGCGAGGGGTGCGGCACGGCGCAACGAGCACGTGAACCACGCGAGGTCCTACGCGGTAAGGTTGATTCTCGTGAGCCTCTTCAAAATGCTGTTCAAGTTGATGATCATCCTGCTCGTCGGGGCCGCGGTTGCCGGTCTCGTCACCATGGCGCGACGCTCGCGCGATGACGAGACCGTCTCATTCGACCAGTGGCCCGACGTGCCGGAGAATACCGCCGCCTAGCCTCGCGATGGCCGCGCCCGCGTGGCGCCACCTCCCCTGATGTAGCCGACGACGAAGGATGGCACTATGACGACAATGGAGTATCGACACCTAGGACGATCGGGCCTACAGGTCAGCGTTCTCTCTCTCGGCAGTTGGGTGACTTTCGCCAACGAGGATCAGATCGCCAACGCCGCGCTCGCCGCCGAGTGCATGAGCGCGGCCAAGGACGCGGGCGTGAACTTCTTCGACAACGCCGAGGCCTACGCGGGCGGCGAATCGGAGCGAGTGATGGGTGCGGCTCTGCGTGACCTCGGATGGTCCCGCCACGAGTACGTCGTGTCCACCAAGTTGTTCTGGGGCATACACGATCAGATCAACATGAAGAACACGCTCAATCGCAAGTACCTCACCCAGGCGATCGACGGTTCGCTCGAGCGTTTTGGCCTCGACTTTGTCGACCTCGTCTTCTGCCACCGGCCCGATCCGCACACCCCGATCGAGGAAACGGTCTGGGCGATGAGCGACATGGTCACCGCCGGCAAGGCGCTCTACTGGGGCACGTCGGAGTGGAGCGCGGACGAGATTCGCGCCGCCTACGAGATTGCCGAGCGCCACCACCTCCACAAGCCGGTGATGGAACAGCCCCAGTACAACCTGCTCTGGCGCACGCGCGTCGAACAGGAGTACCGACGACTCTACGAGGACATCGGACTAGGCACGACTATTTGGTCGCCTCTGGCCTCGGGACTCTTGACGGGCAAGTACCTCCACGGGGTTCCCGAGGGCTCGCGTGCCACGCTGCCGGGTTACGAGTGGCTGCGCGAGATGCTCACCGATAAGGGACGCAACGAGATGGTCGCCCAGTTCAAGGTCGTCGCCGACGAACTCGCAATCACCCTGAGTCAACTCTCGCTCGCGTGGTGCGCCAAGAACCCTCACGTCTCCACGGTCATCACCGGGGCGTCGAGCGCCGCCCAAGTTCACGAGAACATGACCGCTCTCGACGCGATGGAACTACTCACCCCCGACGTCATGGAGCGACTCGACCTCATCACGTTGAACGCGGCGTAGATCGCGCTGAACGCGGCGTAGCGCCACCGTCGCACGGAACACGCTCGCGGCGCGTGTTCCGTGCGACGGTGTCAGCGCAACGTAATCAAGTGAATGTCGTCAATACCGTCAGTGTCGCGCAGTCGGCTAATCACCGAACCGGGCGTGGGTGAGGTTGTCGACAGCACCATGAGTGCCGTTCCCTTTCGCGGATCGGGGCCCACGGCCATCGACGCGATGGACACGCCCGCCTCACCGAGAGCGACACCCACCACACCGATCATCCCGGGCCGGTCGTCGTTACGCACGACCAGCATCGAGGTCGTGGGCGGGATTTCGACACTGTGCCCGTCGACCGAGACGATGCGCGTCTCCACGCGAGTACCAATTGTCATCACCGTACCGGATACCGCATGGTCCCCCGAATGCACGGTGATGAGATTCACGTACTCCGGCGACTCCACCGTCGAGGCCTCGCCCCAGGTCAGGCCGTGCTCGGCGGCGAGCTGAGGCGCGTTGACGAAGGACACCCCGTCATGACCCGTCGAACTAAGCAGTCCCTTGAGCGCGCAGAGTGTCAGAATCTTCGTCCCGGCACCCGCCAATTCCCCCTGGTAGATCACCTCGAGGTCCGCGGGACGACCATCCAAGAGGCCACCGATAAAGCGCCCGAGGATCTCGGCCACCCCCATGAAGGGCCGCACCACGTTGGAGACCTCGCCGGCCGCGACGTTGACCGCGAAGGGAACGAAGTCCCCCTCCAGCGCCAACTGCACCTGTTCGGCGATGGCCACGCCCGCTTTGTCCTGCGCCTCGGTCGTCGACGCGCCCAGGTGCGGCACCGCCACCACCGAGGGCATCGCCACCAACGGCGAGCCCGTCGCCGGCTCCTTCGCGAAGACGTCCAGTGCGGCTCCGTGCACGTGGCCGCGGCTGATCGCGTCGGCCAGAGCGTCCTCGTCGATGAGACCACCGCGCGACGCGTTGATGATCCGCACGCCCACCTTGGTCTGGGCGAGTCGCTCGGCGCTCAGGATGTTGAGGGTCTCCTTGGTCTTCGGAAGGTGAATCGTAATGAAGTCACTTCGCGCGAGCAACGTGTCCAGGTCGGTAAGCGTCACGCCCATACGCCGAGCACGCTCTTCCGAGACGTAGGGGTCGTAGGCGACCAGGTTCATTCCAAAAGCCAGCGCCCGCTGGGCGACGAGAGCACCAATCTTGCCGAGTCCGATGATCCCCAGCGTCTTGGCGTAGATCTCGACCCCGCCCCACTTCGAGCGCTCCCACTTACCATCGCGCAACGCCGCATTAGCCTGCGGAATGTTGCGGGCCTGAGCGAGCAACAGAGCGATCGTGTGCTCCGCCGCGGAGACAATGTTCGATTGCGGGGCGTTGACGACCATGACGCCCAGTTCGGTCGCGCGCGCGACGTCCACGTTATCCAGACCAATTCCGGCACGACCCACCACGATGAGGTCGGTCCCCGCCTCCAGGGTCGCGGCGTCGACCTGAGTGGCGGAGCGGATGATCAACGCGTGCGCACCGCGTACCGCGGTGAGCAACTCGGCGGGCGACAGTCCCGTGCGTACGTCCACCTCGTGGCCCGCCTCGCGCAACTGGGCCAGTCCGGACTCGGCTATCTCCTCGGTCACCAGAACTCTCGACACCGCTCTCCCTTTCGTTTGGTCCCCTCAGGCTAGGGGAAGGTTCCTCACCTCACCCGGCCGACACGAGTTCGGCCAAGCGCGTCAAGCCCTCGACCAGGTCGTGGTCACCCAACGCGTAACTCAGGCGAAAGAATCCGGGCGTGCCGAACGCCTCGCCGGGCACCACGGCGATCTTGATCGTCTCGAGAAGGTTGGTGGCGAGTTGCGCCGAGGTCGTAGCCACGCGACCGCCAAGGGGGCGCCCCAGCAGTCCGGAGACGTTCGGATAACAGTAGAACGCCCCCTCCGGTTCGACGCAGTGTACGCCGTCGATCGCGTTGAGCATTGTGGTCATGGCGTGGCGGCGGCGGTCGAAGGCCTCGCGCATGGACACCACGGCGTCGAGTCCGCCGTTCAGGGCGGCCACCGCCGCGCGTTGGGAGATGTTCGAGATGTTCGACGTGGTCTGGCTCTGGTAGTTCACCGCCGCACCGATGACGTCCGGTGCGCCAATCATCCAGCCCACGCGCCATCCGGTCATCGCGTACGTCTTGGCGACACCGTTGACCACCAGCCAGTGATCACCGAGTTCGGGCGTCACGACGGGCAGGGACACGTGCTCGGCGTCGCCGTACACGAGGTGCTCGTAGATCTCGTCACAGAGGACCCAGATATCGTGCTCGGCCGCCCAGCGACCAATCGCGGCGACGTCGTGAGGAGCGACGACCGCACCCGAGGGATTGGACGGTGACACGAAGACGAGAAGGCGCGTACGCGGTGTTCGTGCCGCCTCGAGATCCTCCACGCTCACGCGAAAACCCCGATCCTCCCGGGTGGGCACGGAGACGGGCGTGCCGCCAGCCAGGTAGATCGACTCCGGGTACGTTGTCCAGTACGGAGCGGGTATCAGGACCTCGTCACCGGGGTTGACCAGGGTCATGAACGCGGTGGCCACGGCGTGCTTCCCGCCGTTGGTGATCAGAACCTGCGAGGGCGTGATCTCGAGCCCCGAGTCGCGACGAGTCTTGTCCGCCACGGCCTCGCGTAGTTCGTTGAGCCCCGCCGTGGGGGTGTACTTATAGTTCACCGGGTCGTAGCACGCTCGCGCGGCTGCTTCGACAATGTGCTCGGGCGTCGGAAAGTCGGGCTCGCCCGCTCCGTAGCCGATGACCGGCTCGCCGGCGGCCTTGAGTGCCTTGGCGGCGGCGTCCACGGCCAGTGTCGCACTGGGCGCCAGTCCACTCAGAAGGTCGCTCACCCTAGGTCCCATCAGTGTCTCCGTTTCAGGTCCGTAGACTGCAAGTCTATGAGTTCCCCCGATAACATCCAGATCCCCGAGAACCTGCGCCCTCGCGATGGCCGGTTCGGTTCGGGCCCCTCCAAGATTCGCGAGGAGCAAGTGCTCGCCCTCGTCGCTGACGCGCCTACCTACCTGGGCACGTCGCACCGTCAATCGACCGTGCGGTCCAAAGTCGGCGAGGTGCGCGACGGACTACGCGCACTCTTCAACCTGCCCGACGGCTACGAGGTCCTGCTCGGCAACGGTGGCGCCACCTCCTTTTGGGATGCCGCGACCTTCCACCTCATCGAGCGACGTAGCCAGCACCTGAGTTTCGGTGAGTTCTCCTCGAAGTTCGCGGCCGCGGCCACCGCGGCGCCCCACCTCGATACCCCTCAGATCATCACGAGCGAGACCGGCACGCACCCCGACGCCCTCGCCGACGACTCCGTCGACCTCTACGCCCTCACCCACAACGAGACGTCGACCGGCGTCATGATGCCCGTCGAGCGGCCCGCCGGCGCGAAGGGTCTCGTCGCGGTGGACGCTACGTCGGGGGCCGGCGGCCTCATGGTCGACCCCGCCCAGTTCGACTGCTACTACTTCTCGCCCCAGAAGTCTTTCGCCTCGGACGGTGGCCTCTGGTTGGCGCTCTGCTCACCGCAGGCCATCGAGCGTATCGAGACACTGGCGGGATCGGGCCGGTGGACGCCCGCGTCGCTGAATTTGAAGATCGCCCTCGACAACTCGCGGCTGAACCAGACCTACAACACGCCGGCGCTCGCGACGATTCACCTTCTCGCGTCACAGATCGCGTGGATGAACGACAATGGCGGCTTGCAGTTCTCCGCGAGACGCTCGGCGCAGTCGGCCCAGACGCTCTACGCGTGGGCCGAGGCGTCGGACTTCGCGACGCCCTACGTCGCCAACCCCGCGCAGCGCTCGAACGTCGTGGGCACCATCGACTTCCACGACGACGTCGACGCCGCCGCCGTCGCGAAAGTGCTGCGAGCCAACGGCATCGTGGACACCGAGCCCTACCGAAAGCTCGGCCGCAACCAATTACGCGTGGCGATGTTCCCGAGCGTCGACCCCGAGGACGTGGCCGCGCTGTGCGCTTGCATCAACTACGTCGTCGGGGCGCTGTGACCGCTCGCCCACTCCACGAGTAAGTCCGACACGCCGATGCGGGCTCTGGTCACCGGAGCCTCCGGTTACGTCGGGGGCCGACTCGTGCCGCGCCTGCTCGAGGACGGCGTCACGGTGCGCTGTCTGGTCCGTACGCCCGCGAAGTTGACCCGATCGGCCTGGATCGATGACGTCGAGGTCGTGCCCGGCTCGGTCGAGGGGCCGCTCGACGCGGCCCTGGCCGACGTCGATGTCGCCTACTACCTCATCCACGGCATCGGCGACGGACCCGACTGGATTGCCAAGGAGACCCGCGACGCCGAGAACTTTCGCCGCGCTGCCGACGCCGCCGGCGTACGGCGAATTGTCTACCTCGGTGGCCTGGGCCAGGACGACGACGGCTTGAGCGCGCACCTCTCCAGCCGTCACGCCGTGGGCGCAGAGCTCGCTCGCGGATCCGTCGAGGTGATCGAACTTCGCGCCGCGGTGATCATTGGATCAGGCTCGGCGAGTTTTGAAATGCTGCGCTACCTGGTCGAAGTGCTTCCCATCATGGTGACGCCACGGTGGGTGACCACCCGCTGCCAGCCCATTGCCATAGCCGACGTACTCACGTATCTGGTGGCGGCGGCCCACGCCCCCGACGGCGTCCGCGGCGTCATCGACATTGGAGGCGCGGACGTGGTCTCCTACGCCGAGATGATGGCGATCTACGCCGCCGAAGCCGGACTACGACGGCGCATTCTGATCCCGGTCCCCGTGCTGTCACCGCGCCTCTCGAGTCACTGGGTCGGTCTGGTGACGCCGGTTCCGTCCTCCCTCGCCCGACCTCTGGTGGACAGCCTCGTCAACGAAGTGGTGGTTCGCGATGACCGTGCCGTGACGCTCTTCGGACCCCCACGCCACGGTCTGCGCGACGCGGTTCGTCTCGCCCTCGCGGCCACGTCACGGCGCGCGGTCACCACGACGTTCAGTGACGCCGACCTCGCCCCCTTTCGTGCGGACGCCGCGGATCCGTCCTGGGCGGGCGGCACGGAGTTGCACGACGTGCGCCGCGCGCGCACGCACGTGACACCCGACGAGTTCTTCACCGTGTTGTGCGAACTCGGGGGTACGCGGGGCTGGTATAGCGGCGAGTGGCTGTGGCGGGTGCGCGGACTCATCGACCGCGCGTGGGGCGGACCGGGACTGCGGCGCGGCCGCCGTCATCCGCACGACCTGCGCGTCGGCGACCACGTTGACTTCTGGCGCGTCGAACGACTCGAGGCCCCTCACCACCTCACGTTGCACGCCGAGATGGTCGTGCCGGGTGACGCCTGGCTCGAGTGGCGAGTCGACGCCGACGAGGCGGGAACGCGGATCACCCAACGAGCACGCTTTCGCCCCCGGGGACTGGGCGGTCGCCTCTACTGGTACGCCGTCCTACCGTTCCACGGCGTCGTCTTCCCCGGGCTCCTGCGCGGCGTGGTGCGCGACGCCGAGCGCCGCTACGGGTGACATCCCACGGCTCGCGCGTACGCGGCACACGGTAGCCGGGAGAGCGCCACCGCACTCGGGTTGCTGCGCACGAGATTGACGACCCACCGCCCGTCCTGGTAGTGCCCGTAGTCCGTCAGCGCCACGCCACCGATCTCGTCGCGCACGATCCAGTACCCGCCAGCGCCGGCGCGGGCACCCCGTCCGACCGCCGGGCCCGGTGCTCGGACGGGCCCGGTGGCGCCACACGTACGCGCGCCGGCTGATGATCGCCTGGCTAGCGCGATCCCACCGGTCGTCGACCAGACCGTCGCGGTTCTCCTGGTAGTCCCGGTTGAATGCGCGCGCGACGCGCGTGAGCGGCCACCGTTCGCGGGTCGCGTCGCGACGCCGTCCCCGCTACGAGGTCGCGACACCGCACCCCGACGGCACGACCCCCGCGAGCAGGACCAGCGTCACGTGACGCGAACGCCCCCACCCCCTACGAGCCGCCTGCCCGAAACTAATCGGTGTCGCCTCCCGAGACCTCGCTCACCTTCTGCTTGCCGGCCGACACGAAGGGCATCATGGCGCGCAGACGCGTGCCGATCGCCTCGATCGGGTGCCGCTTGCCCGCGTCGCGCAACTCGCGGTAGCGAGGTCGCCCAATCCGGTTCTCCTCGATCCACTCCGCGGCGAACGTTCCGTCTTGAATCTCGGTGAGCACCTTCTTCATCTCGTCCTTGACGGCGGAGGTGATAATGCGCGGGCCGCGGGTCAGATCGCCGTACTCGGCGGTATCCGACACGCTGAAGCGCATACCGGTAATCCCCTCCTCGTACATCAGATCCACAATGAGCTTCAGCTCG
Organism: Actinomycetes bacterium; assembly: GCA_021793395.1. GTDB lineage: Bacteria > Actinomycetota > Acidimicrobiia > Acidimicrobiales > RAAP-2 > RAAP-2. The sequence goes on from JAJYSU010000009.1 coordinate 14,253, forward strand.
TGCAGGCACTCGAAGTACGCACTCTCGGGCTGGTAACCGGCCTCGACCAGCGTCTCGTAGCCCGCGGTCACGAGAGCGCTCACGCCCCCGCACAGCACCGCCTGCTCACCGAACAGATCCGTCTCGGTCTCTTCGGTAAAGGTGGTCTCGAGAACACCAGCGCGAGTCGCCCCGATCCCGTGGGCGTAGGCCAGGGCGAGAGCGTGAGCCTGCCCGGTAGCGTCCTGGTGCACGGCGATCAACGAGGGCACTCCGCCGCCCTCGAGGTAGGTGCGGCGCACGAGGTGACCCGGCCCCTTGGGCGCCACCATCGCCACGTCCACGTCGGCGGGTGGGGTGATGAGGTTGAAACGGATATTGAAACCGTGCGCGAAGAGCAGGCACTTGCCGGGCGAAAGGTGCGGCGCAATCTCCAGGTCGTAAATCGCCTTCTGTTCGGTGTCGGGCAGTAGCACCATGATCACGTCGGCCTCCGCGGCCGCGTCGGCGATACTCAGAACCCGCAAACCGGCCTCTTCCGCCTTCAGCACCGAGGACGACTCGGGGCGAAGCCCCACGCGTACGTCGTAACCACTGTCGTGCAGGTTGAGGGCGTGGGCGTGGCCCTGGGATCCGTAGCCCAACACCGCGATCGTGCGTCCCCGTAGAACTTCGGGATCGGCGTCCTTCTCGTAGTACATCGTGGTCATCGGAATCGTTCCTCTTCTCTCCTAGGCCGTAGCCGTGGCCGTTCGCCCAAGTCTAGGGAGAGCCACACGACCCGTTCGGTGAAGCTCCACGCCCGCGAACGACTCGAGGGTGCGCTCGAGGTCGTCGCAGGCGCCGGGGGTGCCGGTCAGTGTGACCGTCACGGCGCTCGCGTCCACGTCGACGATCGCGGCGCCGACGTTCGCGATGGTGTCGAGAAGGCGCGCACGGGTCTCGTGATCGATCACCGGCACCGACGCCAACAGCAACTCTCGCTCCAACGCGTCACGCGGTGCCAGGTCGCGAATCGCCACCACGTTGACCAACTTGTCCAGCTGGCCCACGATCTGATCGATCGGGGCCGACTCGGCGTCCACCACAATGGTCACGCGCGAGAACCGAGCATCGCTCTCGGCGGGTGCGACCGCGAGCGAGTAAATGTTGAATCCTCGTCGCGCGAACAGTCCCGCGATGCGCGCCAGGACCCCGGCCTTGTTCTCCACCAGTACCGACAGGATGTGGTGACGCACCGGGGTGTGAACAATCTCCGCGGCGAAGGGCTCGGGGGGCGTCATCGCGCACCTCCACGCTGAGAGGGGTGCACCATGATGTCATCGTTGCTCGCTCCCGCCGCCACCATGGGGAACACCTTCTCCGAGGCATCGGTACGAAAGTCGATCACCACGGGTACGTCGTTGATGGCGTTAGCCTCGTCGATCACGTCGGCCATCTCCTTGACGTTGGTCGCGCGCAGCCCCACGCAGCCCATCGCCTCAGCCCATTTCACGTAGTCGGGTAGGTCCGCCGACAGGTAGACCTCACTGTAACGCTCGTCGTAGAACATCTCCTGCCACTGACGCACCATTCCGAGGTGAGCGTTGTTAAGGATCGCGACCTTAATGGGAATGTGCTCCGTGCGCGCGGTGACCAACTCCTGGGCGGTCATCTGGAAGCACCCGTCACCGTCGATACACCACACCGCCCGATCGGGTCGTCCCACCTTGGCCCCGATCGCCGCGGGGACACCGAAGCCCATGGTGCCGGCACCTCCCGAGTTCACCCACGTGCGCGGCTCCTCGAAGTGCCAGAACTGCGAGGTCCACATCTGGTGCTGACCCACGCCCGAGGCGACGATCGTGCCCGGCTCGGCGCGCTGCGCGATCGCTTCGATGACGTGCTGGGGGCGCAGTGGGCCGTCCTCCACGGGCTCGTCGTAGGTGAGTGGGTACCGCGAACGCCACGCCCGGATCTCGCTCCACCACGCGTCAAGTGGGGGCGTCGTGACACCGGCGTCTCGCAGCGCGTCGAGAGCCGTGCGCACGTCCGTCTGCACGGTGACGTCAGCGTGGCGAATCTTGTTGAACTCCGCCCGGTCGATATCCACGTGGATCACCGACGCGTCCGGCGCGAAAGCGGACACTCGCCCGGTGACCCGATCGTCGAAGCGAGCGCCGAGCACCACGAGCAGGTCGCTGCGCTGCAGCGCCGTCACCGCGGGGTAGGTCCCGTGCATTCCGGGCATTCCCAAGTTCTGGTCGTGCGAGTCGGGGAACGCCCCGCGCGCCATCAGCGTGGTGACAACGGGCATGCGCGTGGCCTCCGCGAAAGCCACGAGTGCCTCCGACGCTCCTGACTTCAGCGTTCCTCCGCCCACGAGAAGCACGGGCCGTTCGGCGCGGCTGATCAACTCCACCGCGCGCGCGATCGCGTCCTCGTCCACGTCACGCGTCGGGTGATAACCCGGTAGGTCCAACTCGTCGAGTGTGACGGGGTACCACCACTCCATCATCGATTGACTCACGTCCTTGGGGACGTCGATAAGCACCGGGCCGGGACGTCCGGTTGTCGCGAGGTGAAACGCGGCGGCCACCGCCCGCGGGAGCTCCTGCGCGGACTGCACGAGGAAGTTGTGCTTGGTAATTCCCATGGTGATTCCCGTGATGTCACACTCCTGGAAGGCGTCGGTGCCGATCGACGTCGTGGCCACCTGACCCGTGATCACCACCAGCGGTGTCGAGTCCATGTGGGCGTTGCCGATGGGCGTCACGATGTTGGTCGCCCCCGGTCCACTGGTGACCATGGCCACGCCGGGACGTCCCGTCGCCAGCGCGTAGCCCTCCGCCATGTGCCCGGCACCCTGCTCGTGGCGAGCCAGAATGTGTCGGATCGGCGAGTCCAGCAACGGATCGTAGACCGGCAGGATCGCCCCACCGGGCAAACCGAAGATCGTCTCCACGCCCTGCTGCTCCAGGCTCTTGATAAGTGCTTGCGCTCCGGTGAGTTGCACGGGTCCCTCTCTGCTCTCGTTAGGTACTGCGTGGTTGAGTCGTGGCCTAAACAAAAAAGGCCTCCCCTGGTGGGGAGGCCTCCGGTGTTCGAGTACGTGCGACTACCGGTGCCTCACTCCTACTACTACCAGAATCAGGGACACCGTCGTCACACGTCCATCTAAGCACACCGCACCACCATCACACAAGAGCTAGCGAGAGGTGACCGCCCCCGTCTCCGCTCCCTGGACCAGTCGGGCGAACTTCTCCAGCACGCCCGTGCTGTAACGCGGCGTAAACGGGGCCACCTCGCGAGCGCGCTGCTCCAGCACCTCGGGGTCCACCAGCAGGTTGATGGTGTTGCTCATCACGTCGATCTCGATGACGTCACCGTCCGCCACCAGCGCGATCGGTCCACCGTCGAGTGCTTCCGGGGCCACGTGTCCCACGCAGAAGCCGTGCGTCCCGCCGCTGAAGCGCCCGTCGGTCACCAGCGCACTGTCGCTCCCGCGTCCCACGCCCTTCATCGCCCCCGTCACCGCCAGCATCTCGCGCATTCCCGGTCCGGATCGCGGCCCCTCGTAGCGGATCACCACCACCGTCCGCGGGGCAATCTCCCCGGCCAGGATGGCCGCCATCGCGGCGTCCTCGCCGTCAAAGACACGAGCCGTGCCGGTGAAGTGCAACTCGTCGATCCCCGCAACCTTCACCACCGAGCCCTTGGGCGCCAGCGTTCCGCTGAGCACGGCGATGCCACCGCGCTCGTGAAGAGGGTGATCGAGGTCGTGGACGACGCGCCCGTCGGGAGCCGCCGCCTGATAGGCCGACAGGCTCTCCTCCAACGTCTGTCCGCTGACCGTCATCGTGTCGCCGTGCACCAGACCATGCTCCAAGAGGTGCGCGAGCACCACCGGCACACCACCCACGAGGTCGAGATCACTCATGTGGTACTGGCCGTGAGGCTTCATGTCCGCCAGGTGCGGCACGCGTCGCGCTATCTCGTTGAAATCCTCCAGAGCCAAGGGAACCCGTGCTTCGTGCGCGATGGCCAACAAGTGAAGCACCGCGTTGGTCGAACCCCCGAGCGCCATGACCACGGCGATCGCGTTCTCGAACGCGTCGCGCGTCATGATGTCGCGCGCGTTGATGCCCCGGTCGAGGAGGTTGAGGACGGCCCGGCCCGATTCGTAGGCGTACTGATCGCGGCGGGGGTCGACCGAGGGGACCGACGCACTGCCGAGGAGTGACATTCCGAGCGCCTCGGACACGCTGGCCATCGTGTTCGCCGTGAACATTCCCGCGCAACTCCCCTCGCCGGGGCACGCCGCACGCTCAATAGCGCCGAGCTCCTCGTCGCTCATGGCTCCCACCGCGTTGGCCCCGACGGCTTCGAAGACCGACACCACGTCGAGGGCCTGTCCGTTCAACTCGCCCGGCAAGATGGTTCCACCGTAGAGGAAGACGCTCGGTACATTGAGGCGAGCCGCCGCCATCAGCATGCCCGGCAGCGACTTGTCGCAGCCCGCGAAGGTCACCATCGCGTCGAAACGCTCGGCGTGCATGACCGTCTCCACGGAATCGGCGATCACCTCACGCGAGACCAGTGACGCCCGCATCCCCTCGTGACCCATCGAGATGCCGTCGGATACCGCGATGGTGACAAACTCGAAGGGCACGCCACCCCCGTCGCGCACGGCCACCTTCGCGCGTCGCGCCAGGCGGTCGAGGGGAAGGTTGCACGGCGTCACCTCGTTCCAGCTCGTCGCTACGCCGATCTGTGCCTTCACCATGTCGTCGTCCCCGAGACCCATCGCGCGCAACATCGCGCGCGCCGGTGCTCGGCTCGCGCCGATCGTGACCTCAGAGCTTCGTGGAGTGGGGTGGGGTGCCATGGATCGATACTAGAGACTCGCTCGCCCCCCTTTCGTCGAACCCCGGGCGCGGCCTCGCGCCGGCGTTACCCCCGACGAGCGGACAACGCCGCGATCACCGCCTTGCCGTCGGCCTGACCACGCGTCGCCTTCATCACCAGGCCGACGAAAAACTGCGCTAACTTATCGTCGCCCTCACGGTAGCGACCCCACTCATCGGGGTGCTGATCGATGATGTCGCCCACCACCCCCTCGAGTGAATCCGACGAGAGTCGTTCAAAACCGCGGTCGGCGGCGATCGCGTGCGGGTCGCCACCCGTGTCGACCAGCGTCGCCAGCACGGCTTTGGACTGCGTGGCCGACAGATCCCCGCGCTGCTCCATGAGCAACGTCTCGGCGAATCCCTCCCTCGTGATGGATCCCTGGTCGGGCGCGAGTTCGTTGGCCGCGCGCGAGAGAGCGAGCGACGGATCGACACCTCTCTCAATCGCGCCACGCACGATCGCGTCCAGACCCGCGTCAACGACCGTGGCGACGACGTCCAGCTGCGCCTCGCTCACCTCACCCACGAGGGTCAACAGCGCCGCGCGACGTTCGGCCGGCAGTGGACCGAGCCCGGATCGCACGCGCTCCACCCACGCGGCGTCCGGAGCCAGATCGACCAGATCCGGCTCACGGAAGTACCGGTAGTCGTCGGCCTCCTCCTTCACCCGCATCGTCGCCGTCACGCCGCGAGCCTCGTCCCAGTGTCGCGTCTCTTGACGCACGACCCCCCCGCTCTCGAGCAGGGCAACCTGGCGAGCGGCCTCGTAGTCGATGGCTCGTTGCAGCGAACGTAGTGAGTTCAGGTTCTTGATCTCACACCGAGTACCGAACGGCGCGTCCGCGCGGCGCACCGACACGTTGGCGTCGACGCGCATCGAACCCTCCTCCATCCGCCCGTCCGACGCGCCCGTCGCGATCAGGATGGCGCGCAGCTCCGACGCGTAGTCCCGCGCCTGCGCCGAGGAGCGGATGTCGGGAGCCGACACGATCTCCACGAGCGGCACCCCGGACCGGTTGTAGTCCACCAGCGAGTGATCGGCACCATGAAGCCGCCCGGAACCTCCGAGGTGCGTCGACTTCCCGGTGTCCTCTTCCAGGTGCGCGCGCTCGATCCTCACGCGACTGTGGTCGATCAAATCCAGGTAGCCGTTCGCGTTAATGGGCCGGTCGTACTGGGAGATCTGGAAGTCCTTGGGCATGTCGGGGTAGAAGTAGTTCTTGCGGTGAAAAGTGGACGGTGCGATCGTGCAGTGAAGCGCTAGTCCAATGGCCATGGCCAACTCCACCGCGCGCTCGTTGAGAACGGGAAGTGAACCCGGAAGTCCCAGGCACACCGGGCACACGTGAGTATTGGGAGGTGCGCCGAACTCGTTAGGACAGCCGCAGAACATCTTGGTACGGGTCTTGAGCTCGGTGTGCACCTCGAGGCCCACCACCATCTCCCACCCCTCACTCAACGTCACGAGCGTCCCTCCGCGAGCTCCAGCACGCGACCCGCGGCCAGTAGCGTCGCCTCGCTACGGCCCGGCCCGAGGAGTTGCACTCCCACCGCAAGACCGTTCTCGCCCACGCCGAAGGGCACCGAGATCGCGGCCTCACCGGCGAGATTGGTGGGGATCGTAAAGACATCGGAGAGGTACATCGACATCGGATTGGCGGTTTTCGACCCGAAGGGGAAGGCTACCGTCGGCGTCGTCGCGCCCACGAGCAGGTCCACCTCGCGGTAGGCGCGACGAAACGCCTCGATCATCTGCGTACGGACCTTCAGGGCCTGACCGTAGTAGGCGTCGTAGTACCCGGCCGACAGGGCGTACGTGCCCAGCATGATGCGCCGCTTGACCTCCGCGCCGAAGCCCGCCGTACGCGTCGCCTCGTTCATCGCGGCCACGTCGTCACCGTCCACCCGCAATCCGTAGCGCACTCCGTCAAAGCGCGCCAGGTTGCTCGACGCCTCGGCCGGGGCGATCAGGTAGTAGGCGCTGAGGCCGAGGCGCAACTCGGGAATCGAGAACGGAACCACCTCGGCTCCGGCCGCCCGCAACACCTCAACCGCCCGGTCCACCGACGCGACCACGTCCGCATCGGCCCCGTCGATCAACTCGCGCACCACGCCGATGCGACGACCCGCCACGCCGTCCTCGACGTGACCTCGCAACGCGGGCGCGGGCTCGGGCAGGGACGTCGAATCACGAGGGTCGTGACCCGCGATGACCTCCAGCAGCAGGGCGGCGTCGGCGACGGTGCGCGTCAACGGCCCAATCTGGTCTAACGAACTCGCGAAGGCGATCAGCCCGTAGCGCGACACGAGACCGTAGGTGGGCTTCACCCCGACGATGCCGCACAGCGCCGCCGGCTGGCGGATCGAGCCACCGGTGTCACTGCCCAGCGCGAGGGGCGTCATGTTGGCCGCCACCGCCGCCGCCGAACCACCCGAGGAGCCGCCCGGTACCCGGGTCGGATCGAGGGGGTTACGCGTCGGTCCGAAGGCCGACGTCTCGGTAGACGAGCCCATCGCGAACTCGTCCATATTCGTCTTGCCCATGGGAATCGCGCCGGCGTCCAGCAGCCGGTCGACCACGGTCGCGCTGTAGGGCGGGCGCCACCCCTCGAGAATGCGCGACGCGCACGTGGTCGGGATGCCGCGTTGGCACAGGTTGTCCTTCAGGGCCACCGGCACGCCCGCCAAGGGGCCCACCTCGTCGCCGCGCGCGATCGCGTCGTCCACCCGTTGCGCCGCGGCGCGCGCGCCCGATTCGTCGACGTACAGGAACACGTTGAGCTCGTCGTTACGCTCGCGAATCGCTCCGAGGGCAATCTCGACCTCGCGCTGCGCCGAACTAGCCCCCTCGCGTACGTCGCGCGCGATCTCGCTCGCCGACCTCACTGGTCCTCGCCCAGAATGCGCGGCACCGCGAATCGACCGTCCTCGGCGTCGGGCGCCATCGCGAGAATCTCGTCACGATCGAGGGTGGGCTGAGGTTCGTCGCGACGTACCACGTTCACGAGCCCGAAGGGATGAGCCGTGGCCTCGACGCCCTCCAGATCCAGGGCCGCCACGTCAGAGGCGTGCTCCAGAACCTGCGCCAACTGACCGGTGAACAGGTCGAGCTCCTCGTCGCTGAGCGTGAGGCGTGCCAGCAGGGCGACGTGAGCGACGTCCTCTCGACGTAGCGCGCTCATTCGCCGAGCACCCGATGCGCGAAGGTCACGACCTCGCTCTCGACCAACTCGCGATCATTGTCGAGCGTAGCGACGTGATACGAGTTGTCCAGCCAGATCCGTTCGATGGGACCGGACACTCGCTCGAAGAGGTCCTCGCCGTTGTCGGCGCTGACCACGTGATCCTCTCGACTCTGCAACAAAAGGCTCGGTGCGCGTATCAGAGCAAGATCATCGTAGAGCCGGGCGACGCCGGCGAAGAGGCTCTGAGCGCACACCAGCGGAGTCGCGGCGTAGGACGACTCGCTCACGCCCTCCTTCTTCACGTCCGAACCGATCGCGTCGACCGAGTCGAGTCCCGACGCCAGTAACTCGTCAATACCGGCGACGAGCTCCGCTTCGGGCGCCTTCACGAGAGGATTGATGAAGACGCAGCCCGCGACGGACCGCTGGGTCGCCACGTACGCCGCCAGACCACCCCCCATAGATAAGCCCACCACCAGGACGCGCTCGTGGCTCGCCGCCAGAGTGTCGTAGGAGTCGAGGGCGGCGCCCGTCCAATCCTCCCACCTCGTCGTCATCATGTCCTCCACGGTGGTGCCGTGTCCCGGCAGGAGCGGCAACTCCACCGCCCATCCCTCACGCGCCAAAGCCTCGGCCAGCGTTCTCATCGAGGAGGGGTTGCCGGTAAACCCGTGCAGGACGAGAACGCCCCCGGGTCCTCCGGCCGCCGCGTACGGCTCGGCACCCGCCATCAGTGCTGTGGTCATAGGGGCCACACTACCGGCCACGATCGTCCCTCCTCGAGTTCGCCGCGCGCGAGGGCCCGGCGAGTCCCTTCACGACCAGCGGGTACGACTCGTCATACGGTCAACGCTTCCGCCGTCGGCTGGCTACCACTACGCGCACCACCACCACCCGCGATCGCCCGAGCGGCTCACCTCACGTTCACGATGATGGTCGAGTGCCACGGAACCGACGTTCCGGGCGCGGGCTGAGTCGACACGGCAATCGTCCACTTCTTCGTCCCGGCATTGGGTCCGCGCGTCGAGAAATACAGTTGCGCTTGGCGCATAGCGGCGAACACCTGCGCTTGATCCATTCCGACCACGTTCGGTACCGGTCGCGGCCCCTCACCCGCCACCGTGGTCGTCGTCGTGGCGGGTACCGTCGTGGTGGTCGCCACCGGGGGTACGGTCGTGGTCACGACGGGTGGTGTCGTGGAGGGCGTGGTCGTCGCGGGCGCACCCGAGCTGAGCACGAGAGTCACGATCGAACGCACCGGCACTCTCGTAGGGTTCACCCGTGCACCAACGTGGAAACGCACGACGCGACCCACGGGGACGGTGGCACTCGCCACCGCATCCGACGACGGGCACTGCCCCGTCAAATGGGCACTCTGCAACTGCGCCGACGCCGTCGCGCAGTCCTCACCGAGTAAGCCCGCCGGCACCGCCACCATCCGCGGTCCGTCCGATACCGTCACGCTGATCACCTGACCGGCCTTCTCACGCGCTCCCGGTCGGGGTGACTGTGTCACGATCGCGCGGGCGGGCACACTCGACGAGTAGACGTGCGCCGCGACGCGCAAGGTAAAGCCGTCACCCTTGACCACTTGAGCAGCCTGCTGGTAGTCGAGGCTCACCAGCGACGGCACGGTCTGGGGCTGGTTGAGCGCGCCCGACTTCCAGATCGCGACGCCCGCCACGGCCGCGACGACCAGGACTACCGCGGCCACGAGAAACGCGACGCGCCGACGCCGCGGCTCGTCGGGCAGCGGCACCTCGTCGAAGTCCTGCGCGTGGCGTGGTCGTCCCGCGCGGGGCGCGGGGCGCGAGTGGGAGCGAGCAACCGGCGCCGACTCCGAGATGAGCGGCCGCGCACTCACGCGCGCCACGGGGCCCGTACCTCCCACGATCTGGTTCGGCGACGGCGGGTGAAAGCCAATCGACGTACGCGGCTCCGCGGGGGTAAAACTCGCGAGCAGGGGCGTGCCTCGATTACCTGGAGCCACGTTCAGCGGCGCCGCTTCCTTCACGACCGCGTTCAGGCGTGCCGCGAGCTGCTCGGCGTCGAGGCGCAGCAGCGGATCAGGAATCGCCGCCTGAGCGAGCAGCATGTCGAGCGTGCCCAATTCGGCGCGCACCGGCAGCGGAGCGCCGATGCGGGCCTGAGCCATCATCTCCGTCGTGAGCCCGTCGAAGGCGGCCGTCCCCGTGGCCGCCTCAAAGAGAATGAGCGCGAGGGAGTAGACGTCACTCGCCGGACCCGCTGGCTCACCCAGGGCCTGTTCGGGGCTGAAGTAGCGAACCTGGTCCAGGGTGGGACGTCCTCGGTACTGATCCGCCAATCCGGCCAGGGAGATGTCGGTGATCCGTACGCGCCCCTCCTCGTCGAAGACGAGCTTCGTGGGCGCGAGCGCTCCGTGCACTATCCCGTTGGCGTGCAGGTACGATAGCCCGCTCGCGATGTCGCGACCGAGCCGCGCGGCGTCATCGGCGCTGAAACGTCGACCGGACGCCAGGACGTCCTCGAGCGAGCCCCCACTCAGGTACTCACTCACGACGAAGATCGACCCCGACTCCTGCCCGCCGTCATAGACGCGCGCGACGTGCGGGTGGCTCAACGTGGCCGCGCGCACGATATTGTCACGGAACGCGCGGCGAACGTCCTCGTGCGACGCAAGATCCGCCAACAAGACCTTCACGACAACCGTGCGGTGCAGGGACCGGTCCTCGGCCCGATAGACCTCGGCGGTACGACCCACACCGAGAAGTTCGACGATCCGATAACGACCGACGACTTCGTGATCCGGTGCGAAAGTGGCGGCACTCATGGCTACGTCTCACCCTAGTGACTGCGCGTCACGCAAGGGTGGTGGTCCACGTCCCCGTACGAAGTAACTCTTCGAAGTGGGTCCCGTCGACCAGGGGTACCCCCAGTTCGCGCGCGCGAGTCACCTTCGAGGCGCCCGGCGACTCGCCGACCACCACGCAGTAGGTCCGCGTCGAGACCGATCCGGGCGACGTACCTCCCCGGGCGACGACGGCGGCCTCCGCCTCGTCACGCGTGAAACCCGTCAGGGCGCCGGTGACCACGACCGCCCGGCCCGCCAACGTCGCGGCGCGCGCCGTGCCCTCGGGTTCGCGCATCGAAAAGCCGACGTCGGCGAGGCGGGCCATTCGCTGCACCGTGTCGTCCAGGCGCACGTAGGTGAAGACCGACAACGCGATCACCGGTCCCACTCCCTCGACGGTCTCGAGTTCCTCCAGCGACGCACGAGCCAACGCCTCGTAGGTGCCAAAGTGACGCGCCAACTCGCGCGCCGCGACCGGGCCCACGTGGCGAATGCCCAGTGCCACGAGCAGTCGGCTGAGCGGCGCGGACGTGGACGCGGCGATCTGACGCACCAGGCCCGTCGCGGAGAGATCGCCAAATCCCTCCAAGGGAGCCAGGTCCTCGACCCGAAGCGAGAACAGATCAGCCACGTCGTGCACGAGACCTACGTCGAGCAGTTGGCCCACGCGCTGCTCGCCCAGGCCCTCGATGTCGAGGGCGCCGCGCGACGCGAAGTGGATCAGTTGTTCGCGCACCCGCGCCGGGCAGCGCGGATTCAGACAGTACGTGTCGCTCTCGTCGGCGCCGCGCGTTAACGGGTGACCGCACACGGGACACGTAGCGGGGAACTCCCACGGGGGTGCCCGGTGCCGGTTTGGCTCCGCGACGGCCGCCACGATCTCGGGGATGACGTCACCCGCCTTGCGCACGATGACGAGATCCCCCGGACGCACGTCCTTGGCGGCCACCTGATCCTGATTATGCAGCGTGGCGAGGGCGACGGTCGATCCCGCGATCACCACGGGCTCGAGCACCGCGTAGGGCGTCGCACGTCCGGTGCGCCCAATGGAGACCTCGATGGCGACGAGACGAGTCGTGCGCTCCTCCGGGGGAAACTTACGAGCGATCGCCCAGCGCGGAGCGCGCGACGTGGAACCTAAGCGGGCGCGCAGCGCCAACTCGTCGACCTTAATTACCGCGCCGTCGATCTGGTAGACGAGGTCGTGACGGTGCTCCTCGAACCAGCGCGATCGCGCAAGCATGGCCGGCACCCCGTGCTCTCGCGTCGACTCCCCGGCGGTCAGAAACCCCCACCGCGCCAGCTGATCGATCGACTCGTGATACCACGTAAAGGCCAACTGATCACCAATATCGACCAACTGGTAGGCGAGAAACGAGAGAGGGCGCGACGCGCTCACCGCGGGATCCTTCTGGCGCAGGCTCCCGGCCGCCCCGTTACGGGGATTGGCGAACTCGCGCTCGCCGCGCGCCCGCTGGTGCGCGTTCAGCGCGTCGAAGTCCTCCTTGGCGAGGAACACCTCGCCACGCACCGCGAGACGTCCCTCGGGGGCCGACGCGAGAGTGGCGGGCACGTTGTGAATCGTTCGCACGTTATCGGTGACATCCTCGCCCACGATTCCATCCCCGCGGGTCGCCGCCTGAACCATCTCCCCGTTGACGTACGTGATCGACAGCGCGAGGCCGTCGATCTTCGGCTCCACGACGAAGGACAGCGACTCCGCCTCGAGGCCCAGCGCGTTCGCGCAGCGCTGGGCCCAGGCGCGTAGCTCGGCGTCGTCGAACACGTTGTCGAGGCTCTGGAGCGGTTCATCGTGGCGCACGGGCGCGAAGACGTTCGACGACGGAGCACCCACGCGCTGACTTACCGAGTTCGCGTCCGCGAACTCGGGATGCTCGGCCTCGAGCGTACGCAGTTCGCGAACCAGCGCGTCGTAGTCGGCGTCGGGTATGACCGGCGCGTCGTGAACGAAGTAGGCCTCGTTATGACGAGTAATCTCCGCACGCAGCCACGCCACCCGCTGGGCCGCGTTCACGTCGACTCCTCCACGAGAGCCGCCCCCATCACCATCGCCGGCTCGTCCGGCGCGTAGAAGACGACGGACTGCCCCGCGGCGACGGGACGCACGGGTGTCGCCGTCTCCAGCCACCACCGGCCGCCGCCGTGCAGCGTGGCCGGCACCGCGGCGCCGTGGGCGCTCCACTGCGCCAGAACCCGTGACCCGTCCGTCACGACCTCGCGGGCGAAGGTCAGCGACGTCGCGTCGAGGTCGAGCCGCGAGACCGTCACCGCCGACAGGCGATCGACCTCCACGCGACGCGCCACCAAGTCCACGCGCGCGACGTAGCGACGCTCCCCGTCTCGCCCGGGCGCGACGCCGCGACGCTGACCCACCGTGATCGCCTCCGCGACCTCGACCTGGCCAATCACTTCACCAGTGGCCCGATCCACGATCGACGCGGGTGTGGGCGTGAGGCGATCGCGCAGAAAGGCCTCTCGGCCCCGGGAGGCCTCGATGAAGCACACATCCTGGCTGTCGGGCTTATTCCACGTGCGCAGACCCAGACGCTCGCCGTGGGCGCGGACTTCATCCTTGGTCATCGCGCCAATGGGCAGCAGGAGTCGTGACAACTGCGACTCCGTGAGGTAGCCGAGCACGTAACTCTGATCCTTACGCGAATCCGCTCCCCTCAAGAGAAAATAACGTCCGCCACGCTCACTCACTCTCGCGTGATGCCCCGTGGACACCGCGTCAAAGCCCAGCCGTCGAGCGCGCTCCACCAGCACGTCAAACTTGATGTGGCGATTGCACTCGATGCACGGATTGGGAGTGCGCCCGGCCGCGTGACCCTCCACGTAGGGAGTTACCACGCGCCGCTCGAACTCCTCGGCGTAGTTAAAGACGTGGTGGTCGACCCCCAGACGCTGCGCGACGCGTCGCGCGTCGTCCACGTCGGCCACCGAGCAGCACCCCGAGTCCGACGCTCCGCCCCAGAGCCTGAGGGTGGCACCCACGACCTCGTGACCAGCCTCCACGAGCAACGCCGCCGCCACGGACGAGTCCACTCCCCCGCTCATGGCTACCAGTACTTTCACGGTTCCAGTCTGCCAGCCGCTAGCGCGACGCACGCAGGCGCGCGACGGCCGCCGCGACGATCCCAATCACGGCCTCGACGTCCTCGGGCGTCGTGCGCGGTCCCATCGAGAGACGCAGCGAGCGCCGTGCGCGCAGGGAGTCCATACCCATCGCCTCGAGTACGTGGCTGAACTCGGTCGCTCCGCTCGAGCAACTAGCGCCGGCTGAGGCGTACACGCCGTTCTGGTCGAGTAGGTAGAGCAACTCCTCGCCCTCGACATCGTCGAAGGTGACGTGAACCACCCCCGCGACGCGGCCCGCCGTCGGTGCCGTGATCCGACAACCGGGAAGCTGCGCCAGAGATCCCGCGAGGCGCCGCTGAAGCTGAGTCACCCGCTCGTTCGCCACCTGACGTTCGCGGGACGTCGCGCGTGTCGCCGCGGCCAGTCCCACCACCGCGGCCACGTCCACGGTGCCACCACGGTATCCGCGCTCCTGTCCGCCTCCCGGCACCACCGGGTCCAGTCCCACCTCGCGACGCATCACGAGCGCGCCGGCGTTGACCGGCCCGCCCAATTTGTGCGCGCACAGCGACACCAGGTCCGCGGCGGCGGTCGCGACGGGTAGCGCGAGCCACGGCGCGGCGGCCACCGCGTCGGTATGCAGAACCGCCTCACCGGTGTTGGCCGCCTCGAGGGCGGCGCGCACGCCGTCGAGGGGCTGGAGAACTCCCGTCTCGTTGTTGGCCGTCATCACGCTCACGAGAGCCACGTCGGGTGCGAGGACGCCGGACAGCGACGCGAGGTCCACCACCCCGTCCGCGTCAACCTCGACGTAACGCAGGCTCACGTCGCTGAAGTCGCGCGCGACGGCGCGTGCGGCGTCGAGCACGGCGTGATGCTCGACCCGTGACACGACCAACGAGGTCGTCGCGTGGTACCGGCGATGATGGCGCACGACGCCCGCGACCGCGAGGTGGCACGACTCGGTACCACCGGCCGTAAAGATCACCCCACCGGGAGATGCTCCGACGAAGGCCGCAACCTCATCGCGTGCGTCCTCCACCGCTCGACGAGCCTCGCGCGACGCGCGGTGAGCCCCCGACGGGTTGCCCACCACGCCGTGCAGCCACGGCTCCATCGCCGCGGCCACCTCATCGCGACGGGGAGCCGACGCCGCGTGGTCGAAGTAGTAGCGAGCCGTCACGCCACGAAAAACGACTTCACGTTAGTGAACTCCCGCATCCCAAAGGACGAGAGTTCGCGGCCAAACCCGGAGTTCTTCGTCCCCCCGAAGGGCAGTTCGGGCATGGACGCCACCATGGCGTTCGCGAAGACCACGCCGGCGTCGATACCGGCGATTGCCTGATCAATCTCGGTGTCATCGGTCGACCAGATAGATCCTCCGAGACCCCACGGCGTGTCGTTGGCGAGGTCGATCGCCGCGGCCAGATCATCGACCACGTACACGGTGGCGACCGGGCCAAACAATTCCTCCAGAGCCGCGCGCGACGTGCTCGGCACCGCGCTCAGCACCGTCGCCGGATAGAAGAATCCGTCGCGCGCCAACGGAGTACCGCCCACGTGTACCGTGGCTCCCGCGGCGACCGAGGACGACACCTGGTCATTCAGGAGGTCCAACTGCGCGCGGGACACCAGGGGACCGAGGACCACCTCGGGGTCCATCGGGTCGCCGGTGGGAACCGCGGCCATGGCGGCACTGAATCGCTCGAGGAACTCGTCGGCCCGCTCGCGCACCACGATGAAGCGCTTGGCGGCGATGCAGGCCTGCCCATTGTTCTGGACCCGAGCGGTCACCGCCATCGGTACCGCGAGGTCGAGGTCGGCGTGCGCGCCCACGACGAACGCGTCGGAACCACCGAGCTCGAGGACGCACTTCTTTAGGTGACGGCCCGCGATCTCGGCGACCGCGCGACCCGCCCGCTCAGATCCGGTCAGAGTGACCCCCGCGATGCGCGGGTCCGCGATGATGCCGCTAATGGACTCAACCTCCACGAAGAGATTCGTCACCACGCCCTCGGGAAACCCCGCGCGCAGGAAGAGATCAGCCAGGTACTGCGCGGACCCGGGGACGTTCGGAGCATGCTTCACGACGACCACGTTGCCCGCCATCAGTGTCGGCGCGGCGAAACGTACCACCTGCCACAGTGGGAAGTTCCACGGCATAATGGCAAGAATCGCTCCCACGGGGTCGAAGCGAACTCCACTTCGCGACCCACTCGTCGCGATCATCTGGGTCGCGAGGTACTCCTCAGCGTGCTCCGCGACGTAGCGCATGGTGAGTGCACACTTCACGACCTCGCCACGGGCCGCGTTGAACGACTTTCCCATCTCACTGGTCATAAGGGCCGCAATGACCGGCACCTCACCCTCGAGTAGCTCCGCCGCACGCACCATGACGTGCGCTCGTTCGCCGTAGGACGTCGTACGCCACGAGGCAAACGCGTGGTGGGCTCGATCCAGCGCCGCATCAATCTCCGACGGCGTCGCGACCGGATACTCGGCGATGATCTCTTCAGTGGCGGGGTTGATGGAAATAAAGGGCATCGGGCCAGTCTGCCAGCCAGGACCACTGCCCATGACGCGACGGCGGCCACGACGCCGCTGCTCGCGTCGCGCGCACGCCGCGCCGGGACACCGGCACGGCGTGTCGCACGACGAGGAGACGACTACGCCTGATGGGCGGCCTCGACGGCTAGCTCGAGCACCACCTTGTTACCCACCACGAGGCTGCCGTTCTCCAACGTCCCCTCGAAGTTCACGGCGAAGTCACGGCGGTCGACTTCGGCACGCGCCTCAAATCCCACCACGGTCACGCCGGGAGCCATTCCCGGACCGCTGCCCAGGTACTCCAGGTCGAACGTGACGGGCTTGGTCACCCCGCGTACGGTCAGGTCCGCGACCATCGTGTAGTTGTCGCCGCCCTTGGGAGTAATCGACGTCGACGTGAGCGTCAGGACAGGAAAGTGCTCCTGGTCAAGGAAGTCGGCGCTCTTCAGGTGACCGTCGCGCATGTCGTTGTTCGTCGTAATGCTGGCCGCCTGGGCGGTCGCGGTGACCGAGGAGCTCTCGACGGTGTCGCCGATGGTAATCGTCCCCTCGAACTCAGTAAAACTCCCACGAACCTTCGACGCGACGAGGTGACGGGCGACGAAGGTGATATTGGAGTGAGCCGGGTCGACGGTGTACACGCCGGGGGTAGGCAGATTGCTCATAGTGGTGTCATTCTCCTCAGAAGTTCTCGCACGCTCTGTGCGAGGCCTAGTATACTTTCCTCTGCAATAACTTGTCAAACAATAACTGTAGAGACAGTTATTGCTGCTACACTGAAGTGATGACGATCCAGTCGAGCGCCTGCCCGTCAGGAAACGAAAAGGTCCAACTCTTCGGCCTACTGCTCGAGACCAACGCACGCCTCGCGCGCCAGATGGACCTCGAGTTAGAGGCTGCGTGTGAGATGCCTCTGGCGTGGTTCGAAGTGCTCCTGCAGTTGCGTAAGGCTTCCGAGGGTCGACTGAAGATGAACCAAGTCGCTGACGCGATCGTGCACTCCACCGGGGGCACCACCCGACTGGTGGATCGCCTGGAGTTGGCGGGCCTGGTAGAGCGCCGGTCGTGCCCGAACGACCGACGCGCCACGTACGTCGCTATCACTCCCGAAGGCGACGCCCGTCTCGACCACGCTCTCGCGGTCCACCTCGACTACCTCGACCGTCACCTCGGTGCCCGACTCTCGGGCGACGAGCGCGAGACGCTGACGACGTTGCTCGAAAAGCTCAACGCCGCGTCCTAGGACACAAGCGATCGCGCCGGGGACCTCGCGGCAGTTGACCTAGGCGACGCGCGTCACCCACGCCCTCGCCGTACGTCCATCATCGAACTCGAGCGCCGATCCGTCACCGACGCCCTCGCGCACCAGGACCTCGCGCGCCAGGACCTCGCGCGCGATCTGGGGAAAACTCTCGACGAGATCGTCGACGCCGGTCAGGTGCACGACCACCCGATCCGCGACGTCGAATCCGGACTGCTTACGAAGATCCTGGATCTGGCGAACCAGATCGCGTACGTAGCCCCGGTGCCGCAACGCGTCCGTCACCAGTAGATCCAGCGCGACGACCTCAGCACCGTCGCGCGAGACGGCGAACCCCTCCTGCGTACGCACGCGCAACTCGAGATCCTGCGCGTCGAGTTCGACGTCGCCCGAGGACAGGGCCACGTGGAGCGTCCCACCCTGGTCGAGGGTCCGTGACGCCGCCACGGGGTCCAAGGAGTCCAGAGCGCCGCGCAGCTCCTTCGTCGATTCACCCAGTCGCGGGCCGAGTCGACGAAAATTGGGTACGAACTCGTAGGTCAGAACATCGGCAATCTCACGTCGATACTCCAACAGGTCCACGTTCAACTCATCCTCGACCACCCCGGCGGGAGGATGCGGCGACTGAGGGGGAACGAAGACGAGAGCTCTCGCCAACGGCTGGCGCACCTTGACTCCGGCGTGAGCGCGGGCCGCGCGGCCCAGCGAGGTCAACCGTCGCGCCACCGCCATGGACGCCTCAAGATCAGAGTCGCACCGTGACAGATCGCTCGCCGGCCAATCGGCCAGGTGCACGGATGCGTCGTCGGGCGCGTCGAAGAGCTCGCCGTAGAGACGATCGGCCACGAACGGACAGAACGGAGCAATCAGAAGCGTCACTCGCTGGAGAACCTCCAGCAGAGTCGCGTGAGCCGCGAGGGAGTCCGAGCGTGGCGCGTCCGGGTCCGTGCGCCAGAAACGACGACGGCTGCGACGGACGTACCAATTCGACACGTCATCAATCAACGCGGCGAGTGCCAACGAGGCGGTCAGCGGATCGTACTTCTCCATCGCCGTGGTGACCTCGTCGGTGACCGCCTCGAGGCGAGACAGGATCCACCGGTCGATATCGGGGCGGTGCGCGAGCGCGGGAATCTCACGGTCGCCCGGCTCGAAGGCGTTGAGCGACGCGTACGTCGCGAAGAAACTAAAAGTGTTCCACAACGTGGCCAGCGTCTCACGCATCGAGTGGTCAATCGCGGCGAGTCCCGCTCGGGTCGACGTCCACGGTGAGCCCTGTGAAAACATCCACCACCGCAGAGGATCGGCACCGCGAGTGTTGAGGATCTCCCAGGGATCGATAACGTTGCCGACCGACTTGCTCATCTTGCGCCCGTCCTCATCGACGATGTGACCCAGACACAACACGTGTTCGTAGGGCTTCGCGTCGAACACCAGCGTGTTCACCGCGAGCAACGAGTAAAACCAGCCTCGCGTCTGGTCGATCGCCTCGGCCACCAGTTGCGCCGGGAACTGCAACGCCTCGCGCGATCCCTCGACGTGCGGGAAGCCAACCTGAGCGGCGGGCATGGCCCCCGAGTCGAACCACGCGTCAATCACGGGCTCCACGCGTCGCGCCTCTCCCCCACAGGTCGGACACGCCACGACGACGTCGTCAATCGCCGGACGGTGAGGATCGATACCGCGTACGTCACGACCGGCCAGGGTCGATAGTTCCTCGAGCGATCCCACGCACGTCACGTGCTGGTCCGCACAACGCCAGATCGGCAGAGGGGTACCCCAGAAGCGATCCCGCGACAGGGCCCAGTCGACGTTGTTAGACAACCACTCCCCGAAACGACCGTCGCGGATGTGCTCCGGGTGCCAGTCGACGGTGGCGTTCTCCTCGAGCAGTCGGTCCTTCAACGTACTCGTCGCGATGTACCAACTGGGCTTGCCCCAGTACAGCAGGACGGTGCCACAGCGCCAGCAGTGAGGCAGCGCGTGAGCGTACTCCTGACGACGCACCAGCAATCCCCGGTGCGCCAACTCGTCGTTGATCGTCGCGTTGGCGTCACGCACGTCACGCCCCTCCAACCAGGGCACCGCGGACGTGAAGGTGCCATCGGGACCGACGGGGTTCACCATCGGCAATCCGTGAGCGCGCGCCACCAGACGGTCAATCTCCCCGAAGGCGGGCGCCTGGTGCACCAAGCCCGTACCTTCGTCAGTGGTCACGTAGTCCGCTCCCACGACGTACGCGGCGTCGACGTCATCGGGTAGAGCAACGTCGCTGAAGGGGCGCTCGTAGTGCACTCCTAGAAGCGACGATCCCTCGAGAGTCCGCTGGATACGAACACCTTCGCCGAAGACGTCCTCCACCAGAGCCTGCGCCACCACCATCCCATCCACCACGGCGTAGGTGATCGCGGGATTCACCGCCACCGCCACGTTGGACAGCAGCGTCCACGGGGTCGTCGTCCACACCACGAGATGCGTCGCGCCAAGACGAGTGACGTCGTCGTCGTCGCGCAGTCGCAATCGAACGTAGCAACTCTCGTCGACCTCGTCTCGGTACACGTCGGGCTGACCGAGTTCGTGACTCGACAGGGCCGTTCCACAACGCGGGCAGTACGGTACCACCTTGAAGTCCTCGTAGAGCAGGCCGCGCTCGAAGAGTTGGCGCAACTGCCACCAGACCGACTCCACGTAGGACGGATGGAAGGTGTAGTACGCGTGCTCCATATCGGTCCAGTAGCCGATGCGTTCGGTCAGCCGCTCAAATTCCTCCACGTAGGTCATCACCGACTCACGACACAAACGCGTGAACTCCGCGACGCCCACTTGCTCGACGATCGCCTTCTTTCCCGAGATTCCTAACTGCTTCTCAACCTGTACCTCGACCGGGAGTCCATGAGTATCCCAGCCAGCTCGCCGCGCCACGTAGCGTCCACGCATCGTGTGAAACCGACAAAAGAGATCCTTGTAGACCCTCGCCCACACGTGATGCAGCCCGGGCATGCCATTGGCCGTCGGCGGGCCCTCGTAGAACACCCACGGTTCGGCACCTCGTCGCTGGGCCATAGAACGACCGAAGACGTCGTGACGGCGCCAGCGAAGGAGTTCGGCCTCCTCAATGGCGACGAAGTCAAGTTCTGCGCTGACGGGTTGGAACACGGATCTCTCCATTTCGGTCCCCCCATCGTACTGAAAGCGCTCGTAGCGCCGTCTCCTACGCTGGACGGGTGACATCAACGATCAGCGTGCGCGAGGAGTCGATCACGACGAGCGGTGCGGCGAGTGTCCTGCACGCTGCGGTTGACGAACTCGAACGTCGCTACGGGCAGAGCGACGACAGCGCACACCTGCGCCCGGACGAGTTAGCTCCCCCCGACGGAGCCTTTCTGGTAGCGCGCCTCTCCGGTCACCTCGCCGGCGGCGTCGGGATTCGCCGCCTCGGTGACACCGATCGCCACCTCGCCGAGGTCAAACGCCTCTGGGTGCGGCCCGACCTGCGTCGAACGGGTGTCGCGACGGCCCTGATGACAGCGGTCGAACAACGCGCGCGCGAACTGGGCTATCACCAGCTCTACCTCGAGACGGGCCGAGCGCAGCCCGAAGCTCTCGCCTTCTACCCACGTTCCGGATGGACCCGGGTCGACTCGTTTCCACCCGGAGCCTTCACCCACGAACTCGCGACGCGATTCACCAAGATTCTCTAGCCGCCGCGTACCTCGTCATCGAGGGACAAAGTGATCATCCAGCCACTGCGCCGAGAGTTCCTCGAGCGACGCCAGAACGAGGTCGGCCAACGCGAAAACTGGTTCATGACGATCCTCGTGCGCGGGGACCGCCACGACACTCATGCGCCCCGCCTTCGCCGCTAGCACTCCGGCCGCCGAGTCTTCGAACACCAGACACTCGAGAGGACTGACGCCGAGCGACGACGCCGCGCTGAGAAAAACTCCGGGGTGTGGCTTGCCGAACGGCTCCGCGTCGGCGGAACACACGGCGGCGAAGCGATCGCGCAGCCCGAAGTGCTCAAGGCTGCGCACGATAAGCGGTTCCGGCGTCGAGCTGGCCAGGGCCACCGGCCCTCGGTCGCTGGCGAGGTCGAGAGCACGACGAGCACCGGGAAGAAGGCGCCCTTCGGTTTCGATGAGTTCACCCACCCTGGCCAACAGTCGATCAACAACCGCCGCGCGCGATACGTCGTGCCACGGGTAGCGCTCGTACCAGAAGTCCACGACTTCGGCGACGAACATGCCCTTGGTCGAACGATCCTCGGCCTCGGAGATTGGCACTCCCATAGCTCCAAAGATCTCCACCTCCGCACGGTGCCACAGCACCTCGGAGTCGATCAGCAATCCGTCCATATCGAAGAGAGTCGCGCGCACAGCCACCGGGTAACTCTGGCACACTCCGGCGGCGGTCGTCCTTGAGGCCCTTCGCGCCAAGCCCACCCGACAGAACACCTAGTGGCACGTTCGCCCCATGACGCGACACTCGTGTGCTCGATGTGCTCGAATCTCGCGGTCGCGGAGCCACCACCAACTCACCGCACGCACGGCACGGCACGGCACGGCACGGCACGGCACGGCGTACCCGCACTCGGGTTGACGACACAAGCCCGACGACGTCGTAAACGCCGAGAGACGATCTGCCCGGGGCATGGAGTGACCGGTCGGAGACGGCGTCACCCTCTCACCGTTCGCGAACCAGTGGCACCGACTCGCGCGGCCCCCACGTCACGTCGATGGTCGTGCCGGTGGTGGAGCGAGGCGAGAGCGATGCCGACGTGAGGACGGCCCCTCGCTAGCGTGGCGATCGATGGACGTGGCCCCACTCTCACCCGAGGACGTCGACGCCGTCGTCACGCGCATTGCCCGACGTCTGCGCGACGACGCCCGACGAAACCACCTCGTCGCCCCCGCTCTCGATCGCGCGACCACCACCGACGCGCTGCGCGCGGCAGCCTCCTCCGTCTGGGTCGCTCGTCGTGGTGGAGTCGTCGTAGGACACCTGTACGGCGCGGTCCTCGGCGACGGCGCGGACCGCGCCGCCTGGGTGGGTCCCGACGGATCATCCTGTGATGACAGTGAGACCCTCGCGTCTCTCTACGCCGTCGCCGGGCGCGAGTGGATCAACGCGGGCGCGACTCGTCACGTCGCCTGGGCTCTCGACGGCGCGGCCCACCACGCCCCGTGGCTCGAGCTCGGCTTCGCCCGCTCGAGTGTGCGAGCGTCGCGTCGGCTCACCGGTCAGCGCGCTCGTCCGCTGCCGGTCGGCTATCGATGGCGCCACGGGGGTATCGACCACCTCGACGCGGCCGTCATGCTCGGCCGGGAGATCGATCGGGTACAGGCCCTCGGGCCAAGTTTCCTACTCGACGCGGGCGAGGAATCCCTGCGAACCAATCTCGCCGATACCCTCGACGACCCCGAGACCATCCACCACCTCGTGGAGTACGGCGGCGACGTCGTCGCGCAAGCCATCATTTTCCCCCTCGACCCGCGGCGGGGCTCCTTCGACGACAGTTGGCACCTCAGCACGGTTGCCGTCGCGCGTGAACACCAACACCGCGGCATCGCGACCGCGCTCGTGGACCACGCGCTGGCCGACGCCCGTGCCCGCGGGGGACAGATCATGGAGACCAGCTGGCGCGTGACGAACCGCGATGCGCAGCGGTTCTGGCTCCACTACGGCTTTCGACCCACCTACGTGCGTCTCCAACGACGAGTAGGGAGTGATTAGGCGAGAGCGGCCTCAATCGCGACCACCAGATCAGCGTCCTCAGGCGTCACCTGGGGAGCGAAGCGTCGCACGGATCCGTCGGGCGCGACGAGAAACTTCTCAAAGTTCCAGCGAATGTCACCGCGGTAACCGTCGGCGTCGGGTACCTCGACCAGTTCGGCGTAGACGGGGTGACGATTCTCACCGTTCACGTCGATCTTTTCAAAAAGAGGGAAGGTCACACCGTAGGTCGTCGAGCAAAACTCCTGGATCTCCTCGGGCGTGCCCGGCTCCTGGCCCTGAAACTGATTACACGGAAAACCCACCACCGCAAAGCCCCGATCGTGGAAGCGCTCGTGAAGTGCTTCGAGTCCCGCGTACTGCGGAGTCAAGCCGCACTTCGAAGCCACGTTCACGACAAGGACCGTTCGCCCGCGAAAGTCAGCGAGCGAACTCGGCTCTCCGGCGAGGGTTCGAACAGGAATATCGTAGAGCGTCATGACGTGACCCTAGCGGGCCACGTGTCCGCGTGATGCCCGGTGACCGTAGTGTGAGGACGTGCGCGCTCTGATTCTTCACGACGGCGACATGAGCCTCGAGACACGCCCCACTCCCGTGCCGGGACCCGGCGACGTCGTCGTCGCGGTGCACGCCGCGGGCGTCAACGCGGCGGATCTGCTCCAGCGCCGCGGACTCTACGCGGCTCCGGACGGCTCGCCGCCCGACATCCCCGGGCTCGAGATCGCCGGCGTCGTTGACACCATTGGCGAAGGTGTCGACCCGGCCCTGCAGGGGAAACGAGTCTGCGCCGTGGTGGGCGGAGGAGGACACGCCACCCACTGCCTCGTGCCAGCCGAGCACCTCCTGCTCGTCCCCGACGCCATTGCGTGGATCGAAGCCGGCGGTTTCGGCGAAGCTTTCCTTACCGCCCACGACGCACTCGCCAGCCAGGCACACGTCCAAGCCGGTGAACACGCTCTCATCTCGGGTGCGGCCGGCGGTGTCGGCGTCGCCGCCGTGCAGATCGCGCGGCTACTCGGAGCGACCGTGAGTGCCGTGACGCGTACGTCCGAGCACCACCCTCGCCTACGCGAGTTCGGAGCGACCCTCACCCTTACGACCGACGACGAAGCGTCCCTGGAGCCCGTCGACGTCGTCATCGAGTTGGTGGGCGCCGCCCACCTCGAGAATGTCCAGCCACACCTCGCCCCACGAGCACGCGTCGTCGTGATCGGAGTGAGCGGCGGCGCACGCGCCGAGATCGACCTCCTACGGGTCATGGCACTGCGCGCCACGCTGACCGGCTCTACGTTGCGCGCTCGATCACGTCGCGAGAAGGCTGACGTGACCGAGCGGGCGTCCGCCGCCCTGCTAGACGCCTGGGGTCGCGGACTTCTGCGCGTTCCCGTCGAGCGAACCTTCGAACTCGCTGACGCCGCGGCGGCCTACGAGTACTTCGCGCGCCCGGGAAAGTTTGGAAAGGTCATTCTGCGAGTCGACGCTGAGTCGTAACTCGCGAGGTGGCACGCCGTGTGACCACGACTCACCACCTCGCGAGCGACGGCTAGAGCAGCGACGCCAACGCGGTCGTGTCGAGGCCGTGAGCCTCCGCGACCGGACCGTACGTAATCGCGCCGTGTACCACGTTCACGCCTTCGGCGAGTGCGTCGTCCGCGCGAACCGCGTCGCGCCAGCCCAGCCGCGCGAGTTCGCTCACGTACGGCAGCGTCGCGTTGGCGAGGGCGTACGTAGAGGTCGCGGGTACCGCACCGGGCATATTGGCCACGCAGTAGAAGATTGATCCGTTCATGTCGAACACCGGGTCCGAGTGCGTCGTCGGGTGCGTCGCCTCAAAGCAGCCTCCCTGGTCCACCGCAATGTCCACCAGCACCGATCCCTCGCGCATACTCGCCACTAGGTCGTTGCTCACCAGTTTCGGTGCCTTGGCCCCGACGACCAGTACGGCACCAATCACGATGTCGGCGTTCACGCACGCCTCCTCCACCGCGTGCGTCGACGAGGCCAGAGTCTGAACCCTCCCGTCGAAGTGATGGTCTACCTCACGCAACCGGTCAAGGTTGCGATCGAGCACCGTCACGTTGGCGTGCAAGCCCGCCGCGAGAGTGGCCGCCGCCAGCCCTGACACGCCGGCGCCGATGACCACGACGTTGGCTGGAGTCACGCCGGGGACACCACTGATCAGCGTGCCGCGGCCGCCACCGGGACGCATGAGGTGATGTGCACCCATCAGGGGAGCCATCCGCCCCGCCACCTCACTCATTGGCGCCAGGAGCGGAAGGCTGTTGTCAGCGAGCCGCACCGTCTCGTAGGCGATCGCCACGTTCGACGCCGCCACGAGTGCGTCCGTGCACGAACGCGACGCCGCCAGGTGGAGATAGGTGAACAGAATCTGGTCAGGGTGGGCCTTAAGGCGAGGGTACTCCGCCTCAATCGGCTCCTTGACCTTGAGCAGAAGATCCGCCTGTGCCCAGACGTCATCCGCGGCGGGCACGATCGTCCCACCCACGGCGCGATAGTCGTCGTCGCTGATGGCCGAACCGACACCGGCGCCCTGCTCAATCAGCACACGATGCCCCGCACCGGACAACTCGCGAACCCCTGCCGGGGTCAGCGCCACCCGATTTTCATCGGTCTTGATTTCCTTCGGTACTCCGATGATCATCGTCGATCATCCTTTCTGTCTTAGGTACTCCTCATCGGCCTCGCGGCCCGACTCGACTGTCGCCCTACGCCTCGATGTTGTGCATCACGTGCTTAATGCGCGTGTAGTCCTCGAAGCCGTAGACCGAAAGGTCCTTGCCGTATCCAGATCGCTTGAATCCACCGTGGGGCATCTCGGCGACCATCGGGATGTGGGTGTTGACCCACACGCACCCGAAGTCGAGATCCCGAGTGAAGCGCATCGCGCGACCGTGGTCGCGAGTCCACACCGACGACGCGAGACCGTAGTCCACGCCGTTCGCGAAGGCGAGCGCCTCGTCGTCATCGACGAACTTCTGCACGGTGATGACGGGTCCGAAGATCTCGTTCTGGATCATTTCGTCGTCCTGGCGCAAGTCGGCGACCACGGTAGGGGCGACGAAGAAGCCCTTATCACCTACGCGTTCGCCACCGGCAGCGATGGATGCGTGACTCGGCGCGCGATTCAAGAAACCCGTCACACGCTCCAGCTGATTGACGTTGTTCACCGGCCCAAAGAGCGCGTCGGCACTGTCCGGCTGACCAATGATCGTCTGGCGAGCCTCCTCGGCGAGCGCATCGACGAAGTCGCCGTAGACCTTGGACCCGGCAATCACGCGCGTCGCCGCGGTGCAGTCCTGTCCGGCGTTGAAGTAGCCCGCGATGGCGATACCCTGCACGGCAGCCTCGACGTCAACGTCGTCAAACACGATCACCGGAGCCTTGCCGCCGAGCTCAAGGTGGACGCGCTTCACTGTCTTCGACGCGCTGGCCGCCACCTCCGTTCCCGCTCGTACCGAGCCCGTCACCGACGCCATGGCCGGAATCGGGTGCTCCACCAAGAGCCGACCCGTGTCGCGGTCCCCACACACCACATTGAAGACCCCGGCCGGGAGAACCTCGGCCATCAACTCCGCCATGCGCAACGTCGACGCCGGCGTCGAGTCGCCAGGCTTAAGGACCATCGTGTTACCGGCCGCGATGGCGGGTGCCCACTTCCACACTGCCATCATCAAGGGATAGTTCCACGGCGTCACGGCCGCGCACACGCCAATGGGCTCACGACGCACGTAACTGGTCATGCCCTCCATGTACTCCGTCGCACCACGACCTTCGAGCAGACGCGCGGCGCTGGCGAAGAAGCGAATCTGGTCCAGCATCGGAGGAATCTCTTCGCTCAACGTGACGCTAATGATCTTGCCGGTGTTCTCCGCCTCCAGGGCCACCAACTCTTCCGCGTGCGCCTCCATAAGGTCGGCGATCTTCAACAGCGCCATCGAACGCTGCGACGGCGTCGTACGGCGCCACGACGTGAACGCCTGTGCGGCCACCTTGGCGGCCGCGTCAACGTCCGCCTCACCCGAGACGGGCATCTCGGCGAACGGCTGACCCGTCGCTGGGTTGGTCAACTCCACGTACTTACCGCTCTGCGGCGCGACGAATTCTCCCCCGATGAAATTGGCTAGACGACGCATACTTCCTCCTCGTGGCCAGCCACCCTGGCCCCCTCACCTGCCACTCTTGCAGAACTGCGCACTCCGTTGCAAACACGCGGAAAAGTAATTCGGCGCGATTCTGAAAATTTACGCCGGTATTCGTCGTGGTACTGCGCTACACTGAACATATCCGCAGCTCGGGAGATATCATCTACCGAGCGGGGAAGATCCGATGCCAGCCACTTCACCACGTCGTCAGAGTCCGAAGCGCACAACCCGTGCGCCCGTAGAGCTCTCGAGTTCGTCGAGTGGCCTGGACGCGGTCGATCGACGCATCATCGGTTCGCTCCAGCACGACGGGCGACGACCCTACGGGGCCATCGCCGACGAGGTGGGCCTATCCGAAACAGCGGTCCGACGGCGCGTCCAGCGTCTGAAGGACGCCGGCGTCATGCAGATCGTCGCCATCACCGACCCGTTGCAGTTGGGTTTCGGTCGAGAGGCGCTCATCGGCATTCGGGTCCAGGGCGACGTGCGGCTCGTCGCAGACAAAGTAGCCGCCATCGAGGAGGCCAACTACGTGGTCATGACCGCCGGGAGTTTCGACATCATCGCCGAACTCGTCGCGGAGGATGACAACGCGTTGGTGCACCTCTTGAATGATTCGATTCGGAGCATCTCTGGGGTGACCGAAGTCGAGACATTTTTGTATTTGAAACTGTCAAAGCAAACCTACACATGGGGGACCAAGTGACTGTCAACGAAACCATCAGCGACGGCATCGCCGTCGATGATCTACACCACGCGAGCCATTCGTATTCGGAACGAGCGCGGCGCAACCTCTGGCTACAGATGTCGCGCATGGGCTCGTACTCCGAAACCAACGAGGTGCCCA
This sequence comes from Actinomycetes bacterium, assembly GCA_021793395.1. Classification (GTDB taxonomy): domain Bacteria; phylum Actinomycetota; class Acidimicrobiia; order Acidimicrobiales; family RAAP-2; genus RAAP-2. Next base: position 42,789 of record JAJYSU010000009.1, read on the forward strand.
TCATGGTGCGTGGCGAAGGTACCTGGGTGTACGACGCCAACGGCACCAGGTACTTCGACGGGCTGTCGGGTCTTTTCACCAACGCGCTCGGACACGGCCGTACCGACATCGCGGCGGCCGCGGCCGAGCAGATCAGCGAGATGGCGTTCTTCCCCCTGTGGACGTACGCGCACCCCAAGGCCATCGAGTTGGCGGAGAAGGTCGCCAGCCTCGCGCCCGGCGACCTCAATCGAGTCTTCTTCACCACTGGTGGCGGCGAAGCGGTAGAGAGCGCCTGGAAACTAGCCCGCCAGTACCACCGCATTCGTGGTGATACTGATCGCTACAAAGTCATCAGTCGCGACGTGGCGTACCACGGCACGACGATGGGCGCTCTCACGATCACGTCGCTCGACAGCTACCGCACGCAGTTCGAGCCGCTCGTGCCGGGCGCGGTGAAGGTGCCACCGACCAACTTCTACCGGGCCACGGAGCACGCTGATGACTTGGCCGCGTTCGGACTCTGGGCGGCCGAGCAGATCGAAGAGGCCATCCTCCGTGAAGGCCCCGAGACCGTGGCGGCCGTGTTCCTGGAGCCGGTGCAAAACGCCGGAGGATGCTTCACGCCGCCGCCGGGCTACTGGCAGAAGGTACGCGAGATTTGCGATCGCTACGGCGTGATCCTGGTGTCGGACGAAGTGATCTGCGCCTTCGGACGCATCGGCACGTGGTTCGGCGGCCAAAAGTACGACTACATTCCCGACATCATCACGGTAGCCAAGGGCATCACCTCCGGGTACGCCCCACTCGGCGCGATGATCGTGTCGGACCGCCTGGCCGAGCCCTTCCAGCACGACGAGTCCTTCATGCACGGCTTCACGTGGGCGGGACACCCCGTCTCGTGCGCGATCGCGCTCAAGAGCATCGAGATCATGGAGAACGAGCACGTTCTGGAAAACGTTCGCGCGAACGAGGAGTACTTCCACCAAAGCCTGCTCGCACTGAAGGACATCCCCATCGTCGGCGACGTCCGCGGCACCGGCTACTTCTGGGGTATCGAGTTGGTGAAGGATCAGAAGACCAAGGAGACCTGGGCGGGTGCGGACGCCGAGAAACTCCTGCGCGGCTACGTCTCGCCCGAGATATTCCGGCGCGGCCTCATCTGTCGCTCCGATGATCGAGGTGACCCGGTAGTCCAACTAGCGCCGCCGCTCATCTCCACCCGCGAGCACATCGACCTCATGGTGGGTATCTTGCGCGAAGTCTTTACCGGAGCCGCGAAACTCTCCTAATCGTGCAGCCACCTAACTCCCTATGGTGGTCCACCCTCGCTGCCCCGGTTGTTCCACGACCGCCACTGCGCCGTCACCTTGACGTCGACGTGGCGGTCGTGGGCGGGGGCTTCACGGGCCTGTGGACCGCCCGCGAACTCCTTCGTCGTGATCCCGCCCTGCGCGTCGCGGTACTCGAACAGTCCGTGTGCGGCTTCGGCGCATCCGGACGCAATGGGGGATGGGCCTCGGCTCTGTACCCCCAAGGTGAGCACACCCTGATTAGGACGTACGGCCTGGACGCCCTCGTCCACCTGCGGCGAGTGCTCAACCGCGCGGTCGCCGACTTGGGAGAGGCCGCTCGCGAGGACGGCATCGACGCCCACTTCGTGCACGGGGGAAACCTCACCTTCGCGCGCAGTGACCTTCAGGCGCAGCGCCTACGCACCTACGTGGAGCAGTCCCGTGAGTGGGGCGTTACTCCCGCCGACCTGACGTGGCTCGACGCGGACGCCGCGGCCGAACGCGGCGTCGTCACCGAGAGCCGCGGCGCTACCTACTCACCACACTGCGCACGACTACACCCCGCCCGACTCGTACGGGGCTTGAGTGACGTCGTTGAAGCCCTCGGTGCGCACGTTTTCGAGAACACCCGCGTCGTGCGCGTGCGACCCCGTCGTTCCACTCATCCCGCCGAGGTCGTCACGGTGGGTGGGACGGTTCACGCGCGCTACGTTGTTCGCGCCACCGAGGGTTACACCCCCACGCTGATCGGGCAACGCCGTACGGTCGTGCCGATCTACTCACTGATGATCGCGACCGACCCGCTGGCACCCACGTTCTGGAACGAGGTCGGCTTCGCACGCGGCGAGACCTTCGCCGACGATCGCCACCTCATCATCTACGGACAGCGCACTGCCGACGACCGTCTCGCCTTTGGCGGACGGGGATCGCCCTACCACTTCGGTTCCACGGTGGAGCAACGGTTCGACGAAAGTCCCCGAGTGTTCACCCTGCTCGAGGCCACCCTCCACGATCTCTTCCCCGCACTGGACGCCGCAGTGGCCTTCCGGTGGGGCGGACCGCTCGCAATGCCCCGCGACCTCTCACCCTCGGTGATGGTGGACCACGAGACCGGTCTCGCGAGTGCGGGCGGCTACACCGGCGACGGTGTCGTGCTGAGCCGCGTCGCCGCCACGGCGCTCGCTGACCTCATTACCACCCCCGACGTCGAGACGGACGCGACGCGCCTTCCCTTCGTCCAACGGCCACCGCGCCGGTGGGAAGTCGAGCCACTGCGCTGGCTGGGGGTGAACGCGGGGCTGGCGCTCGCCACGTGGGCCGATCACCACGAGCGGCGCCGCGGAACCGAAAGTCGCGCCGGCGCGGCGCTCGACCGCCTACTGAACTGACGCACCGCGCGGCACGGTCGTCGGCGTACGCGGGGACTGAACCGGACCAATACCCAACAGCGGTCCCAGCAATGAGGAGATCGATGACGTGCCGAACACGCGTCGCAGGGTCGAGGAGTTGATCGGGGTCACGTCGCGCCGGGGTGGTGCCGCGACCGGAGCCGGGGCGTTATAGGAGAGAACGGTCGCGGTCAACGTGGCGAGTGGCGTAGCCGACGAGGTCGACGCCAGCGTCGCACTGGCTCCCGTCACCTCGCCCTGGCTCCCGGTCGTAATCGTGAAACTCAACAATCCACTCGACGGAAGTGCGAATGGCAGTCCGTTCGGTAGCGACACCGACGAGTTCGGCCGTGAGTACGTGTAGGTCGTGGAGTACCCGCTATAAGTGACCGTCTTGGTGAAACCAGTGATCAGATAGAGGTCGGGCTTGGTCAACTCGAGCGACCACCCGTAGAGGTTCGGAACCGTGACCGGCGCGGCCAGCCAGCCCACACCGAGAATGGACGAAAGGTTGGAGAACCCGAGATAGACGTGGTGAGGCAGTACTCGCACGTCCACGGCGATACTCGCAACCGGTAGTGGAACCTGGACGATCCCCGCGGCCGTGTTGTTGGTGAAATTAATGGCCACGTCGGCCGTCGCGGCCACGTTCGACTTGGTCGTCAGAGTCAGACGAACGTCCGCGGTACGCGGCGGGTATCCGTTGAGCGCCAGCGGATCCTTCGTGGTCGCCGACGGGTTCGTATTGGTCGCCGCGACAACCACCCCGACCACGGTGAGCGCCACCGCTACCGTTGCCAGTACCGCCGCTCCGATTCGCTGTGCTCGGGCCATGGCGCCACCCTACCGGGGCGGTGAGCGGGCCCCGTCTCTACAGAGTCGACTCGGCTAAGAGTTCGATAAGCAGTTCGCGAGCGATGTTGCGTCCCGTCGCCAGAAACCCAATTCGTGACGAGGCATCGTCCACCAGATCGTCGGCCACGGCGGCGTAGGCGGCGGCCGCGGAGCCCTCGAGGACGAGCCCGTTGGTCAGTGCCGCCTCACCCACTGCGCCACGAATTGCCGACTCGGGTACCAGCACCAACGGCGTGTGAAAACGCGCGATGAGCTCATTAGTAATTGCGCCGTCATCACCTCCACCGGCCAGACCGTCGGCGATCGTGTCGTGGTGCACCACGTCCGCCATGGCGACGCCACGAAGCACGTGGTACATCGCGGCGCTGACCTCTGGCTGCACGCCCGTCACGGCCACGTCATCGCGGTCGTGTGACTCACGCGAGAGCAGCACCCCCGACACGAGTCCCCCGCCACCCACCGGAACAACCACGTGCTCGATCTCGGGAACCTGCGCCAACATCTCATCAAAAACCGTGGCTTGACCAGCGATCACGTTAGTGTCGTTGAACGGAGAGATGTAGTGGATTGACCGCTCCTGCGCCAGCGCCAGCGCGTACGCCTGCGCGTCGTCGTAGGACGAGCCGTGTTGGATCAACTCAATGTCGTAGCGACGCAACTTGCTCACCTTGGCCGCGGACGCATTAGCCGGGACTACGACCGTCGCGGGAACTCCCAGCAACGACGCCGCGTAGGCGATTCCCAGACCGTGGTTGCCCGCCGACGACGTGATCACCGCACCGTGAGCGTCCTCTCGCCGAGCGGCGTCGAGGGCGCTGAGGGCGCCACGAACCTTGAAGGACCCCGTGGCCTGGAAACTCTCCAACTTCACCAGAACCCGACGTCCGCGAATCATGATCTCGACGGTCGGCGTGGGCGTCAGGTGATCAGCCACGACGCGCCGCGCGGCCTCGAGTTGCTCGGACGTGGGGGCCAGAACGTGACGAATCATGAAAACCTCCTGGGCCACCTTACCGTGAATGCTTTTCTCGCTCGATGGATCACACAGTAAGGTCGCCGCATGCACTGGCTGGGACGCGTGGCGCTGATCGCGTCGCTCGCCTACGTCGGGACCATGTTCGACAACTTCTTCGCCTTCGCCGCCCAACTGGTTGTCACCGAACGCTCACGCTTCGCTCGCGTCTCGTGGGCCCAGGTCACCGGGGTCACTGCGCTGCTCATCATCTCGGCGGCGGTGGGTTCCGCCCTGGCCACGGTCCCCCTACGCTGGGTCGGACTGGCGTGCGTGGCCCCATGGGCCCTGGCGGGATACGCCTGGCGCCATCGACGCGACGAGCACGCCAGCCACTTTCGACGCGGTGCCCTCACGACGTTCGTCGCGACCCTAACGCTCGGCGGCGACAACCTCGCCGTCTGGATCCCCCTCGTGCGCGCGTCGGGCGTCAGCGGTGGGCTGATGGACGTCGCCGTCTTCACTCTGTGGGAGATGATGTTCCTCGGGGCCGCTCAGCATCTTGCCGGACACCCCCGCGTGGTCGAGTGGGGTGAACGACACGCCAGGTCTCTCGTACCGTGGATCTACCTCGCTCTGGGCGCGCTCGTCCTCGTCGAATGCGGCACACTGTAAGTCACGTCTCCCGTCGCACACGTCCTTGCTACTGCTTCGTCGCTGAAATAACGGAAGTAGTCGCAGTGGTGGGATGACGACATCGACACTCACCGCGTCGCCCTGGCAGGTCACCGATGAGCAGCGAGGGGCACGGCGACGAATCGCGAGGTCGCACTGGTGGGCTCCTCGACCGGTTCGCGGGCCCAGGGGCTGCTGATGTCGGGCGGCGCTGTCGCCATCGACGAGGTCGCTCGTGCGTGCGACGTCAGTTCCCACGCGGTGCGACGATGGCGACGGTGCGGCGACGAAGAAGGCGTCGAGGGGGTCGGGGGTATCGCGCCGCGACGGAGTCGCGCCTCATGGGTGCCCGAGGGCGGGGGTGCGGGGCCACCATGACTCGTGACGACAGACACCGCGGCACCTCGGACTTGTTCGCGGCGACGAACGTGGCGACCGGTCGCGTGCTCTAGGACACCACGGCCCGCCACTCGGCCACGGAGGTGCTCGACGTCTTCCGGTTCATCGATCTACTCGTGGCGGGGGACGGAGAGATCCACGTCGTGCTCGACCATCTCTCGACGCACACGGCCGAGCCGGTGGCGACGTGACTCACTCACCCCACGCGGGCCGCTGGAACCTGCACGTCACACCCACCAGTTCATCGTGGCGGAACCTCGTCGAGAACTGGTTCAGCCCACTCACGAATCGACGACTAAAGAAGGCACGGTCAACTCGGTCGCCACCTCGACGACGAGATCGGCGTCGAGACCGAAGGTGGAGTGACGATCTCCAGCCCTTCTTCTGAAGGGAGCCCGCCCATGAGATCATCGAGAAGGTTCAGCGAGGTCGATCGACACTGGCTTTCCTCACATCAGTGACGGACCAGTAGCGTTAGATGGTGTCCACACCGTCGGCTCGTCACACCCTCCGACGCCTAACCATCATTGTCGCTCTCCAGTGGACCGGTGCCACGTTGGGCCTCCCCCTGCTGCCGCTTTTCCTCGAACGCCGCGGTGGAACCCCCACGATCGTGGGCTTCGTCATGGCCGCCTTCTTCGTCGCCGGCGTACTCACCCAGTTCGGACTCGGTCACCTCGCGGACCGCTTTGGACGTCGACGCGTCCTGATCACCAGTCTGATCGTCTACGGACTAGCCAGTATGACGTTCATTCTACCCGTCAGCGCCCCCTGGTTCGCCCTCAGTCGCGCCGTGCAGGGTTCGGCTGCGGGGGCTATTGAAGTGGCGTCACTCTCCGCGGTCGCGTCACTGTTCCGAGAGCAGGAGCGAGGGCGCGCGATTTCGCGCATCCTCGCCGCCCAACTCTTCGGCATCGCCATTGGACCCGTGATCGGCGTCACCACCTCGGTTCGTGACCTCGGTGTCGCCTTCTTCGTGACTGGTCTGGTCAGTCTGTTTGCCGCGACGCAAACGCTGCGGACCGACTTAGGCGACGCGGCGTACGATCCGAGTCCCCTACCACGACTCCAGTGGACGAAACAGGTTGTGGGCTCGCTGGTGGCCGCGAGTGCGGCCGGCCTCACGGTCGGCGTGTACGAAGCCTGCTGGAGTCTGCTCATGAACGCGCACCACGCGACGACTCTCGAGATTCGACTCAGTTGGACCGCCTTCGCGCTCCCGTGGGTCCTGTTGAGTCGGGTCGGGGGATGGCTCGCCGACCACGCGAACCGACGGGTGATGGCGCTCCTCGGTCTTATCAATGGTGCCGGATTCCTCGCCCTCTACCCCCACATCCACGACAACGTCCTTCTCGTCGCGTTGGGCTCACTTGAATCGATTGGCACGTCGCTCTCCATGCCGTCCATCTCGTCGCTGTTGACCCAGGGCGCTGTCCACCGGGAACTGAGTCGCCGCCAGGGTCTCTACGCCACGGCTAACACCGGTTCACTCGCGTTGGCGGCGAGCGTGTCGGGCTTCCTCTTCTCGATCAACCAGGCGCTTCCCTTCACCATCATCGCCGCCGTGTCGACGTCACTGGCCGTCTCCACGCTCTGGTGGTGGCGACACGTTGGCGGATACATCCGACCGCGACGCGTCACGCCCTAGCAACACGACTACGCGAGCCAGATCTGGTCCCACCGCGTGGAGCCTCCGTCGGGGTTCAGGCACCGTCTCCCATCTCCCGCGGTGGCGTAAGCCCAGTTCTGAACGTTGGTACGCGCAGCCCACGCGACCACCAGAGTATTGAGGAAAAGATACGGCAAGTCCTTGGCGAACTGGCTATTGACCCGAGCCCACGACGCCGTCTGGGTCGCGGATCTCGGCGGCGACGCGAGAGCCCTCAGCATCGCGTTCTCGACCACGGGGTCCGCCTGGTGCGCGAAATTCACGGCACCGGCAATGTACGTCCCCGCAGGAAGGTCGGTAAGCCCCATCCCCCCGGCCGCCGGTGAGGTCGTGGCCGGCTGAGAGTTAAACCACACGTAGTTAAGAGAGGGGTCAATACCGCCAAACTGGTTCCACGAGGCGCAGTCGTATTCGCCAAAGATGACGTTCTGAATTAGTTGTGACTGCGTCGAGGCACGAGGGGTTGTCGTAATGCCGATCGCGGCGAGTTGCTGTTGAATGAAGGCGAAGACCTTCTGGTCCGACGAACTCCCCGACACGATGTCGATCACGAAACCCACGTGCGACACACCCTTCGTCGCTTTGTAGTCGTCCACTAGTTTCCTCGCGGCCTTTGGATTGAACTCGGGGTAGTGCGGGTTGCGATAGTAGGGCGACGCCTTGCGGTAGATCCCGTCGGCCACCTCGCCCACGCCACTCGCCAGCACCTTCTCGTAGATGGGTCGGTTGATGGCCATCGCGCACGCCTTGCGAATCGACGGATCGTTCAGCACGGGCTTGAGGTTCGTATTCCAGGTGAGGCTCGACGGATCAACCGCGCCCGTCGTACCGTGATAGTCGGCCGTCTGCACCGCCGCGGGAACCGGCTGCCCCTTCTGGATATAGGAGAGAGCTCCCGGCACGCCAGGAAACTCACCCGCCCACGCAAAGTACTGGTTCATGGTGCCCGTCGTATTGACGATCAGACAGTTCACGGAGGGGTCGAGAGGATCGTGCACGTCGGTGCGGTAGGAAATCCCTCTGATGGACTTGAGAGCAGCGACGCTGGCGCTGTCCTCTTGCAGAATCATGTCGACTTGTCCCGCCTGGAGGGCCTGATTACGCGTGGGGTCGTCGGGAATCGTGTGAAAGGTGATGCCGTCCAGGTACGGCAAGTGACGGTGATGCGCGTCGCGTCGCCAGTAACTCGTGTTCCTCGTAAAGGTCGATTCGTAATTGACCTGCCACGAGACGATCTTGAACGGCCCCGTCCCTACGGGAGTGCCGGTGAAGGTCGGCGAGAACGAGGACGGGTGCGCCATGTACGCGGTCTGCTGCTCGCAGAGGGCGCTGATGGGAAAGGTAGAGAAAGGAATGACGAGGTCGAAAACGACGCGGTACTCACTGGCCTTAGTGACCGACGCAATGATCGGGCGAACCGCGAGCCCAACCGTGGGATCGGCCGCCGCGGCGGCAAAGTTAGCCACCACGATGTCGGCGTTGAACGGGTCGCCGTTGGTGAAATGTACCCCCTGACGCAGCGTTACCGTCCAGGTCTTGTAGTCCGACGTCGCCGTCGCCGACAACGCGAGCATCGGCAGCCACGTCTTTCCGTCGCTCGCTGCCACGAAGAGTGGGTCGTACAGAGCGTTGGCGAGGCAGAATCCGGAGTCGTCCATCTTGCCCTGCGCGCCATTGAAGACGTGATAGTTCGGCACGTCAGAGATCAGACCCACTCGAAGGGTTCCGCCCGTTCGGGGCGTGGCGAGGTTGACCCCAACACCGGACGACGCCGCGCCCGCCTGACCACCGTCAAGCACCGCCCCCGCTAAGGCGACGCCACCGACCGTAGCGGCCGAGTGAGTGAGAAACGTGCGGCGGTCAACCGTTGACGACATACGGCCTACTTTCCCCCCGAGGCCCCGACGAGATGCCGAGCCCCTTTCGCGCAACTTAGCAAGCGTCTTCGTCGTTCGGCCGGTAGGAGGGTGGTCGATTGTCTAAGCCGGTACTCAGGTTGGCGCGCCATCCACCCCCGACCTCACTCGTCCACCGCCACTGAGGAACCGTCGGGGCGCCACCTTCACTCGTGAGGCCGACCAGGAACTTCATCTTGTGGAAATGATCACGCACGATCAGCCCACTCGTGACGCGCTGGAATCAGGCAGACTAAACGCGAGCGACCAGCACCTCACGGGGTCGACTCAGGTGGCAAACATCTATTAGGGAGGACCACTCAGTGGCATCAGTATTGGAATCGCACGACGGCTCCGCCGAGGACGAACCGTTTCGCATCGAACAGCACGGCATTGATTTCATCCCCGACACCGAGCGATGGGCTACCGCCCGTAACATCGGCGCACTGTGGGCGGGCACGTCGATCAACGTGGAGTACTTCATCTACGGCGCGCTGCTCATGGGATTTGGATTCAGCTTCGCGACCGCACTCAGCGTGATCATCATCGGGAATATTTCGTTCCTCTTGCTAGGCGTCGCCTCACTTCAGGGACCCGAAGCCGGCACGACAGCGTTCACGATCAGCCGCGCTCCCTTTGGACTACGGGGCTCGCGCATCGTGAGCTTCTTCAACTGGATCACTCAGCTGGGCTTCGAAACCGAGGGGCTGATCCTCATTGTCGGATGCACCATGGTGCTCATTCAGATGTCCGGCTACCACGTCAGCAGCCCGCTCAAAGTCGCGTTGATCATCCTGGCTGCGGCGATCCAAGCGGTTCTCCCGTTCCTCGGGCACGCCACCATGGTGAAGGTCCTGCGAACCCTGATCATCCCCTTTGGGGCGATCTTCGTCCTGCTCGCGATCTTCGACGTGCGCCACGGATCCGTGAGCTTTAAGGGCTTCGGCGGCGGCTGGGAGCTCTACACCGCGGGCCTGGCCTTCGTCTTCGCACTCTCGGGGCTGGGCTGGACCGAATGCGGAAACGACTACACCCGTTACCTACCGCGCGACACGAGAAAGGGAGCGGTCGTCGGATGGGTCTTCCTCGGCACCGCCGTGCCCGAGATCATCCTGATGATCCTGGGCGCACTGACCTACACGTTCCTCTCCTCCAGTACTCAGGCGGCCGCGTGGAACAGTGCCAACCCCTTTCAGGCTCTCGTCGGACAACACCTCATTCCCAGTTGGGTCATCGTCCTGTTCCTCCTCTTCGCGATCGTGCAGCTCTTCGGCATCAACTCGATGGACCTCTACTCGTCCGGTGTCTCGGTCCAGGCGATGGGGATCCACCTCAAGCGATACCAGGCAGTAGTAATGGACAGCATTATCGCGGGTCTGCTGACCATCTGGGCGATGTTCCAGTCCACGTTCTCGCTCTACATGAAAGAGTTCGTCGGTGTCCTGATCGTCTGGCTGGCCCCGTGGTTCGGTATCTACATCATGGACTGGATCATCCGCCGTTATCGCTATAGCGCCGCCGAACTCCAGCGCACCGACCGCGAGGGCCTCTACTTCGGCGGCGCCGGAGGCGTCAACTGGAATGCGGTCATCGCCTTCGTCGTTGGTATCGTCAGTTCCACGGTGGCGTACTCCAAGGCACCACCACCGGTCAACTTTCCGTTCCACTGGATGACACCTATCTCGAACCACTTTGGCGGCTCGTGCGCCGGTGCCCTCGTTCACGGCACCTGTACCGCCGGTTGGTACGGAGGGGCGGACTTCTCCGTTCCCACGGGAATCATCATCGCCGGAGCCCTCTACTTCATTCTGGAGAAGATCACCGGCTACGTCGGCCATCAAGTAGAGCGCCAGCACGAACTCGAGGCGACGAAGTAAACCCGCTCTCCACCGGGTGACGGAACATCACTAACGACACGAGGGATCCATACGAGCGTAGGAGTCTCGACAGAGAAACCAGATCACGAGACGATACCCGTGCGCCCGCGATCCCACCTCGGTTCAACGACGCAAACGAGAGACACGGACTCGTGGACGTATCAAACCGGATCCAGTAGAGATGCGAAGCACCATCAGGTTCGGGTCACGAGGACCGCGACATCACCACGAGGGCGGCGCGCCGTGACCCACCGCCTCAGGGTCGGCCTATCCGCCAACGTGGTGATAACCATCGAGTTCGACCCGCCTACTCGCTACGTGTTCGCGGTGGTCGACAAGGATTTATCTCGTCGGGACGACGACGACGACGTCGACGGGCAACTCGCGAAACATCGGTGCAAGGCCACCTCGTGCACCGTGGTCCGCGCCTCGCGATTCGTGCGATGTCGCCCCGACCATCGCGGCGCTCACCGTGAGTGATCCGATAATCCGTCGTCACTCACGTTACCGACTTCGCCGCGATGGCGTCGTGCCCGTCGCTCCACGCTCCGCTGCGAACCGGTCGTCACGTCCGACACACCCGTCACTCACTACGGTCTCACCCTGCACCTGAGGATGACGTCCACGTGGCCGAGCGTTTCCTCAGGCCCCTTCACCCTCGACAACACGCCCTCAGCGGTGTACATCTCATAATCTCAAAGCGAGAGCATCATCGTGACCAGGAACAACAAGTGCGCCGCCCGAACTCATCCGGACGGCGCACTGTCGCCATGTACCGCTCGATACGGTACTAGTGATCGTTCGACGCACTCTCGAGGATCCGCACGCTAGCGGCGGTCGGCGGCGTGGTGAGCGGAGCCACCATCGAGACGACGACGCGCACGCGCTGACCCACCATGATGCT
>JAJYSU010000010.1 GCA_021793395.1 Actinomycetes bacterium
TGGCCTCGGCCTCGACGACCGAGTCGTTCTCGGGCCTCGCGGCGGGTAGCTACTACTTCGTGGCCGTCTACAACGGTGACGGCACCTACTCCAGCGTGACGGGCTCGCACGAGGACGTCACGATCGCTCAGCAAGGCCCCGGTGTCGCTACCACGGTGTTCAGTGGTGGTTCTTTGGTGAACGACGTGATGACGGGTGGCACTGTGGTCACGGGTTCGATAGGCGCTCCCGCGTCGGTCTACGACACCGCGACGGTGACCGGAGTATCGGGTGGGCCTGTTCCGACGGGTTCAGTAACTTTCTACCTGTTCTCAGGCACGTGCCCGCTGCCGCCTAGTGGGTCCGTTGTGGCTGAGATTACTGGCGCACTTGTTGGTCAGTCGTCGGGCACGCTGGTGGCCGGTGTTGCGACGTCGGGCGCGTTCGGAAGCCTGGCTGCCGGTAGTTACTACTTCCTTAGTTCCTACAGCGGTGACGGAACGTACTTCTCCGCTCCGGGTCCTTGTGAGCCGTTCACCGTAGTGAGTCTTCCGCCGTCACCGCCACCCTCGACGCCGTCCGCGAGTCTTTCGACAACGCCGACGGTGAGTGGAGCAACGGCGACTGACTCGGCGACGGTGACCGGTACGTCGGGCACACCTACCGGTACGGTGACCTTCACCCTCTACAAGGGCACGTCGGGCAGCGGGACGCTGGTGAGTGGCTTCGCGCCCGACACGGTGACTCTGTCCAACGGCACGGCGAGTTCGGTGTCGACCGGGACACTGGCCGCGGGTAGCTACTACTTCCTGGTGACCTACAGCGGTGACAGTACCTACTCGGCGATCACGCCGGGCACGGCCGAACCGTTCACGATCATCGCGGTGAGCCCTGCCAAGCCGCCGAAGAAGCCGACGAAGCCGACGAAGCCGACGGTTCCGCCGTACAAGATTCCGACGAAGCCGCCGAAGACGGGCTTCGGGGGTAGCGCGAAGATGGTCTACGACGGCGGGCTGTTGGCCGGAGGTGGATCGGTGCTGCTGGCCGGTCTGTTGATGATGGTCTACGCGCTGCGTCGCCGCCGTAGGCTGTAAGGCACGACACCGAGACGGAGTTCTGTCGTGACGAGTAGTACGAGACGTACGTGGTGGCCGTGGGCCGTGGGGTCCCTGGTGCTGATCGTGGTTGGCGTTGTGCTCCTGGTGCTGAGCGCACGAGGCCAGGACGTCGGCCCGGGGATCCCCGGACCTATTGGCAGCACCGGTGTGACGCCGTCGACAGCATCGACCCGGTCGCTGGGGCGGCCCGTGTCAGCGCAGTTGACCGCCATGACGTGGTCAACTCACCCGGGTTCGCGTCACGGGAGTGACGCGCCGACGCTCGCGGCACGGGCGGTCAGGAAGGTGACGAGGAAGCGCGCGCCGCGAGGACCGGTGTTCCTCCCGCGTTCGCGGCCGGTTCATTTGTGGATCCCCGCGCTCAATGTCTCGGCGGCGGTCATCCAGTTGGGCTTGAATCCTGACGGCAGCGTCCAGGTACCGCCGAACACGGTGGAGACGGGGTGGTACAAGTACGGCCCGACTCCCGGTCAGCGGGGCTCGTCGGTCATCCTGGGTCACGTCGACTCCTACCGCGGGATTGGTGTCTTCTTCTACTTACGCAACCTGCGTCCCGGAGATCGCGTGCGCGTTGAACTGGCGGATCGACGGTTTGCGAACTTCTCGGTGATCGGGTTGCGCGAGTACACCAAGCGCCAGTTCCCCGAGAAGGTCGTCTACGGCAGTCGCTCGTACGCGGGACTGCAGCTCGTCACCTGCGGTGGCGTCTTCGATCACGCGACCGGCCAGTACCTCTCGAACATCGTCGTCTACACCAAACGGGTGGTCGACTAACACCGCCTTGGTCACCGTCAAGGTGTTGTTGTCTCCCGGCGCAACGCACTAACTAGTTCTGGACAAAGTTCCAACAAGTTGGATGATTCGTGACTCCGCGATGGCATGCTACGTGCACCTCGTTTTCTACGAGGTCTGATCTCAGTATCGACTGAGGTGGTCCACGAGCATGCCCTTGCGTAGTGGGCCACGTCCCGTGACGAGTGACGGACACGAATCGACATGACGTGACGTGGGACAGATGTCGTGTCCCCGTCGCGTGCACGAGATTCTCGGCGGTGGTGAAGGGTCGCCGGATCGCTACTGCACGAGCGTGGCTCTCTTTCACGATGTACGTCGGTGTTCTGATTCACGTAACCGATAGAGCACGCGGCACGGTGATCGTGGTGTCACGTGCGGGGTAGTACCCATTGACTCTCCATAAGGGCCGACACCGAATGACGTATTCGATAGCTCTTGCGACGGCTGGGTTGGGTCCATGACGGATGATTTACCGGTTTAGCTCATCCGAGAGTTGGGTGATAGTTGGGTTTCCTAAGGGAGTGGGGTGACTCTGGTTCTCGACAATCGAGAACATGAAGTTCTATACGCAAGGGCACTCTGGTAGTTCCGTCAACGGCGACAACGTATCGCATCGTTCGCCACGTCGAGTCGTGCGTCGACGCATTGAGGTGGTCATTCTCTCCGTGGTGTCGATGAGTAGTGGCGGATACCTCGCGAGCGCGCACTTCGCCGACGCGGCTACGAGGTCGACGACGGCTCACGTCATCGCGCCACGGCCCGTGACGACTGTGGTCGGGTTGGCGTCGACCGTGGGGGCGTCCACGCCGGCGAGTACGCACGGTCACCGATACCTCGCGAGGGTGCGCCGTCCTCGAGTGCACTCAGTCACCACCACGACGACGCGGTCGACGACGACGTCAGCGCAGGGTGGAGCGACGAGTAAGCCGTCACGTCACGCGCACGTGGTTCGACCTACGACCGACGCACACTCCTCATCGACGAGGTCGACATCGCGCGTGGTGACGATCACCACGATCACTCGTCGCCCGACGGCGACGACTACGACGACACCACGACCCACGACATTCCGCGTCACTACAGCACGGCCGACATCGTCGCGCACGCCGACGCGCACCGTGAGTCGCACCGTCGTCAAGCGCACTCCCCGGCCCGTTCGGCGCACGGCACCGGTGCGGGCCAAGTTGCTCACGGCACTCAATCCGGCGGCCAATATCGCACCCTCACCCGACTTCCTCCAGTCGGGACCGTGCAGCCAGAGTGCCGGAGCCTGGTCGTGCGCCAACCCGTGCATAACGTCGTCGATGGCGTGGCCCACGGTGACGACGGGCGCGGCCTGCACCAACTACATCCTTCAGGCGATCAACGCCGGACGCGCGGTCGAGGGCATCGGCCCGATGGTGCTGCCGAGCAACTGGGCGTCGCTGTCGATTCCCGAGCAGCTCTTCGTCGTGGCCGACCTGGAGCGCACCGCGCGGGGGCTACCCCCGTACCTGGGGATTAACGCCGCGCTGAGTGCTGAGGCTCAGCACGCCGCCGCGACCGACGCCGATCCGGGCCTCGCGCCCGGCTTCGCGGCGGGCAACGATCCCCAGGGCTACCCCGGCATGGGTGGGGCGTGGTCCGGCGGATACTCGGTGCTCGCCGCCGACTACCTCTGGATGTACGCCGACGGCTGGGGCGGGAGCGCCGCGGCCACCTCGAACGTGGCCTGCACCTCGGCCGGAGCGGCCGCGTGCTGGGCGCATCGCGACGAACTTCTCGGCTACGACCCTGGTTACAACCCGGGCGTGGGGTTGTCGTGCGCCGACTGCGAGATGGGCACGGGTTTCGCGGTCGTGGGACGCTCGGGATCCTTTGTGGACCTGGTCGAGTTACCCGCCGGGGCGCCGCCGGCCATGACCTTCACCTGGGCCCAGAACGTCGCCCCGTACCTGTAGGGGCGCCGACGGATCGCGTCCGCGGGAGGCTCGTCCCACTCGCTGACTGATCTGGTGTCCATCGTTGCCTGTTCGGCGAGCGGCGATGAGTCACGCGCGCGCCGTTCGAAGGATGACCAGGGCCGTGAGAGTCGAGGGTTAGGGACCCGACGTTCACTGAATCGCTACGCCGCACCAGGGTGTCTCGGCGGTCGGGATGATCGCTCCGATGAGCCTGCAGGGTGGTCACGGTGCGAGCACGACTGTGGTGACAACGTACGACTGACGTGAGCGCCGTCGTTACCCCGCGCGAGAGTCGAGGTCGACCACCGACGCTACGGGGTAGATCATCAGTGGGTCGGTGGCGGGAGGTCTACGGCGCCCTCGCTTGCCTGGACGTTGTTCGCGGTGCGGCCACCCTGGTGGCGTGTTTCGCGCGCACTCGTCGCGACAGCATTCACGGTCGCCGCGGTGTCGAGGACCAACGACCACCCCGACCGAGGGAGCACGTGCGAGTCGTCACGCTCCGGGGACGAATGACAGTGCTACCGCCGTGACGTCAACGTGATACGTCAGTGGACGGGACGCGTGACGATGATGACCGCCGGCCTCGACTCCGTCGTTCTCACCGCGACCACGGCGGCAGCGCTGACGTCACGCCGGTCGCAGAGCGCCGTTGGTGAGGATTCCCTGCGGTCCTACCGTCGCGGTGCCCCGGTGACGACGCACGTGACGAGTCGCGAGCGTCGCGGGAACGCGCCACGACGACGGCAACCCCGATGAGGAAGAGGCCTAGCGCTGGCGGTGGACGAGGTGCGGGTCATCGGTCACGAGCGTTGACCATCGGCATCGTGGGTGAACGACTGACGTTCGCTGTTGACAGCCATGCGATTGTGGCGGCGGGTACCTCACGAGTCGGCGCATCGGCGAGGATCCTGCTCAGCCGCGAGGGCCGGACACCGTCGCGCGGTCATCTCGACGTTGGTGCACGACGACATGGTGATGACGTTCGACCGGTGCACGGGTAGGGGATACCTCGGCGAGGAGGACACGTTCGAGAGTTGTCCCGGTGGCACGAGGGCGAGGGAGCCGCCGTTGTTATGAGGGGCGGCGACGAAGAAGGTTCACTATCGTGAGACTCATCACGACATCCTCGTTCTGGTTGATCATGTCGCCCGTCGTGCGTACGAGTCCACGATCCGGCTTCGAGTTCGAGGGGCGCACCTCGATGATGCGTGTTCGCAGTCGCAGGGTATCGCCCGGTCGAACCGGCGTCGTCCAACGAAGCTCGTCACAACCGGGTGATCCCAGACTGGCCACGTGCGAGAGGAAGTGGTCGGCGAAGAGCCGCATGAAGAGGGCATTGGTGTGAAACCCGCTGGCGATGAGGCCGGCGAAGGGACCGGCGAGGGCGGCGTCGCGGTCAACGTGAAAGGGTTGGGGGTCGAAGGCTCGGGCGAAGGTGATGATGTCGTCGTCGGAGACGCTGACGTAGCCGTATTCGTAGACGGCACCCACGTGGTAGTCCTCGAAGTAGCGACTATCGATGGGCGCGTCGAAGTCACTCGATCCGACGACACGGGTCGCGGGGGAGGGTGGAGGGTTGGTCATCGCGCCCCGAACTTCACGGGTCGGTCGCTCTCGTCGACCTGGCACCTGACCGCGCCGTCAACGACCGCTCGCGCGACGGTCAGGTCGTGAGCCTCGGCTGCGGTCGCCTCCCCGAGGGTGCGAGCCACGCAACTACCGTCAGGTGCCTCATCGACCACGGACACCAACTTTGATCTCTCCACAGCCGCAGGCTATCGGCTCGTGAGGTCGAGGGGCGGCCGGCGCGACGAGGGGACCGGGCGGTTGGCGTCGTGTTGGTGGTGCTTACTCTCCGGGCGTGCATCGAGGGTTAGGCACGTGTCCCGACGTCTCACTGCTGCGTCGTCAATTCTCGGTGACCAATGGCCCTTCCGTCGAACACTGCGTCGAGGAACGGCCCGACCATCACCAGTGCCTCGTCGAGCATCGGGGCCGAGGACAGCAGTGAACGTCGTGCTTCGCCGTCATCAGCCGTCCTGGCGAGTATCCGGTCGGCTGCACCGGCACGTTCGGACGGAACGGTTGCTCGTCGCGCCGCGGAGCGGTGCGACACCACGCCCTCGGCGCGAGTGCGCCGCCGTGCGGGTACCTCGAGCCGGTGGAAGGCTGTGGCCCGCGGGTAGCTAGGGTCGGGCGCGGGCGAACCGACGAGTCGGCAGACGGCGTCGGCGACTCACCCCCGTAGGGAGTCGGGAGTAGTAGGGCGCTCGAGCGTGGTGGCGGGAATGGTCGCGCTGCGAGTTGGTGGCGGGTCACCGGGCCCCACCGCTCTTTGGCGAATTCCACGGTGCGGTCCAGGGCGATGTGACGTAGTCTCCACAAGAAATCTCGGTAATGGAGAACCATGTAGTGCGTGGGCGCGAGGGGCTCGGCGCGACACCACGGTACGCGGGAGGTTCGTGAGTAGTCACGGGGCGTCTCGCGCGTTCGCGAAAAGTAGAGCCCTGGCCGAACCCTCCCTTCAGTTCCCATACCGTGACCGTGACTCGCAACCACTGCACTGCTGACGAGGGCACGCGCCCGTCTACGTTCTCCGTGAGGTGCTGTGGACGTGGGGCCGCGGTCCGCTGTATCACGACGCGGCGCGAACGCTCGAGACGTCGCGGAAAAGGATCAGTGCGCGTACGTTCACCCGCCTACGGTGGTGACCACTCCGGCGGGCTCCGGTGGGTCGTCGGTGGTGTCGCGAATACGCCGCGACAAAGGGGCCTTGACCTGGTCGAGCAGGAACATCACGATGACGACCGAGCCCAGAACGACACCGATCGCGCCGAGTCCGGCGGGTGCCATCAGCCACCCGCGCCAGGCCAGGGCGGTGATGATCACCAGGTCGGCCAGCGTGGCGACCAGCATCCAGCGGCTGGGTCGCGCGAGCCAGAGGTGGTGCTCGTCGCGCACCAGATAGACCGTGGCCTGACCCGTGGCGACCAGCATCACGAACACCAGTGTCTGGGTCGTCGCGAGGGAGAACCCGGCGACGTCACGGCTGACGTAGTACGTGGCGAAGGAGAGGAGCAGCCAGGGCAGCGCGACCCCCAGTGCGGCGAGCGAGAGGGAGGGGACTCGCCAGCGGTCGGGCTGGGCGGAGAAGCCCACGTGGTCGGTGGCGATCGACATGGTCACGAAGTCGTTGGCGAACAATAGGAGCAGCACCAGGCGCGGTGTGGTGACGAACTGTCCACTGATCAGGAGTCCCAGGGCCAGGAAGAGAGAGACCTGGAAGGTCTTCACGATCTTGTTGAGGGTGTAGGTGAGCATGCGCTGGTAGACCCGCCGACCCGTCTCGATGGCGGCCACGACGTTGGCCAGCCCCTCGTCGGTCAGCACCACGCTGGCCGCTTCTTTGGCCACGTCGGTCGCGCTGGCGACCGCCACGCCCATCTCCGCGCGCTTGAGAGCGGGGGCGTCGTTCACCCCGTCACCCGTCATGCCCACGACGTGTCCGGCGCGTTGGGCGCGCTCCACCAGGCGCAGTTTGTCCTCGGGCAGCACGCCGGCCACCACGTCGAAGTCCAGTGGCCCGTCGCTCTGGGCGCGCAGTGCGTCGGGGGTGACCACGCGCGTTCCCACGCCGACCTCGCGCGCGACGGCCAGTGCGGTCGCCTCGGTGTCGCCGGTGACCATGATGACCCGCACCCCGAGGTTGTCCAGGTGGCCGATAAGTGCCGCGGAGTCCGGCCGCAGGGGATCACCCATCGCCACCAGACCCACGACGGCGAGTGACGACGCGTCTCCGAGGGCGACGGCGAGGATCCGCGCGCCGCCAGAGGCCAGGCGGGTGACGTCGTCCTCGAGCGTGGCGGGGGCCTCGCCCAGCGCCGCGAGGACGCGCGGCGTGCCCTTGGCCACTCGTCGGGTCGCGCCGTCGATCGTGACGGTGGCCTCGGAGCGCTTGGTCGAGGGGTCGAAGGGGGTGAAGTCGTCGCGCGCGACGGGGGTGGCGTCGCCGAGGGCGTCGAGGATCGCCACGTCGAGGGGATCCTGGGTGGCGCGATCGGACGCCGCGGCGGCCAGGGCCAGCACGTCGTCGCGGGTGCGGTCGCCGTAGGGGAGGACGTCGGCCACGCGAAGACAGTTCTGGGTGATGGTGCCGGTCTTGTCGGTGCACAGCAGGTCCATCGCCGCCGCCTCCTCAATGGCCGACAGGCGCGTGACCAGCACGCCCTGGCGCGCGAGCTCGAGGGCTCCGAGCGAGGTGGTGAGCGTGAAGGTGGCCGGCAGGGCCACCGGCACGGTGGCCACGACCAGGATCAACACGAAGGGGACCAGTTCGCTCCACGACAGGTGGTGCACGAGCCCGTAGACCACCACGGCCACGACGAGAACACCGTCCAGGGCGAGCAGCGCCCACACGATGCGAAAGATCGTGGTCTCGAGGTGGCTGACCGTGGTAGCCGTGCGCGTCAGCTGCGCGGTGCGCCCGAAGAAGGTGCGCGGGCCGGTCGCGGTGACCTCGCCGGTTGACTCGCCGCGCCGCACGACGGCTCCCGAGTAGAGGACGCCGTCCGCACCGACGTCGACCTCGGCGGATTCGCCGGTCAACACCGACTGGTCCACCGTGGTCGAACCCTCGTGCACCGTGAGGTCGGCCGGGACGATATCGCCGGCGCGCACGTGGACTAGGTCGCCGACCACCAGTTGTGTGGCGTCGATCACGCGCCACTGGCCGTCACGGTAGACGCGCGCGCTGACCGCGAGACGCTGACGCAGCGCGGCGAGCGCGTCGTGGGCGCGGCCTTCCTGGACCACACCGAGCACCGCGTTGAAGATGATGAGCAGGGCGATGATCAGCGCCTCGGTGACGTGACCGGCGACGATCTCGAGCACGACGGCGGCCTCGAGGAGGAGGGGGACCGGACCGGTAACCGTGGCGAGCAGGCGGCGTAGCGGATGGGCGCGCGTCTCGGGCAGGGCGTTGGGCCCGTCGCGCACGAGGCGCTGCTGTGCCTCGTGCGTGGAGAGACCACGCGAGTCCGACGACGCCCGGGGGGTCGTGTCGCCGGAGTCGGTGGCCGACGCGTCCGCGGGCTCGTCGGTCGGCGTCGCGTCAGGGGTCACCTACCCATGATGCCTCACTCCTCGGGGGAGTGACGTCGGGTCGGCGTCACCGGCTGGTCGCACGGCGAGGGTGGGAGGTGAGTCGGCGAGTCAGCACGTACGTCAGGTACGTCAGGTAAGAATGGGCCCCACACGCGCGGCGACGTCGGAGGTGTCGTGAGACCCACCAGTGAGGTGAGCGAACGAGCGGCCCGTGCCGTCGCCGGTCGGCCCGGTGGCGCGCGTGAGCGGGGGCCGCGCGCGGCGGCCCTAGTCCTGGTGGCGGCGCTGGTGGGCTACGTCGGGCTCTTCGGGTGGCTGACGTGGCTCCAGCAAGCCAACTTCGGGACCTTCGACTTCGACCTGGGCGTGTTCGACCAGGAGATCTGGCTCGCCGCGCACCACTGGGACGCCCTGATCACGATCCGCGGGCTGACTCTCTGGGCGAATCACGTCAACCCGATCGTCTACCTGCTCGTCCCCTTCTACTGGCTGGGGGCCGGTCCCCACGTCGTGTACCTGGTGCAGGTGGTCGCCCTTGCGGGGGCCGCGGTGCCGCTGTGGCTGCTCACGCGCGAGCGCGCGGGCGCGTGGTCCGCGACCGCGGTGGCCGTCGCGTGGCTGGCCTCGCCGGCGGTGGAGTGGATGAGTTGGTGGTCCTTTCAGCCCGAGTACCTGGCGGTGCCGGCTCTCATCGCCGCCTACTGGTTCGCCGACCGGCGGCGCTGGATCTCCTACGGGATCTGCGTGGCTCTCGCGCTGGCGACCAAGGAGGACGCCGCCCTGGCGGTGGCGGCCTTGGGGATCGTGCTGGTGGCGCGTCACCGGGTTCGCGCGGGGCTCGTGACCGTCGCGGCCGCGATGGCGTGGTTCCTGGTGGCCGTCGAGGTGATCATGCGCGCGGCCACTCCGGGGGCCGCACCGTTCTTCGTTTACCAGTACTCGGCCCTGGGCAGCTCCGTCACCCAGGTCGCCCTCAACGTGGTGCGTCGACCGCTGATTCTGCTCGACGCCCTGGCGCGCGCGGCCACGCGTCGCTACCTGGTCCAACTGCTGGCGCCGACCGCGTTTCTGGCCTTGGTGGCCCCGCTGGCGCTGGTGATCGCGCTACCCACTCTGATCGAGAACGTGCTCAACAACCAGGGCTACACCACCGACATTCACTACCAGTACTCGGCGTTGCTGGTTGTGGGGATCTTTCTCGCCCTGGCCGAGGCGTTCGGGCGCCTGGCCCGCGTCCCGCGCCTGCGGGTCGTGGCATCGCTGGTGGTCGTCGTCGCCGCGCTCGCCGCGAACGTCGCGTGGTCGCCCTCGCCCCTCGACGCGAGCGCCTACCACGGGGGCTACTGGGCCCTGTCGGGCTCGCCGCGCACCCGTGAGTTGGCGCGCCTGGTGGCGAGGGTACCGGCGAGCGCGGGGGTGTCGGCCAGCTACGACGTGGTGCCCCACCTCGCGCATCGCGACGTGATCTACTCGTGGCCGAACCCCTGGATTCGTACGAACTACGGCGTCAGCGCGTCCCAGCCCGCCGAACCGATCGGGGCAGTGGACTACCTGGTGGTGGACGAAACGACGCTGGACGCGACCGGTCGCGCGCTGTTGCAACGGCTGGTCGGTCCCGGGGGACCCTTTCGCGTTGTCGTGGAGCGTGACCAGGCACTGCTCGCGGTGCGTCAGCGCGTGCGGTAGAGACGCACGCCGACGATGAGCACGACCAGAAAGATGACCAGTGGCGTAATTACCGGACCGATCCACGGGAACGGAACGAGGAAGAAGACGTCGCGGGTGAACAGACTCGTGGGCCAGCCGTCGATGAGGCGTAGGTAGAGGTAGTAGGTCAGGTCCCAGACGCTGAAGGCGACGAAGTAAGCACCGACACGCTGGCGCGTGGTGGATCCCGCGAGCCACGCCACCGCGAGCAGCATCACCATGGTCGCGCTCTCGCGAATCACCTCGACGCGTCCGACGGCGGGGGGCAGCAGGGAGTGCAGGGAGGAGACGAAGGTGATGAAGCCGAGATTGAGCAGCGTGTGGTAGTGCCCGAATCGGTAGGAGGTCGGCGAGCCGATCAGGTGGCGCAGGTCGTAGACGACCGCGGCCTCGACGAAGCCGAAGGCCGCGGCGAAGGCGACGAGGGCGCCTAGATTTAGGGCCGTTCGACGTCGGGGGTCCCCGCGTGGCGCCACTCGGCCACTCTACCGGTCGGGCGTGACGGTCTCACGGCGCGGGGCGGGGGACGACGACGTCGTCGTCACGGGCGTCACCCGAGTCGTGTCGACGCGCCACCGGTTCGCGGGGACGCGCTCAGGGTGACGTGGCGGGACAGCCCACGACACCCACGTCGATCGTCGGGATTCGCGAGGTGTTCGTCGGTGGCGGTCCACTGGGGACGAGGAAGCCGTCGAGACGTCCGGATCTGGTTGGCGCGATCCACACGCCGCCCTGTTCCAGTAACGTGCGTAGCCGTCGGCCGTAGATCGGTCGCGCTCGAGCGAGGGTGTCGCCGCGTCGTAGGCCCTGCGCCGTCTCGCCCGGCGGCGTCGCGCCAGGATCGAGGGAGGCTCCGACGAGGTGTCCGTGGTCGAAGTAGACCCGGAGCGAGTGCCACGACGTCGTCGCGTTAACCCCGCAGTTGACGAGTCCGGGAGTTCGCGACACTCAAGTGGTGGGGACTCCGAGGAGGTGGCGCAGTCGCGCGACGGTGGCGTCTTCGCGCACCCCGAGGCGAAGGCCCGCGATGCTACGTCCACTGACTATCACGGTAGAGCGGGCTTGGCCCGACGCGACAGCCGTAACCGGAGCCGTCGCGGGAAGGAGTGCGAACGTGACAACTTCTCGCGAGTGGACGTTCGGTTGACGGGTCTCGCGCCATTAGCCGTCATCGCCCGCGGCATTGTTGGGTGTATAGCCGGCTCGGTTGTGACACTGTCGGGCGGGCGTTCGGGAGTGACGCGAGATGACGTCCGGTCCTGTCGCGTGGAGTCACTCCGCTGGCTTGGGCGCAGCGCACCGTGACCAGACGTACCCGAGCGGCCGGAGCGATCGCACTCGTGGAGCACACCGTTGGTGGATCCCGGCGATAGCGAGAGTGGCTCTCTTCGCGCGCGCGATGGTGCGTCATCGACGTGGCGTTCGTCAGTCGCCCGCTACCCCATCGCCTCCCGGCGAGAACACCGAGAACTCTCTCACCGGTGTTCGTCCGCTCGAGGACGTGGGGTCTGCGGCTGAACGTCGTCAAGCACCGAAGGCGCGGCGGGCGCGGCTGACTCCGCGGTTAGAAGCCCGTAGTTCCGTCCGGCGTACCGTTGCCCGTCGGCCCGTTGTAGCCGCTCGACAGGCTGTCGGCGGCGTTGCACAGGTAGATCGAGCAGTGCCGCGTGTTCGAGCCACTGGTGACCCGGTACAGGGCCGCGCCGTAGAGGGCCTCGGCGGCGGTGCTGGCTCCGCCGCTCGTCGTGAAGTTGGACGTGTTGCCGGCGAGCGCGTAGATCGAGGCCACCAGGGGCGAGGCCACGCTGGTGCCGCCGAAGACCAGCCACCCGCTCTCGCCGTAGGAGTCGTAGACCGCGACGCCGGTGCTGGGATTGGCGACCGCGGCGACGTCGGCCACCGTGCGCGACGCGCACAGGGACGTGGTGGGCTGCCAGGAGGGCGCGGATTCGTAGGCCGAGCAGCCCGAGCCGGTGCCGGACCACACGGTCTCGCTCCAGCCGCGCGTGCTGGAGTCGGGAACCAGGCTAGTGCCGCCCACCGCGGTCACGTAGGGCGAGGCCGCCGGGTACTCGACGCCGTAGCCGCCGTCGCCAGCGCTCGCGGTGATTGCCACTCCCGGGTGGTCGTAGTACGCGTCGTCCACGGTCTCGCCGGAGAACTCCGATGCGCCGTAGGAGTTGGAGACCGCGACCGCACCGAGCGACACGGCCTCGTTGACCGCCGCGCCGAGGTCGGCGATGCTGGTGGACGAGGCCTCCACGAGAGCGATGTGGCAGGCCGGACAGATGGCGGAGACCATGTCGAGGTCGAGGGAGATCTCCTCGGACCACGAGGTGTTGTTGGCGGGCAGGCTCGTCGTCGAGCCGCTCTGGCTCACCTGGGTGAAGCAGCCGCTCACGACCGAGCACGGACCCAGGTTGAACTGTGAGCGGTAGGTGGCGAGGTCACTCGCGGCGTTGGGGTCGTTGTAAGCGTCGACGACCGCGACCAGCGGGCGGGCGCCCGACGAGGCGAGCGAGCTGATCGCCGCGCTGAGGTTGTAGGCGCTCTGCAGGTCTGCGGGGAAGTAGCCCGACGGCCCCGAACTGCCTCCTCCGCCAACCGGCTTCTTGGACCCGCCGCGTCCGTCGGCGTGCGCGCCGTGCCAGTTCTGGGCCGGGTCGAGTAATTGGAGGGCTCCGCAGTGGGCGACGCCGGGGGTCTGAACGGGCAGGCACGCCGGCGCCACGTCGGCGCCGGGGGCGTTGGGCGGCGGCGCGGCCGCGGCACCCACCGTGACGCCGATTGACGTGGCCGCCGCGAGAGCGCTGATCACGAGTTTCGTCGTCCAGGACACAGTGAACCCCCTCGATGCGGTGAACGTCTCGGTTAACGGTACCGCGACGTTAGCGGTCTGGGGGAAAAATTTTGGTGGAACGACACTCTCGTGGTACCGTCACGGTGATTTGGCTCGTGGTGGTGCGAGCGTTGTGAGAGGGGATCGCGGTGAGGTCGAGCAGGGGCAGGGGGCGGAGGTCTGAGCGATCGTGGCGTCGCACGGCGGCGGTGGGCCTGGCGGTTGCCGCGTTGTCGAGCACGGCCTGGGCGTCGGCGGCGTCGGCGGCACCCAAGTCACACGGCGGCGGCGGGGGCGGCGGTTCGACGACGGTTACCACGGGCAATGACGTCTCCTATCCGCAGTGTGGATCCACGTTGCCCTCAACCACGGCCTTCGCCATCGTGGGCGTGAACGGGGGCCTCGCCGACAACCTGAACAGCTGCCTGGGGCCGACGAGTGGCCTCTCGTCGAGCGAGCTGTATTGGGCCGCGACTGCCACGAACGGGTCGTCGACTCAGCCGACGGTGGGGTTCTACGTGAATACCGCTGATCCCGGCAATATATACAACGGTACGATCATCGGCGACTGGCCGACATCATCGCCGGCGGTCTCAACCGGTCCCTACGGACCCTGCGCGACGACGACGGTGACTCTCGCGGGAAGTACTTCTGCCACCGTAGGGGAGAACTCCCCGGCCTGCGCTTGGGCGTACGGGTGGAACATGGCGACTCAGGATGCTGTGTGGATGACCGGGGCGGCGAGCGCTATCAATAACGCTCTCAATAAGGCCGGCAGCACAGTGGCGCTACCGACCTCGCCCGGTTCGTACCCGTGGTGGCTCGACGTGGAGACGGCCAATACCTGGCAGTCGTCGACGACGGCGAACGGGCTGGAGATGAACGTGGCGGACCTCCAGGGGATGGTGGCCGCATTGCAGCATGCGGGAGTCGGTACAACGGGCGTCGACGTCGTGGGCGCGTACTCCACGTCCACGCAGTGGAACCAGATCGTCGGCGTTACCACTCCGCAGTACGCCAATCTCTACGGGATCCCCGACTGGATCCCGGGGGCGCGCTCCTCGGCGGGGGCGTCGTCGAACTGCGCGTTGCCGTCGTTCACCGACGGAACCGTGGCGGTGACGCAGTGGTTCGCCCATCCCGATCGACGGAGACGTCGCCTGCTAAACGGCGACCTAGGACTCGGACTCGTTCGCCGACAGTGGCGCTGACGGGTCCGACGTTGACGTTGGCGTCGGTGCGGATGTCGCTGGTGCGGGTCCCGCCGGGGCCGAGTCGGGTGGCGCGGGGTGCAGGTGGCCGATGCCGGAGGCCAGCAGGATGGAGTTGGGAACCTGGAGGATGCCGTCCTCGGTGCGCACCGTCACGTAGGTCAGTCCGCTCGCGAGGACCGTGACGTCGAGCACGCCGATGACCCCGGAGCGGATGCGGATGTGGTCGCCCACCGAAAACGGCCGCGCCAGCAGCAGCACGATCGAAGCGAAGAGGTTGGCCAGGCTCTGCTGGGCGGCGATGCCCAGGATGACGCCCGCCAGTCCCGCGCCAATCAGCAGGTGAGCGAGTGAGGCGCCGAGCACCGCGAGAGCGGCGAAGATCAGGACGACGAGGCCGATTCCGGTGACGACCAGGCGCACGGCGCCTCCTGCTCCGGGGTTGCCGCGACGATTGAAGGCTCGGTTGAGGCCGGTGGCGAGGTGGCGAACCGCGATGGTGCCGGCGATCAGAATGACCAGCGCCGCTCCCCATCCGACGATGGTGGAGTAACTCGCGGCGTGGCGGAAGCGCCCGTAGTTGTACCCGCCGGCGATCGCGGCAACCGTGAGGAGACCCGTGCCAATTCCTTTGGTCCACAGGTGTTTGGCGGAGGGTGCGGGCCCGTAGGGGTGCTGGTACTCCATGGAGGCCCACTGTAGTGACCTCGGGTTGGAGTCCGACGGTAGGACTCATCGGTGCGAGCCCGGCTGGGGCCACCGGGCCCGGAGAGGTGGCTCGCCGGGTGCGAAAGAGTGTTCGTCGTGACGCCGAGACGGCACTCGGGCCGTCACCAGCGAACCTTTCGTCGGTCACTACACTAAAGACGTCGGTGCCGTTTACCCGAAGGAGGGTCCCGTGGCTCTTCGCACTACCCTGTATCGGTACTACGAGCGGCGCCTGGCCCGCTCCTTGCCGGTGGGCAGTCTGCCGCGTCACGTCGGCGTGATCGCCGACGGGCATCGTCGCTACGCCCGCGAGGAGACCGGCGGGGGCTACACCGCCAGCTACGAGGCGGGTATGGCCAAACTCGAGGAACTGCTGGAGTGGTGCGCGGAACTCGACATCAAGGCGGTGACCGCCTGGGTGCTCTCGACGGAGAATCTGCGTCGACCCGCCGACGAGTTGGAACCCTACTTCGCCGTGCTCAAGGGTCTCTTCGAGCGTCTCCCGGCCGAAGCGGCACGATTGGGGTTTTCACTGTCGGTCTCGGGAAGTCTGGACTTGCTGCCCCCCGATCTGGCCGCCGCGGCCAAGGAGGCGGTGGCGCGCGTGGCCGAGTGCGGCGGTGATCGCCTCGACGTCAACATCGCCCTGTGCTACGGCGGGCGCCAGGAGATCGTCGACGCCTGCCGCTCCCTGGTGACCGAGCTGGTCGACGAGGGCGTGGCGGTGAGCGACCTCGCCGAGGCGATCGATACCGAGGGTTTGGCGCGCAATCTCTACGCCGCCGACCTGCCCGACATCGATCTGGTGATCCGCACCAGTGGTGAGTCGCGTCTGTCGGGCTTCCTGCTCTGGCAGTCGGCCTTCGCCGAGTTCGCCTTCGTCGACCCCTACTGGCCGGCGTTTCGCCGCGTGGACCTTCTGCGTGCGCTGCGTGACTACGCCCGGCGCGAACGGCGCTTCGGCGCCTGATCCGGGTCGGCGAGTGCCGCGCCGTGTGTCGTGGCGTCCAGAGATCGTGTGCGAGAGAAGGAGAGAACGGCGGCGAGCACCATGAGCGACGTCGAGGAGTAGAACGCGGCGTGTAGGCCGGTGACGAACGCCCCGGCCGCGGCCGGGGCGAGAGCGCTCGTGCCCACGAAGATGGTGAAGGCCTCGGCGCGCGTGATCGTGGTGGAGGCCACCAGTATCGCCAGCGCGAAGGAGAACACCATCCCCACGTTGGCGAAGGTGCGCAGCAGCCCCGACGCGACACCGAAGGACTCACGCGGGGCGGCCTTCATGACCGCCGAGTTGTTCGACGGGAAGAAGAGACCGGCGCCGATCGCTCCCACCACGTAGGCGCCGACGACGTAGGTCAGGGACGTGGCGCTCCCTAGTTGCGCGTAAGCGACCAGGGCGAGGACCTGGATCGCGAGGCCGAGCGTCGCCGGCAGAACGGCTCCGCGTCGATCGGCCACGCGTCCGGCGAACGGCCCGACGATGCCTCCGATGACGTAGCCCGGTACCAGCAGTAGCGACGCGTGGATGGGACTGAGGTGACGCACCCCCTGGAGGTACATCAGCAGGAGGAACAGCACCGCGAAGTTGGCCAGACTCTGGAAGAGTGCGGCCAGCAGCGAGGGGGTCATGGTCACGACGCGAAAGAGTGAGAAATCGAGCATGGGGTCGCTCACGTGACGCTCGACGCGCCAGAAGACGACGAGCAGTACCACACCCAGCGCGAGGGACGTCACGATCGTCGGGTCGAGCGGCGTGGTGATCAGCTCGACCATCGCCCAGAGCAGGCCGAACAGTCCGAGCCCGACGGTGGCCATTCCCCACCAGTCCAGAGAGCGTGACTGGCGAACGGTGCGGTCCACCAGGACTCGTCGCGCGATCAGCACCGCGCCGAGGCCGATGGGCACGTTGATCCAGAAGATCCAGCGCCACGAGACGTAGGTGACGATCGCTCCACCGAGTACCACCCCGAGCACGGCGCCCGTGTTGAAGCCGATGGAGTTGAAGCCGTAGGCGCGTCCGCGTCGTTCGGGGGGGAAGGTGTCGGCGATCACGGCACCGGAGTTGGCCGCGATGAGGGCGCCGCCCACGCCCTGAACGAGGCGAAAGGCGATGAGCGAGAGCTCGCTCCAGGCCAGCGCGCAGGCGAAGGAACCGACCACGAAGACGAGGAAGCCCGCTTCGTACATCCGCACGCGGCCGAACAGGTCGCCGAGGCGTCCGACCTGGGTCGACAGCAGCGTGATCACGAAGAGGTAGCCGATGATGACCCAGATCACCGACGAGAGCCCGATGTGAAAGGTCCGCTGGATCTCGGGCAGGGCCAGAACGACGATGGTCGTGTCCACGGCCGTGATGAGTACTCCGACCACGACGACCAGCAGCGCGAGGTTGTCGCGTCGGGCGGTCGGGGCGTGCGCCACGTCGCGACGATCGCTCACGTCGCGCGAGAAGGCGGGGTTGTGGTTGTGGTCACGAGCACCTCCACCGCGATTCTAGGGTGAGGGGGTCGTCACCTGGTCGAGCGCCCGCAACGTCGGTTCCACGAGGCTGGCGTCGCCCACGATGACCGTCGCCAGGGAACCGGGCCCGAGGTGCTCGCGAGCCGCGGTGTTGACGTCGTCGAGGGTGGCACGCGCGATGCGCGAGGGATGCTCGAAGACCAGCGATGCCGGGGTGTCGGAGGTGACGTAGGCGGCGAGCGTGGCCGCGAGGCCGCGTTGGGTCGACGTGCGAATCAGGTACGACCCGATCGCGTAGCGTCGTGCTCCCTCGAGCTCCTCGTCGCTCACGCCGAGGGAGGCGGCGCGGCCCAGTTCGTAGCGAATCTCCACCAGCGAGGCGGCCGTGACCGCGGAGCCCACCTCGGCGGCGACGATCACGGTGGAACCGGGTCGGGCGTGGTGCACGTCGCTGTGCGGCGAGTAGGTGTAGCCGTGGCGTTCACGCAAGTTTTCCACCAGTCGCGAGGTGAACATTCCCCCGACGACGAGGTTGGCCAGCGCCGTCGCGGGCCACTGGGGATCGGTGCGTCGCGGAGCGGCACCGCCCACGAGCACGTTGCTCTGCAGCGCGCCGGGCCGGTCGTGCAACTCGATGCCTCCCGGCACCACCGGCGGCAGCGGGGCGAGCGGGGCGACGCCGACACTCGCACTCGCGAGCCAGGGGCCGAGCCGTTCCTCGACGAGGCGAGCGACTCGCGCGGTGGCCACGTCGCCCACCACGATCAGGTGCGCGCCGCGCGGGTTGAAGATTCGCGCGTGCATGGCGCGCAGACTCGCGGCCCCGACGCGGCGCAGGGCGTCGGGGCGGGGTGTGGGCGTGGCGTAGGGGTGGTGGCCGTAGAGGCGTACCCGGAAGGCCTCGCTGGCTTGGGACTCGGGCCGGCTGAGGTCCATGATCACTTCGTCGGCGGTACGGTCGCGCTCGGCGCGAACCTCCTCGGCGGGGTAGGTGGCACTGGTGAGCACCTCGTTCATCAGGTCGAGCAGGGTCGGCAGGGCCGTGGCCAGGCCGAAGGCGTGCAGGCTCACCACGTCGTCGTCGAGCGCGGCGTCCAGCGCTCCGCCGAGGCGTTCGAACGCGTCGGCCAGACCCGCGCGGTCGTGGTGTGCGGTGCCCGCGGTGACCGCGCCCGTGAGTACCAGGGGACCGGCCGCGTGTCGCACGAGTCCGGCACCGAGGGGGACACACAGGCGAACCTCGACCATGGGGACCGACGGGCGGCGCACCGCTACCAGGTGAAGTCCGCTCGTCAGGGTTTCGTCGAGCAATCGCGGCATCGCGACCCGGCGCACCGCGCGCACCGCCGGCCGCGGCTCGAGGGTACCCGGCCGCGTCCTCACGACGCACCGCCGTCGGGCGTGGGGTGGATCTCGACGCGTGCGGTGTGCTGACTCGCGAGGTCGGCCGCCGCCGCGGCGACGGCCGCGGGCGTGATCGCGCCGAGCAGGTCGGGTAACTCGTCCAGCAGCCCGGCCCGGCCGTGGATGGTCTCGAGCGAGGCGAGCATGATGGCGCGCTCGTTGACGGAGTCGACGCCCTGCCAGAAGCCCCCGGCGAAGGCGGCCGTGACGCGGTCGAGTTCGTCGGGCCGACAGCCGTCGGTGCCGAGGCGGGCGATCTCCTCATGGATGGTGGTCGTCAGTTCGTCGGTGCTGACGTCGTCGGGGTGGTACACCACGACCTGGAAGAGGGCGGGGTCGCGCATCATCAGGCTGTCGCCGCCGAAGACGCCGATCGAGCATCCGAGGTCGGTCACGGAGTGGTCGTGGTGCATCAGTCGGGCCCGCAGTCGGCTGGCGTCACCGTCACCGAGCACGCTCGCGGCCGCGACGTAGGCCAGGTGGTGGCTCAGGTCGCCCACGGGATCGGGCGTGCGGTACCCGAGCGCGAAGGCCGGCTGGGGGGCGAGGGGGTCGTCGATGACCCGGCGACGCTCCTCTCGCGGGGCCGGTTCGCTCCAGGGGCCCGCCACGGGCGCGCGACCCGAGGCGATCGAGCCGAAGTAGCGCTCGGCCAGCGCCACGACGTCGTCGGGGTCGCAGTCGCCCGCGACGGCCAGGGTGGCGTTGCTCGGCGCGTAGTAGCGCGCGTGGAAGGCCACGGCGTCCGCGACGGTGGCTCGTTCGAGGTGCGTGAAGTCGCCGTAGCCGTTGTGGGCGTTGGGGTAGGTGTCGAAGGCCAGCTCGGGGAGGCTGATCCAGGGAAAGCCCCCGTAGGGCTGGTTGAGGACGTTGACCTTGATCTCCTCTTCCACGACCGCGATCTGATTGGCGAGATTCTCCTCGGTCACCGCGGGGGCGCCCATGCGGTCGGCCTCGAGCCACAGGGCCAGATCCAGCGCGCCGGCGGGCAGCGCCTCGTAGTAGGTCGTCAGGTCGGAGCGGGTCGAGCCGTTGAAGACACCTCCGGCTCCCTCCACCAGGCGGGCGTGCTCCATTTTGGCGACGTGGGCCGATCCCTGGAACATGAGGTGCTCGAAGAGGTGGGCGAAACCGGTGCGCCCCGGGGGCTCGGAGCGAAAGCCCACGTCGTAGACCACGGCGACCCCGACGAGGGGACTCGCGTGGTCGGGTGCGACCACGACGCGCAGTCCATTTCCCAGGGTCGTACGCTCGAGGATTTGTCGAGACGCGCGCGGGGCCACGGGTCCGACCCTAGCCCCTGCTCGTCGCCGTGGAGGGATACCGAGCCGTCTGATTGGTAGAATCACGTTCTCATGGCCCGTTCTCACCATCCGGGGTCGTCGGGCTCGTCAGCCGGCGACGTACCCAACGCTCAGCGGCTACGCGCGCTGGGTGGAGTGATCGACGAGCGGGCGGGTGTGACGACGCGTCGCGCCCGACGTCGCCAGCGTCGCGCCGGTCGTCGTCACTCGCGCGCCCGACCCTGGTGGATTGCCCTCGGGGTGGTGGCACTGGTCATTGTCGTGATCGCCGGTGCCGGTGCCGGCTACCTCTACTACCTCAACTCGAAGATCCATCGCGTGGAGGTGCACAATCTCACGACGGGACTGACGACCGGCGCCGACGCCGGTACTCAGAACATCCTCATGATCGGATCCACCTCGCGCTGTGCGCTCAAGGTCCAGAACGCCGCCTACGGGCTGTGCTCGGCGGGTGTGAACGGCGTGAACAGCGACGTCATCATGATCCTGCACCTCAATCCGGCGACGCGCGCGGTCTCGATCCTGTCCATTCCTCGTGACCTGTTCTTGCCCAACGCGCGCTCGGGCCCCTACCCCTACGGCGGCTACAAAATCGACGCGGCCCTCTACCAGGGGCAGTCCCAGTTGATCAAGGTGATCCGCGAGGACTTCGGCATCGGAATCCAGCACTCGGTCGAACTCAACTTCGACACCTTCGCCAACGTGGTGAACGCGCTGGGTGGCATCAACATGTACTTCCCGATGCCGGTCTTCGACGCCTACTCCGGGCTCAACATCCCGCGAGCGGGCTGCGTGCACCTTGACGGTTATCACGCGCTGCAGGTCGTGCGAGCTCGTCACCTGCAGTACCGGCCGACCAGTGTCACGACGACCGACCACGCCTACTGGCCCTACGAGCTCCAGAGCGATCTCGGACGCATTAACCGCGACCACGAGTTCTTGCGGGTCCTGGCGTCGACGGTGTCTAAGCAGGGCCTCGGCAACCCCGTGACCGACCTGCGCCTGGTGAACAGCGTGGCCGGCCAGTTAGAGTTCGACAACGCCTTCACCACCTCGGACATGGTAAACCTGCTGCTCACCTTCCACTCGGCGAAGATCAACTCCGCGCCGCAGTTGACGATTCCGGTCTCGGTGGGCCCGAACACCTCGTACATCTTCGCCGGTTACCCCAAGGGTGAGATCGAGTTCCCCGCGCTCGTACCCGATCTGCACGCCATCGACCAGTTCCTCCAGATCAGCCCCGACACGAACACCCTGACCGGTCAGCCGCTTCCGCACCCGTCGGCCGTGACCGTTTCGGTGGTCAACGGGTCGGGCGTGGCCAACGCGGCCGCTACCACTCTGAGCGCCCTGGAGGCCCTGGGCTTTCGTGGGGCCGGAACGGGTAACACGCCGGTTCTGTCCTCCCAGCTCGAGACTCTCGTGGAGTACGCGTCGCCGGCTACTCTCGGTGCCGCCGAGGTGGTGGCGCACTCGATGACCGGCGCGGTGACGCTGATGCAGGCGCCCACGACGAACGGGGCTCAGGTCACCGTCGTGACCGGCACGCAGTTCGCGGTCAATCGACCGGCGGCGGCGGGGGGATCGACGTCGACCACGACGGCGACCCACGCGACCACGACCCCGACGGTGGTGTCCTCCGCGACGTCGGCCGCCGCCGCGGCGAGTGCTGGTTTTCAGCCGCCCTCCGCATCCAATCCGACGCTGGCACCCTGGGACCCGCGAGCCTGCCCCCCGGGTATGCCGGTGCGCAGCGTTCCCTGATCGAGTGCGTCGACGGCTAGGCGGAGGTGAGCAGCTCGCGACGTCGGTGACTGTAGGTGGCGTAACGAGCGACTTTGACGTCGTCGAAACCACGTACGAGATCGGGTAGTTCGGCGAGCTCGACCGCTCGGTCGTAGGTGTCGGCGGTGAGTTCGTCGGCCAGGTGGACCATCTGAGCTTCGTAGTCGTCGCGAGCGCGGCGTTCGAGCCGGCGGACTCGGTCGTGGCCGAAGGGGTCCAGCACGGTTCCGCGCAACCGACGCAGGCGCGCGAGGGAGCGTAGAGCGCCGTCGCTCCAGGTTCCGATCGTCAGTGCGCGCTCTCGTCCCAGGCGACGCGCGAGCGGCGGACGCAGGCGGTACGCGACGCGCGCCCGCGAGCCGTAGGTCGTGCGCAACTCCGTGCGAAAGGCGGAGTCGACGAGTAGCGCCGCTACTTCGTACTCGTCCTTGTAGGTCATGAGCCGGTGAAGCTGAATCGCGACCGCGCGCGTGAGGGGACCCTCACCGCCGCGTACGCGCGCCTCGCCGCGCCGGACTCGGGCGACCACGTGGGCGTAGCGGCGTGCGTAGCCGAGGTCCTGGTAGCGCGCGAGGTCCGCTACGCGCCGGGTGAGGATCTGGTCGAGTTCGCTGCCCGCCGCGGCACCGACGAGGGCGACGATCTCGCTCACCTCGGGCGCGTGAGTCGTCGCCGCACGGAGCGACGATCCGGTGCTGTCGGTGAATTCGGGTGCGTCCGGTTCAGCGACCACGAGACGGCCGAGGCGGAAGGCGGTGATGTTCTCGTCGACGGCGACGCCGTTTAACTCGAGGGCCTGTTCGATCGACGTCGCGCGCAACGCCAGCGCACCGATTTGGTAGGCGACGCCGAGGAGCATGACGTTGGCGTAGGTGTCGGATCCGAGGAGTCGGCGCGAGAGGGCGGCCGCGTCCACCCAGCGGTTCTCCTCGTGACGGCTTCGGGCGTTGATGCGTTCGCGGATGTCGTCGAGGTCGGGGTAGGCGATGGTCGAGTCGGCGATCTGGCGACCCGTGGGCACGCGCGACGTCGACACCACCGCGACGGTGCGGTGGGCATCCGCGGCGACCAGGTTCTTCGGGTCGGCCGCGACCACGAGCTCACCACCGAGATACAGGTCACACTCGCCCGCGCCGAGTCGGTGTGGTGCCACGACGTCCTCGTCGTGAACTCGCAGATCGGACACCACGGCGCCACCCTTCTGCGCGATTCCCGTCTGGTCCATGGCGCGAACCGTGCGACCCTCGAGGTGAGCCGCCCACGCGACGACCTGGGCGAGGGTCACGACGCCGGTGCCCCCGACGCCGGTCACGCGCACGGTGAAGTCGCGCGGCACCAGAGTCGATGGCTCGGAGAAGCGCGCCGGGTCGATGGTGCGTACCGCGACGTGATGGTATCCCGACTCCGCGGTCACGGTGACGAAGGCGGGGCAGGAGGCGTCGAGGCAGGTGCCGTCGAGGGTGCACGACTCCTGGTGGATCTCGGTGCGTCGCCCCCACGGCGTGTCGACGGGGCGCACGGCCAGGCAGTTCGAGAGGACACCGCACTCGCCGCAGCCGTCACAGACCAGGGGGTTGATGACGACGTGACGTCGCACCTCGACCCCTTCGCGTCGACGTCGTCGGCGTGCTTCGGTCGCACACTCCTGATCGTGAATCAGGACGGTCACGCCCGGAGTGGCGGCGAGAATTCGCTGGGCCTCGATGAGGCGATGGCGTTCCCACACCGCGACGTTGTCCGCCACGTGCGCGTAGCGCGAGTCGCGAGGGTTGGGGGTGGTGATGATGATGCGACGCACCCCTTCGGCGAGGAGCAAGCGGGTTAACTCGCCGAGCCCGCGACCGCCGGCGATGGGCTGGCCGCCGGTCATGGCGACGGCCGAGTTGACGAGGATCTTGTAGGTGATGTTGACGCCCGAGGCCACGGACGCGCGTAGCGCGAGGGAACCGGAATGGGCGAACGTCCCGTCGCCGAGATTCTGGAAGAAGTGGTCGGCGCTGATGAAGTGCGACATGCCGTTCCACATGGCGCCCTCGCCGCCCATCTGGAATCGGCCCACCACGGTGCCGACCTGACGCGAATCCATTTGGATCGCCAGTCCGTGACAGCCGCTACCCGAACCGACGCGCGCGCCGTCGGGAACCCTCACCGCGGTGCTGTGCGGACACCCCGCGCAGAAGTAGGCCCCACGAACCAGCGGGAGAGGGCGGTGCGCCGGAGGGCGAGTGCGTTCGCCCCAGGCGCGCAGGACCGCGACCTCGCGGTGAGCCAGGATGCGCGCGGCGAGGACGTCCGTGAGGGCGTCCGGATCGACGTCGCCGGTAGGGGGAATCAAGTGACGCCCGGTCTCGTCGTGTTTTCCGACCACGATTGGAGCGTCCGTGGTGCCGTAGAGGGCCGCCTTCACGAGATTCTCGAGGAAGCCGCGCTTGTCCTCCACGACGACAATCTCGCGGAGGTCGCGAGCGAACTCACGTACGAGAGAGTCGTTGAGCGGGTGGGGCATCGCAATTTTCAGGAGACGAACGCCCGCGTCCGACAGGCTCCCCTCGTCGAGGCCGGCGCGCCGCAGCGCGTATTCCACGGCGAGGTACGCGGGTCCGGCCGCCACGATGCCGAGTACGTCGTGGGGACCCTGGTGAGTGACGCGGTCGAGGCCGTTGAGGGCGGCGTAACGACGAGCCATCTCGAGTCGTGAGCCGTAGAGGGAGCGTTCCAACTCGATCAGCGTGGCGCCGAGGAGCTGCGCGGTGACCCGGTGGGTGAACTCGACGCCGTCGATCTCTCGATCGGGCGTGAGTCGGGTGAATCGCTCGGCGTCCACGAGGACGCTCTGGGACGCGTCGGCCACCGACGCCGGGACCCGCACGCCGACCCACAGACCTGACGCACGTGACAGGGCGACGCCGTGCAGTCCGAGATCGAGCAGGTCCTGGGGGTCCGCGGGTGAAAGGATCGGCAGTCCGAGGGCGAACAGTGTGGGTTCGCTGGTGGACGGGACGCTCGAGGACTTCGCCTGGGGATCGTCGCCGACGAGGACCAGGACGCCTCCGGTTGGCCCCGTGCCCATGAGGTTGCCGTGACGGATGGCGTCCCCCGCTCGGTCGAGTCCAGGGGACTTGCCGTACCAGAAGGAGGACACTCCGTCGACCGTGCGGTCGGGCTGCAGCATCGCCAATTGACTTCCCGCGATCGCGGTGGCGGCGAGTTCTTCGTTAAGTCCCGGCTGGTGTACGACGCCCCACTTGGCGAGCAGGTCGCGCTGGCGGGCTAACTCGAGATCGTATCCGGCGAGAGGTGAGCCGGGGTAGCCGGTGATGAAGCCGGCGGTGCGCAGTCCTGCCGCGGCGTCGCCGCGGCGTTGGTCGAGGGGGAGACGTACCAACGCCTGCACCCCGGTCATGAGGACGCGTCCGCGGCGTGCGTGATAGCGGTCAACTAACAGTGAGGAGGAAAGGGGCATTATGTCCAGCGTAGAGTCGCGCTCGTACGTGTTCCGATCGTGACGCGGGGACCTTGGTCACTACGACGAGTCTCGTGAGTGAGGCGACGGGTGACCGCGAGCCGCGTCGTCGTGTTCGTCGTTCGTGGTCGAGTCGGATGTTCCCCTTACGTGACGGTCGTCGAGCAGGTGGTGGACGTCGAGCCGACGCGGTGATGACAACGAACGCGACGAGCCGCGTCGTACTGGCGCGGTGGTCGGGGGTGACGGTGGTCGGCCTCGACGCGACTCGTCGCGTAGAATGGTCGTCGTAGTGAGAATGAGGCCGTCAGAGGCCGAGAGAAGTGTGGATGAGGTCGGTCGCGTACAGCGAGTCCTGATCGTCCGCGAGGCGCCCCGGTGGGGCCCGACGAAGACAGGAATGTCAATGAAGAGCGCACGCGTACCACGTTGTTGCCCGTGTCGAGTAAGCCGACGGCATCAGTGGTGACGCGGCGCGGATCGTGGCGTCGGCGACCACCTCGCTACGCGGCGCGTCGGCGCCTCGGCCGATGGATGGCGGTCGTGGTGGTTCTCGCGCTGGTATCGGGTGTGGTGATGCGTGGTGCCATACTTCGCGCCGCGGGCGTCGGGTCGACCAGTGGATTTTACCTGGTGGTGGGGGCATCGTCGTCTCTCGGCTTTCAGCCCACGGGGATCCCCCACCATAACGGGGCGCGTACCGACCACGGCTACGCCAACGACGTGCTCGCTCTCGAGGCCGCCAAGGGCGTGGACTTGACGATGCGCCAGGTGGGGTGTCCCGGTGAGACCGTGGTGTCGATGCTCGGCGCCGGCGACCACTGCTACACCTTGCCCAACCGGCAAATGCTCGCGGCGACGGCCTTTCTGCGCGCTCACGCGTCGGACGTGGGTGTGGTGACGATCGATCTGGGATTCAACGACGTGCGTCCCTGTCTCACGACGCCGATAGTCGACGTCGCGTGTGCCGAGGCGGGACTCGCCGGCGTGCGCGCGGACATAGCCCCGGTGCTGCGCGAACTGCGCGCGGCCGCCGGACCACACGTTCACTTCGTCGGTGTCCTCTACGGCGACCCGTTTCTCGCGGACTATCTGCGTCGCGAGAGCAGCCCGGCCCAAGCCGCGCTGACGTTGCGGATCATGAGCGAGCTGAACGCGACACTCGCGGCGGCGTACGCGGCGCACAATATACCGAGCGCCAACGTGCCGGGAGCGTTCGAGAGTGACAATCAGGCGCCCTCGCGGCTACCCGACGGTCGCGTGGTGCCGGTCGACGTCGCGCGCGCGTGCGCGTTGACCTGGATGTGCCACACGTACCCGTGGGGCCCGGATGACCACCCCGACGACGCGGGCTACCGGGTCATCGCGGGCGCGATTGTGGCGAAGCTGCCGTCGGTCTGGTGAGTGGTCGACGTGGCGACCTTATTAGTCTCCTCGGCGAGTTCACAGTAATTTCTCAGACTCGTCCAAAGATGCTGGACGACTGACGGGCTACCCTTCTCACAGGCGAGCGGTGTGTGATAATGCACTAATTAGAGTCCTAGAGATGGCTGGTAATATGATGAATTTAAGTTACTTGAATCTTCCCGAACACGAAGCAAAGCCTCGGGAGAGCGGTTTGACCATGGTCATCGATCGCGGAACGCCGCTAACGTACTTTACCGATCTGATCAAGACTAATGGTGAATTCATCGACTTTATAAAGTTCGGGTGGGGCACGTCGGTCG
This sequence comes from Actinomycetes bacterium, assembly GCA_021793395.1. Lineage (GTDB taxonomy): Bacteria > Actinomycetota > Acidimicrobiia > Acidimicrobiales > RAAP-2 > RAAP-2. The sequence goes on from JAJYSU010000010.1 coordinate 27,550, forward strand.
TCGCGAAGGATCTCGAGAAGAAGATCGAGGTTCTCCGAAGTGAGGGAGTTGATTTCTACTTCGGTGGCACGTTATTTGAGAAGTATCTTCTGCAGGAGAAGTTCGATGATTTTCGTCTCATGTGTGACTACTACGGATGTAAATTTATCGAAGTATCGAATGGCACGATTGATCTCAGTGATTCCCACAAGGCTGACTACGTACAATCACTGAGTCGGGACTTCCGTGTGATCTCGGAGGTGGGTTCGAAGGACCAGGAGCGCTCGGAGACGATGGCGCCGAACCGGTGGATCGACTACATCCGGGCCGACCTCGAGGCCGGTGCCGTCCTGGTCACCCTCGAGACGCGCGAGAGCGGTCACAGTGGCATCTGTCGACCTAACGGCGAGTTGCGCTTCGGTTTGATCGAGGAGATTTTGACCAGCGGCATCGACGTCGGGCGCCTCCTCTTCGAAGCGCCGTCACTCGACCTGCAGTCCTACTTCGTGCGACGCATTGGCCCCAACGTGAATCTCGGCAACATCGCCGCGGACGACACGATCAGCCTCGAAACGATTCGACTCGGCCTGCGCAGTGAGACGTTGCTGGAACTCGAACCCAGCACCGTGCAGTGGCTTCACGAACGCGCATGAGAGAGTCGCGCGACGCGTTTCACCTGGCGATACCCGCGTACGACCTGGACGCGGCTGTGTCGTTCTACGTCGGCCAACTGGGCTGCAAGTTGGCGCGGCGCTACGACGATCGCGTGACGATCGACTTCTTCGGCGACCAGGTGGTGTGCCACCTGACCAGTCCGCCCGCGACGCGTCCGGATCGTGACGCGATGGCGCTGTATCCGCGGCACTTCGGCGTCACTTTTCGTGAGTCCGACGACTTTGACGCGCTGCTCGCCCTGTGCGCGCAACGTTCCGTTCCGGTGTACCGCGACGTGCAGTGGCGCTTCGAGGGGCTGGTCGAGGCGCATCGCACGGTGGTGGTGATCGACCCGTCGGACAATCTGCTGGAGTTCAAGCACTATCGCGATCCACGGATGATGTACTGATGGAGTTGGTGCACGAGATCGAGTCCGCGACGGCGACCACGACGTGGCCGTCACTCGCGGCGCTCATCGGCGATCGTGGCCGGCGCGACGCGACGGCGCCGTATCTGTTCGACGCGCGATCCGATCGTCGCGTCACGTACGGCGACCTCCTCGCCACGTCAGTGAGCGGGTACGACGTTGTCGCGTCGGAGCGTGTCGGCGTGCTGATTCGTGATCCGCTGACGTTCGCGCGTTACTTTCTTTCACTGATGAGCGCGGGGTGTTGGGTGTCACCACTGGACCCCACCGAGCCCCGGCTCGACGCGACCCGCGTCGCCGAGGTGGTCGGTCAGCGGCGACTGGCGCGGGTGTTCAGCGATCGCGAGGCACCGAGGGGGTACGTCGGCACGTGGGTGACGATCGCGCCCGCCGCCGGCGACGGTCGATCGCTCCCCGAGACGAGTCACCCGGACGTGGCTGGTGGGGGGGTCGTGTTGGCCTCGTCGGGCACGACCGGAACGCCCAAACTGATCGCACTGTCCCAGTCGCAGCTGCTGTGCGTGGCGGACCTCGTGGCACGTCATCACGACTTCGACGCGATGGCGCGTGGATTCAGTTCGCTGCCGCTGTGGCACGTCAACGCGCAGGTCGTGGGCCTCTTCGCGACACTCGTCGCCGGGGGATCGCTGGTTCTCGACGACGGCTTTCACCGCACCGACTACTGGGCGCTCGTCGCGCGTCGATCGGTGACGTGGATCAACGCGGTGCCCGCGGTGATCGCGCGGCTGGCCGAGCGACGAGCGGGCGAGGTGGTGCCCCCGTCGGTTCGCTTCATCCGTTCGGCGTCGGCGCCCCTGTCGCCCTCCGTCCAGCGCGCGTTCGAGGCGTCGACGGGCATCCCAGTGGTGCAGACGTACGGCATGACCGAGGCGGCGGGCCCGATCTGCGCGAATCCCCTGGGCGCGGTCCGCAAGGAGGGCTCGGTGGGCCCCGCCATCGGTGTAGCGCTGCGGATTCGTGCGCTGGAGCCCGGTGGCGCCGTCGTGGCTCCGGGCGTGGTGGGCCACGTTGAGATTCGTGGTCCGTCGGTCATCGATCACTACGACAGCGCGGGCTACGACGACCGTGTCGATCGCGACGGTTGGCTGCGTACGGGAGACTTGGGCTACCTCGACGAGGATGGCTACCTTTTTCTCGTGGGACGCTACGACGACATGATCAATCGCGGTGGCGAGAAGATCTTCCCCCGTGACATTGAGGAGCTCGCGCTGGGCGTGGAGGGAGTGCGCAACGCGGCCGTCGTAGGCGAGCCGGACGACGTGTACGGACAGGTTCCCGCACTCTACGTGGAGCTTACCGAGGACGCCGTGCGTGACGTACGTCGACTCGTCACGAACCTTCGTGACGTGCTCACCTCGTCGCTGGCGCGATCGCGACGTCCCGCGGTGGTCACGGTTCTGAGCTCGTTCCCGGTCCACGGGGTCGGTAAGGTCACGCGACGGCTCCTCGGTACGGACGCGGCGACGATACTATGGCGCGAGTCGATAACGTAGTGAGCGCGTCGAGCGAGGCGGCAACGCCACTGTCCCTTGCGCCTCGTGAGGAGGTCAGCGCGGGTCCCTCCTCGGGTACGCGCCGTCGCCTGGACCACATCGACGCGATGCGTCCCGTGAAACAGGCCGCGGTGATCTCCACGCACGCGCTGATCTTTTTTGCGCCCCTGGCGACCAGTTCGACGGTTGTCGGACTCATCATGCTGACGCGGTTCTCGCGCGACGCGTTCCTCTTCGTATCGGCGTGCATGCTGGCGTACAGCTACCGCAACGCCCCCCGGGTCGACCTGGGTCGTTACACGTGGCGCCGGTTCATGGCGGTGGGCGTTCCCTACCTCACCTGGACGGTGATCTACTACCTGTTCACCGGAGCCGCCACGACGTCGACGTTCCCCTACTACACGTTTCGCGGAACCGACGTCGTGTCCGTGGCGGGAGCGGATCACTTCGTGCACCTGTTGTGGACGGGGTACTACCAGCTGTACTACCTCATCGTGATCATGGAGTTCTACGTCGTCTTTCCGCTCTTGCTCGCGATCCTGCGACGCGCGGCCCGCTGGCACCGGGCAATCTTCGTGGGGGCGCTGGTGTGCCAGGTGGCCTACGGGGTTCTGGTGAGCGTGCATCCCTTCGGCTTTCACCTTTCGGGGATCGAGCAGACTCGGCTGATCATCTCGTACCCCGCGTACTTGGTGGGCGGGGTCATCGTCGCGCTGCACCTGGACGACGTGCACCAGTGGATCGTGGAGCACGGGCGCAGCATCCTCGTGGGCACGGCGATCAGTATCGCGGTCGCCGAGCTCGCGAGCTACCTCGGGCGCTTCCGGGCGTGGCCGTCGTACCTGCACACGGGCAACATGGTTTTCGCTCCTCTCGCGGTGCCCTACAACGTGGGGATGATTCTGTGCGTGTACCTACTCGGCGTGCATCTCGTCTCTCCGCGGCGCACCGAGTGGGTGCGCGCGGCCGCGCATTCGGGATCGGACAACTCCTACGGCGTCTACCTCACCCAGTTGATCTGGATCCCGCTGCTCGTGCGCCTCAATCACGCCGCGAACTGGCACCTGCCGTGGGGCGTCGCGGCACCGGCGGCGCTCGTCATCGTCTACAGTGCCGGGTTCATCTTCACGGCGGTGATGGCGCGCACGCCCGTCGCCCGGGCCGTGACCGGGCGCAGCCGGGCGACGTGGGCAACGCTCTGGCCGCGGCATCGTCCCGGACGTTTCACGCTACGCGCCGACGTCGGGGGTGGGCCGATGGATGTGGTCAGCGAGTGACGCACCCGTCGCGGTAAGCAACGTCCCAGAGACTGGCGTTGGTGACGGGGTACCAGGTCGTGGCGGCCAGGTCACTCCCCTCGCAGAGCGCCCGCAGGACGCGGATGGCGCCTCCGTGAGTGACGAGCAGCGGTCGTACCGGTGCTCGACGATGAAGGTCCTCGAGAACCGGGGCGAGGCGAGCGCGCATGTCGGCCAGCGACTCACCGAGGGGTGGTCGGGCGTCCACGTCGATGACTCGCCCGTGGTCGACTCCCGAGAGTTCGGGACCCAGATCGTCCAGGGGACGGCCCTCGTAGGTACCGAAGTTGCGCTCGCGAAGGCGCGCGTCGCGTACGAGTTCGACGCCGAGCGCGTCGGCCACGATGCGGGCGGACTCCCAGGCGCGCGTGAGATCACTCGCCACGATGAGGTCGGGGTCGCGCTCGCGCAGGTCGCTCAGCACCGCACGAATCTCGTCGCGTCCCGCGGACGTGAGCCGCGACGCGTCGCTCTGCCCCTGGATGAGGCGTTGGTCGTTCCACGTGGTGGTCCCGTGGCGCAGGAGTGTCAGGCGCACGCGGGGGAGGGATCAGCCATCATCCGATCGTACTGAGTACGGGGGTCGTCGGACTCTCTACCATCCGGTGGGAAGGACCGCGTCGATCGCCGAGGCGATCGCGCGGTAGCCGAGGTCGGTCGGGTGGATGTTGGGTCCGTAGGGTGCCGGGCGGCACATCCACGTCATGGCGCAGGTGTACGCCACGTCGGCCGGTACGCGACCGTAGGGGGCCACGTCAATGGGCTCGCTAGTCGGCGGTTGAAAGGCGGCGGCCACGTCGGCGACGGGAATCGAGAACGAGCCGTAGACGTCCTTCAGCGTCTGGTTGAGCTGACTCATCGCGTCCGCGCTCGCCGTGGCGTAGGCCTGACCGCGAGGACCGTGCAGCCAGGCGGCGAGGAACGGGTCGTAGTGCCCGACGCCGACGAAGGTGACGTGGGGCCCGGCCGCCGCGCGCAGGAGAGCGATGATCTGCGTGAGCTGGGACTGAACGGTGGAGAGGTGACGCGCCAGGCACGCGGGGTGGTACTGCTCGTTGCGCAGACACCGCATGAGGTCGTTGAATCCTAGATCGATCGTGACCAGACCGGTCTGGGTGCGGTGGGTCGACAGGAACGCGATCGCGGTGTTCAGTTGGGTCGCGGTGCCGTGGTAACAGTGATCGTGCCCGGTGATCATGGTGGTCGTGGATTCGCCGGGGCACCCGATCTCGTGGAGTTGTAGGTCGATGCCCTTACTCGCCTCGAGGGCGACGAGGTAGTTGGCGTAGCCGGTGTCGGTGCGTTGGCCGTGGGGCGAGCGAAAACTCGGCTGGACGCCCACCGAGACGGACGCGCCCACGTCGAGGTAGAAGATGGGGGTGGAAGTGGCGGCGCCCGCTCGCGCGGCGACCACCATCGGCGCCAGAGCCATCGCGAGCACCGTCGCCAGCGCGATCACGATCGCCGAGCGGATGCGACGGGCACTGCGCCGTCGGGTACACGTTTCAGGTTCGAGCAAGTGGCCATGATAGAAGGCTCACTGCTAAACCAGTCCCGCAGAATCGTAAGAATTGTACAAGGGATATCGTCGTGGGCTAGCCGTGGCCGCGGGCCGCGGGCCGGTGGCGCTGTTCACCACGGGGCCCGTATCGTCGCGGCGTATCGTCGCGGCGGAATCGCGCACCGAGCGACGGCGCCGAGGTTGGTCGGAGAGCCCGGCCTCAGCGAAAGCCGCGCACGCCGTGAGGGCGGTACGCGGCCTCGAGGCGTGCCGTCTCCTCCGGGTCCAGGTGCAGATCCACCGCCGCGACCGCGTCGTCGAGGTGGTGGGGCTTGGTCGCCCCGACGATGGGACTGGTGACGGCGGGGTTCGCGAGCACCCACGCCAGAGCGACGCGGGCCGGCGCGACGCCGCGCTGCGCGGCGACCTCGATCACGGCGTCGACGATCGGTCGATCATCGTCGTCGTAGAGGCTGCGGCCGAACTCGTCGTTCTCGGAACGATGGGTCTGGACGGACCACGGGCGCGTCAGCCGACCACGAGCCAGGGGACTCCACGGGATCACGCCCACGCCCTGGTCGACGCAGAGGGGCAGCATCTCGCGCTCCTCCTCGCGGTAGAGGAGGTTGTAGTAGTTCTGCATGCTCACGAAGCGCGTCCATCCGTGTAGGTCAGCGAGGTAGAGGGCCTGGGTGAACTGCCAGGCGTGCATCGACGATGCGCCGAGGTAGCGGACCTTGCCCGCACGTACTACGTCGTGCAGAGCTTCCAGAGTCTCCTCGAGGGGCGTCTCGTAGTCCCAACGGTGGATCTGGTAGAGGTCGATGTAGTCAGTGCCGAGTCGTCGCAGGCTGTGATCGACCTCGCTCAGGATCGCCTTGCGTGAGAGGCCCTGGCCGTTGGGTCCCGGGCGCATGCGGCCGTTGACCTTGGTGGCGATGACGACCTCGTCGCGCGAGGTCATCGACAGCAGCGTCGAGCCGGTGATCTCTTCGCTCGATCCCGCGGAGTAGACGTTGGCGGTGTCGAAGAAGTTGATGCCGGCGTCGAGCGCCTGGCGGAAGAACGGTACCGCCTCGTCACGATCGAGCGACCATGGCTGGTTGCCGCGCGTCGGCTCGCCGTAGCTCATGCATCCGAGGCAGAGGCGCGACACCTGCAGGCCGGTGTTTCCCAGGGTGACGTAGTCCATGATCCGACCCTACCGGTTCGATTGTCTCGCTTCTCGTCCGGCGTTGGCGTCGGCGTCGTCGGAGGCCGCGTTCGGGGTCAGGGCGACGGTGGACGGCGACGTATCTGACGGCGTAGCTGGAGAATGCGCACCGAGCCGATGGCCAGCACCAGGAGTGCTCCCAGAATGGCGCTGGCGAGAAGGGCGATGGAGAGCGGCCACGTGACCGAGAGGGTGAAGAGGCTCACGCGCACGTCCTGGTGGTTCTGCACGACGAAAACCAGGATCACGATCAGGACGACGAGCGACGGGACGAGACGCCACCAGAGTCGCGATGTTCGGGTGGACGCGATGATCATGGCGGGGCGCGGCGACGTCTCGTCGTCGGGATCGGATCCGGATACTGGCGCGTCGTCATCGTGACGTGACCGAGACACTGTCGTCCTTTCCGATCGTCGGCTTACCGTCGACACCCCTCGTTCTACTACGTGACGAGGGGTGTCGACGACGTCGCGCCGTCCACACCGTCCGCGACGGGTGTGGCTCCTGCGAGCCGCGCGAGGGTCTCCTCGCTACCGGTGGCTCAGCCGACGAACGCCGTGAGGTCCGCGAGTAATTTGCTCTCGATTTCCAGGTTCCACGCGGCGTCGGCGACGTCGATGACGAGAAACAAGTCCGAGACGAGCAGGGTCTCGATGGCCGCGACTCCGAGGTGCTCGAGCCATTTACCGATACCCACTCGGACCGTGAAGTCGCTCGGGCTTCCGGCAACCGTGATGGTCAAGGCCCGGTCGGCCGCTACCACCTCGCGTAGGAATCCGCCCTTCTTCGCCTGAATCACCGTTCCCTGGTCGCTGGGCGCCGAGGTGGCGACGGTGAAGCCGTCCTTCGTCAGGTACTCCTCGACGTGTGACGCGAGGGCTGCCAGATCCGTTCCCTTGCCCGTGAAGTGCAGTTCTTTGTCACCGATCATGCGAGCCTCTTCCTCGTTGATCGAACGAAACCCCTTTTCGTTCGGTTACCGCGGCACCGCCACCTCGTTATCGAAGTGAGACGTAACAACGCGCCGCGTCCAACCTAGTCGCGCCCGATCGCCGCGGTCCGGGCACCCTCCACGCCGCGCGTCGGCGAGGCCGAGGTCGGCGAACGGGCGAACCGGGCCGCGTGGTGGCGCACGTTCGTGCTAGTACCGCAGGTATGAACATCGTCGTGACCAGTCTGAAGGGCGGTGTGGGCAAGTCGACAACGTCGATCTACCTCGCCGCGGCCGCCGTGGAGCGAGGTTACGATCCCGTGACGCTGGTGGACGCCGACCCTCAGGCCTCGGCCGCCGAGTGGCTAGAGATCTGGCCTGTCGAGGGAATCACCGTGGTTGAGGCACCGTCGGAGCGCACGGCACTGCGCGCCATGGGTCGCGTGGAGGGCGTGGGGATCGTGGACACGCCGCCGGGCAGTGAGCGACTGGCCCAGAGTGCGGTGGGCGCCGCTGACGTCGTGGTTATTCCCACGCGTGCCGGTGGCGTCGAGTACTCGCGGGTGACGGCCACCCTGGAGTTGATTCCGGCCGCGACACCGCGTGGTGTCATTATCTGTGCCGCCCGTCGGGGTACTAATGACCTCGAGGCCGCGATCGACTGGTGGAAGAGTCAGAAGGTCGAGGTGTGGGGAGTCATCCCCGAGAGGGTCGGCATCGCCTCGGGGCCGGAGGCACGCCTCAGTCGTGAGGGCTTGACCGAGTACGACGCGGTGCTGCGGCGTGCCCTACGAGGCTGGCGGTAAGGGTCGACCGAGTTGACGACGGCGGGTCGATCGTCGCGGCCTCGGTTGACGACTCCTCTCGGCGGCGGACCGCGCGACGCAGTCGTCGTTCGCCACGAAGACGTGGTTGTTCGCGGGGTCCTCGGATCCGAGTGTCCGAGGTGACGGGACGTGACTCTCTCGTGGCCAAGGAGGGTTGGCCGTCGAGCAACGCTCGAGTGACGCGAGAAGGGTACGGCATCGGTCGTTGATCGTTGACCGCACGGACTGTCGGCCACTCACCGCACGCGGTGACGTCGCGTTGTTGTCGGACGCCACCTTCTTCGATATCGCCGTGACTCGAAGGACGATGACACCTGGTGATGGTACGCGGGTGGCGCGTGACCGTGGGCCGTGGGCCGTGGCGATGGCGACGTTCGTCGAGGACTCCGACGTGACGCGTCGCTACCATTGAGTCGAGCCGCTCGAGTCGGCGTGTAGTGGACCGTTGGCCCCACGCACGACGGGCAATCGGGGACTCGCGGGCGGCGTCGACGCGGGCGGGCTAAGGGTGCCGTGTCGCTTCGTGGTCGTCACGTGTCGTTGTCGTTGGCGCAACGGAGCGTGAGACGCACCCGCGGCGGTGGATCGTGGTGAGCGAGACGAGGGAGACCATCTGATGCTGGAGACGCGACGTCGTGGTGAGGAGACGCGTCGGCGTCTACGCGAGCGCCTGGCCGCCGGCGGAATCGTGGTGCTGCCGGGCGCGTTCAACCCCCTGTCGGCGATGTTGATCGAGCGCCACGGCTTTGAGGCGGTGTACCTGTCGGGGGCCGTGATCGCGGCCGACCTGGGGTTGCCCGACGTGGGGCTGACGACGGGGAGCGAGGTCGCCGCGCGCGCGGCGCAGATCGCGCGGGTCACGGACCTGCCCACCATCGTCGACGCCGATACCGGTTTTGGCGGTCCGATGAACGTCGCGCGCACCGTACAACTGCTCGAGGACGCCGGGGTGGCGGGATTGCACCTCGAGGATCAGGTGAATCCCAAGCGATGCGGACACCTCGACGGTAAGGCGGTGGTGGAGCGTGACGAGGCGGTGGCGCGGCTGCGCGCGGCGTACGACGCGCGCCGCGACCCCGCGCTCCTGCTCATCGCGCGCAGCGACGCGCGAGCGGTCGAGGGGCTCGACGCGATGATCGACCGCCTGCGCGCCTACGTCGACGCCGGCGCCGACGCGGTGTTTCCCGAAGCCCTCGCCGACGCGCACGAGTTCGCCGCCGTGCGCGCCGCGATCGACGTGCCGATCCTCGCGAACATGACCGAGTTCGGACGCGGTGAGTCGTTGCGGGTGGACCAGCTCAACGATCTCGGCGTGGCCATGGTCATCTTCCCGGTGTCGTTGTTGCGTCTGGCGATGGGCGCCGCGGATCGAGCCCTCGTGACGCTGCGTGACGAGGGGCACCTCGGCGGTCTGCGAGATCAGATGCAGACGCGTCAGGAGCTCTACGACCTCCTCGACTACGCGTCGTACACGACGTTTGACGACTCGGTGTACTCCTTCGCGACGCCCCCGCTACCCCCGACGCCCCCGGACGGTCGCTAACGCGTCACGCACGTGATCGGGGATGCGGTCGCGTCGCCGTCGGCGTCGGGCGTCGTGTCGGGGATGCGAGCGTGACCGGCGTCGTTATCGTGCGAGGGGGGCAGCGCACGTGGCGAGAGGGGGGTCACGATCGCTCCGGTCGCGACCGCGCGCAGAGGATGAAGCGTCGAGCACGATGAGCGGGCGGTGCGGGTTCCCGTGATCGCCACCGCCATGATCGTCACCGCCGCTACTGCGGCCACGACGGCCACCACGATGATCCCGCGCCACCCTCGCGACGTCGTCAACATCGCCTCACGATAGCCGTGGCACCGACGCTCGTGTGGCGCCACGACGCACCCGCCTACACTGGCCATCAGTGGCCCCTTTTCGACGGGTGACCACGGAGCTCGAGGAGGTCGTCGATGGCCCGGGTGACGGTGATTGGAGCCGGTTTTGGTGGTCTGGCCGCGGTGCGGGCGCTACGGCGCCGGGTGCCGGACGCGGCGCTGACGGTGATCGCCCCGCGCGGGGAGTTCATCTACTACCCGAGCCTGGTGGGAGTGCCGGTGGGAGATCGCGACGGGGCGGACGCGCGAGTCGCCCTCGGACCCTTCTTCGAGAGTCACGACGTGAACTTCGTGTCGGCGACGGTCACCGGCCTGGCCAACGAGGGGCGCACGGTCCTCACTGATCACGGGCCGGTCGATAACGACGTACTGATCATTGCCAGTGGCGGGGAGAGCCTGCGTACGCTGCCGGGTCTCGAGCACACGTTCGCGATCTGCGAGGGTGTCGAGGCGGCCGAGCAGATACGCGACCGGATCACGACACTGCACCGCGGCATCGTCGCGTGTGGTTTCGGAGGTAATCCGGCCGAGCCCCAAGCGGTGCGTGGTGGCCCGGTGTTCGAGTTGCTTCTTAGCATCGACACCTACCTGCGGCGTGTTGGCCGCCGTGACGCGGTCGACCTCGTCTTCTTCAACCCGTCCCTGGAACCCGGCAACCGGCTCGGACCGCGCGCCGTGAGCACCGTGATGAAGGAGATGGAGAGTCGCGAGATCCGCTCACACCTCGGCCACAAGATCCTGGGCTTCGAGGCCGATCGGGTCATCACCGACGGCGGCGACGTGGCGGCGGACCTCATCCTGTTCGTGCCCGGCATGACCGGTCCGGCGTGGGCGCGCGAGTCGTCACTGCCCTTGTCGCCCGGCGGATTCATCCGCGCCGATCAGTCCTGTCGGGTGTTCGCTCATCCGGGCGTCTTCGTCGTCGGTGACGCCGGTGCCTACGAGGGTACGGCGGACTGGATGCCCAAGCAGGGACACGCCGCCGAACTGCAAGCGGCGACCGCCGCGGTGAACGTCGCGCACTTCCTCGCCGGCGAGCCCGCGACGACGACGTTTCGCCAGGAGCTCATCTGCATCATTGACACGCTGGACAGTGGAATTATGGTGTATCGGTCGTCGCGCTTCGCCGGCGCGCTGCCGAGTCCCGCGTGGCGGGTGGTCAAGCACGGCCTGGAGAGACGATCGCGGCACGCCTACTCCGCGACGCGACGTCGCCATCGCGACCGCCACGCCGCGTCGCGCTGATTATCGTCGAACGTGGCGCCGACTGGTTCTCTGGTTCTCTGGTCTCGTCGGGTCACGAGCGGTCGTTCGCTTGATCCTGCAAGTCGAGTGTGGCGGCGTCGAGCACCGTGTGGGTGGTGTCCACGTAGCCGGCGGCTACGACCGTCGTGCCGACCGTGACGTCCGCGAGCGCCGCGGGTGTGCCGGCCGACGTGAGCGTGGCCGTCGGCGAGACGCGCACGGGACGGTAGAAGCCTTGGTGATCGGCGACGGTGAGGGTGTCGCCCGTGACGTCGACAATCGTGCCCGTGACGAGGGCTGGTTCGACGGCAATCGCCCCGGCGGCGTCGGGCTCGCCCGGTACGGTCTCGACACTGACGTGCTCGCCGATGGCCACATCCGTGGGAGCGAGATCCGCGTCGCCGCGCAGCGAGGTCGACGCGCTGCGCGCGTAGGTGCGCGACACTCCGCGCGGGTCGCGCACGGTGATCGAGGTGGGTGAGAGATCCGTCACGACGCCCTCGGCGGTGGCGGCGGAACCGGAGACGGGCGGCAGGATGACGACGGTCGTCGCCGAGTGGTCCGGCGTCGCCACGATCGCGATCCGCTGGTCGCGGCGTAGCTGGGCGGCGTCGACCGCCGCGCCGTCGCGACGCACCATGGTCGACGCGCTGCGCGCGTAGGTGCGCGACACTCCGCGCAGGTCGCGCACGGTGATCGAGGTGGGTGAGAGATCCGTCACGACGCCCTCGGCGGTGAGTACGTCCGTTCCCGGATCGGGAGTCTCGGAGGGGGGACGGGCGATGCTTACTGAGGCGGGGGAGCGGGTGGGTGGTGCGTTCACGACGTCCCCGGAGAGGAGGGTGCGGGGGGGCCTCGCGCTGGATACTCGGACTCGGCGAATGACGATGGTGTGCGGGCTATGGGCCATGACGTCTCCCTTCGATCGCGTCAGCGGCCAGTCTCGGCTCGCCTCGTGAGGGGTGGCTGTGGGTGAGTTAAACGTGCGCTAAGAGTTCGCGAGGGGTGAGGTTGTCGAGGTCGCTACGATGCCGAGTAGCGCCGTGACCGGGCCGCGCCACGGCGACGCAGGAGGGGACGTGCGGCGCTTACTGTCGACGATGCTAATGGTGGTGGTGGTGATCGGTTTGGCTACCCCCGCCCCCGCCGCCCCCGGCCCCGCCGCGAAGCCCGCTCGTCTCCTGGTTCCCGCGGGGGCGCGCGTCCTCGACTGGAGTTACTCGATGCCGTTGCCCGGGCGTGCGCGCGACGCCACGATGACGATCACCAACCGATCGGTCATCGCGCGCGTTCGCGATCTCGTCAACGCCATTCCCGTTTCGTCGTACCCGGCGCACCAGGTGTGCCCCCAGGACCTCATGATGCCCTCCGTCGTGCGCTTCTCGAGGTCGCGCCCGGCCGACGCGTTCACGTCGATCGTGTTTCAGTTGGGCGGGTGCCCCGCCGCGACGGTCTACCAGCACGGCGTAGCCCAGCGCCCCACCCTTGGCGGGTGGACGCTTCCCCGTCTCTACGCGGCGATTGTGCGGGTGATCTCGCCGCGCGGGCAGCCCCTCGCCTGAGCGGGCCCCCCGTTGACGGTTGGTAATTGTTAGGTTAGCCTAAACTAAGTCAACGGTTGGTCTACGCGAAAGGCGTTCATGATCCCCACCTTCGTCATCTTCCTGCGTGAAGGAATCGAAGCGTCAATGATCGTGGCGATCCTGCTGGCCTACCTGCGGCGCATCGGCCAGCGTCGACACTTTCGCGACGTGTACCTCGGGGTGGCGGCGGCGCTTGTGCTCGTCCTTGGCGGGGGTATCGCGGCGTTCTTCCTCATACGGCAGTACGAGGGGTCGAACGTCCAGACGTACTTCGAGACCGCGACCTACCTGCTGGCGGCGGCCGTGCTGACCTACATGACGTTCTGGATGCAGCGCCACGCGCGAGATCTGACCAAGGAGCTGCAACGGCGCAGCGATCGGGCGCTCTCGCACGGCACGCGCTGGGGACTCGGGGTGCTCGCCTTCCAGGCCGTCGGTCGTGAGGGACTGGAGACGATGGTGTTCACCCTGGCTATCGTCTTCGCGAGTTCACGTCAGGCGGCCACGCCGGTACACGGCGACCTGCTGTGGCTGGGGGCCGTCCTGGGCCTGGCCGTGGCACTGGCGATCGCGGTCGCGATCTACCGGCTCGGCGCGCGGTTGAACCTGCGTCGCTTCTTCCGGGTCCTCGGCGTCACGCTGATGGTGTTCGCGGCCGGCCTGCTCGCCGACGCCGTCGAGAACCTGCAGCAACTGCACTGGCTGCCCTTCGCCACGCACGTCCTGTGGAACTCGACGGGGGTGGTGTCCGAGGCGTCGAGTATCGGTGACGTGTTGCACTCTCTCCTGGGTTACGCCGACCAACCCACCGTGTTGCAAGCTGTGGTCTGGCTCGGGTACGTCACGACGAGTACCGTCGTGTTCATGCGTGGTGGTCGACGGGGCGGATCACGGTCCCGAGCGGTCGTGGTCGAGGCCGTGCCGGCGTCGAGTCACCGAGGCGAGGTGGGTGGCGGTGTCGAGTAACAACTCCGCGACGGTGGATCGCTACCTGGAGGCCATCTACTACATCTCCTCCGAGGGGGAGGTGGTGCGGCCCGGCCGCCTCGCGACGTGGCTGTCGGTCAGCGCGCCGACCGTGTCCGAGGCGCTCCAGCGACTCCAGCGCGACGGGTGGGTGAAGGTGAAGAAGGATCGCAGCGTGGTGCTGACCGCGGCGGGCGTCGCGGAGGCGTCGAACCTGGTGCGTCACCATCGGATCCTCGAGCGATGGCTCACCGACGGGCTGGGCCTCGACTGGGCGACGGCCGACGACGAGGCCGATCGACTGTCCTCGGCAATCTCGGACTTCCTGATCGACCGGATCGACGCGTCGCTGCACCGGCCCCTCACCTGTCCCCACGGCAACCCCATCCCCGGTCGCGAGGCCCCCTACGGCGAGTTGGTCGCCCTGGCCGGCCTGCGCACGGGCGCCTCGGCGGTGATTCGGCGTATCTCCGAGCTCGCCGAGCACGACGCGCGTGACGTGCTGCTGATGCTCGCCGGACACGAGATCGCCGAGGGGAGCCCGGTCTACGTCGCCGAGTCCGAGCCGGACTCGCGCGAGGTGTCGCTCATCATCGCGGGCAAGCCGGTCCGTCTGTCGGTCGACCTGGCCCGCCTGATCTGGGTGGAGGCCGGCTGAGCACGGCGAACGGTCGCTCGTCGCCGGACGCCGCGTGACGAGTGACACCACGGGCCGCCCCGGTACGCTGAGCGGGGCGCGGCCGGAGAGATCTCCGTGCTCGCCCCCGGTGAGGAGTCTCGTGGTCCGTCGATGGTGCGCGGTGGTGATCAGCGCGGTGCTCTGCGTGGGCGCCGCGGTCGGGCCGGCGGGCGCGGCGACGACAACGGCCACGACAACGACCACGGGGGCGCGGACCTACGTCGCGTTGGGCGACTCCTACTCCTCGGGAGCCGGACTCGCGCCCTTCGACGCGGGATCGGGCTCGTGCGCCCGTTCGCCGCGCGCCTACCCGTCGATCGTGGCGCGTTCACTGGCGCGTGACCGGTTCGTCTTCGTCGCCTGCTCGGGCGCGACGATCGCCCAGATCACCGCTCAGGTCGGCGCCGCGCGCGTCGCGCTGCGCCACGCGGCGCTGGTGACCCTGACCGCGGGTGGGAACGACCTGTCCTTTACCAACCTGCTGGTGTCGTGCCTGGGGGGCGTGACGTCGCTCACGTCGCCGGTGGTGCGCTACGAGTCGTACGCCAGTGGTCCGACGACCTGCGCGACGGCGATCGCTCAGGCCGCGAGCGAGTTGGGCGCGTCGGTGACGGCGAGCGGCGCCGTGGTGGCGCGGCGCGGCGACGTCAGTTCGCGCGACACCGCTCGTTCACCGATTGAGGAGGGCCTCACGCGGCTGCTGCGCTCCCTCGAGGTCCTGACCCCACGTTCGGGAGCCGTCGCGGCGCGGATCCTGGTCGTGCAGTATCCGCTGCTGCTCGCGCCCACGTCGGCACCGGTGTGCCGGGTGAGTGCCACGCCCCTCGCGATCTCCTCGTCTCCCCTCTACCCGGTCTTCCCCGACGCCGCGGCGCGACAACTGCGCGAGATCAATCAACTGCTGCGCCGCGAAACCGCGACCGTGGTCGCGCGGGTACGCGCGGGTGATCGCCGTGTCGCCCTGGTGACGGCGACGACGTTCGCGCCCCTGGACTGTCGGCTCGGCACGTCGTCGGATCTGAACGGGCTCAGCATCGCCTCCCTGAGATCGGGCGGCACCTTCCATCCGACGGCGGCCGGCCAGGTCGCGCTCGCGCGCGCGGTGTTGGCGTCGCGTCCCTGACCGCGTCGAGGGCGACGTGGAGGGTCACGGCGGGGCGATAGGGTCGCGAGCGTGACGTGGCCAGTGAGTGCGACGAGCCGTCGATGAACCCGGCGCTGCGCGAGGTCGACCTCGCCCGCGCGGGCGCGCCTACGCCCGTAGTGGGCGCGTGCGGCGAGTGGAGTGGCTCGAGGATCCGGCGCGTCTGGTGGGCGAGGTCCAGGGGACGGAGCGAGCGCCCTACGAGGTGACCGTGCGGTTCGCGGCGGCGTCGGTGAGTTCTCGCTGCACCTGCCCGGTGGGGGTCAACTGCAAGCACGCCGTGGCCGTGCTCTACGCCGTCGACGTCGTGGTCGGCGTGTCGACTCGTCTCGTCGAGCGAATGACTCGTCCCGCGGCGCCGTCGCGCCCGTTACTCGAGCCGTCCTCGCCGTCGTGGGAGGTCACGCTGCGACGCGCCCTCGACGCGGCGCCGTCGCGCGTCGCACCGGCGCTCGGACTCCTCTTCGAGGTGCCCACCGCCGGGTCGCGCGGGTCCGACGGTGAGAGAGGGGGACTCGCCGTGCGCCTGCGCCCGGTGACCCTCGGCCGATCGGGGTCGTGGATCACGACGGGCATCTCGTGGTCGTCGCTCGACTACTTCCGCGTCCCCCGTGACGCGACGGCGGCGGTGACCGAGGTGGGGCTCGCGCTGCTGCGCGAACTCGGGGCGCTCAGCCGCCTCTCCTCCGGGCGCGCCGGCTACGGCTACCACGACGAGGTCTGGCTGCACGAGATCGAGAGTCGGCGCCTGTGGAACGTGCTCGAGGACGCCCGCGCGGCCGGAGTGGTGCTACTCAGTTCGACGCGACCCCCGGTCGCGGTGGACCTGGCGGATGATCGTGCCGCGGTCGTGGTCGACCTGAGCCGGCGTGACGGCGACCTGACCCTCACGCCGGGCGTCGTGGTGGACACTGCCGGCCGGGGCTCGCGGTTCGCCTGCTCGGGCGCCCGGTCCACGGCATCGTGTGGCGCGAGGTTGACGCCCACGGCGCGGCGTCGCTGCACCTGCGCGCCTTCGCGACGCCGCTCGACGACGCGACGCGCTCGATCCTGGTCGCCGGTGCGCTGCGGGTGCCGGCGGGCGACGAGGCGCGCTTCTTCGACGAGATCTATCCCGCCCTCCCGCGCGACATCGAGGTGGTGTCGCGCGACGGGTCGGTGGTGGTGCCCGAGCCGGCGCCCGTGACCCTGGTGGGGTCCCTTTCCTACCACGAGGAGCAACTGGCGGTCACCTGGTCGAGGGGCCGTGCGGGTCGCGCCTGGCGCGCCGCGCTGGACGGACCCGCGGACGCGGAACTCGACGCACTGTGCGCCCGACTGGCCGACGTGGCCTCCTCGTGGCCCGGCCTGGTCGTGGACACACTCGGCGGTGCGCGCCTGGCCGCGCGCGCGACCCTGGCCGGACTCGAGGCGGTGCGCGCGGTGGTCGAGGTCGTGCCGTCGCTGGCCGACATTTCCGGAGTCGTGGTGGAGTGGGAGCACGACGCCCCGACGTTTCGCGAGGCGCGCGACGCGCCGGTGGTGCGCCTCGGCGGATCGCGCAGCGACGACGGCGACTGGTTCGACCTCGCGGTGCAGGTCACCGTCGAGGGGGAGACGGTCCCATTCCAGGAGTTGTTCGTGGCGCTGGCGGAGGGCCGCTCGCACCTCGTCCTGCCCTCGGGCACCTACTTCTCGCTGGATCGTGACGACCTGCGCCAGTTGGGCCGGTGCATCGTCGAGGCGCGATCCCTTCACGACGCCCCGGCGGGCGTCGCGCGCCTGAGCCGGTGGGAGGCCGGCTTGTGGGAGGACCTGTGCGAGGTCGTGGTGGTGCAGGAGTAGGCGGCGGCGTGGCACGCCGCGGTGCGCGCGCTGGCCTCGGCGCCCGACGGTGCCGCCCTCGACGCGCCCGAGGGACTGCGCGCCACGCTGCGCCCCTACCAGACGGTGGGCTTTAACTGGTTGGCGTTTCTCTTCGAGAACGGGCTCGGCGGGGTGTTGGCCGACGACATGGGGCTGGGCAAGACTGTGCAGGCGCTGGCTCTGGTCGGCCACGCCGTCGAGCGACTCGGCTGCTCTGACCCCTTCCTCGTGATCGCGCCGACCAGCGTCGTGGGGAACTGGGTGTCCGAGTGCCGACGCTTCGCCCAGGACCTGCGGGTGGCCGCGGTGAGCGCCACGCGTAGCCGCCGGGGGACGTCGCTGGCGGAACTGGCGGCGGGGGCCGACGTCGTCGTCACCTCCTACGCCTTTTTCGCCTCGAGCACGACCAGTACGCGGAGCTGACGTGGGCGGGACTGTTCCTCGACGAGGCGCAGTTCGCCAAGAATCGTGCGTCCAAGACCTACCAGGTCGTCAAGGCGCTGCCTACGTCCTTCAAGGTGGCCATGACCGGCACGCCGCTGGAGAACACGCTGATGGAACTGTGGTCGTTGCTGTCGATCACGGCGCCGCGACTCTTCGCGCGGGCGGGTCGCTTCGAGGCCTACTACCGCGCGCCGATCGAGCGCGAGGGAGACGCCGAGCGGCTCGCCCAGCTTCGCCGACGCCTGCGACCGGTGATGCTGCGCCGGACCAAGGAGCAGGTGGCGGCGGACCTGCCCGAGAAGCTCGAGCAGGTGCTCGAACTGGAACTGCACCCGCGTCACCGCGCCCTCTACGAGACCTACCTCGCGCGCGAGCGACAGAAGGTGCTGGGTCTGCTCGAGGACAGCGCGAGGAACCGCTTCGAGATCCTTCGTTCGATCACGCTTCTACGCCAGGCGAGTCTGGACGTGGCTCTGGTGGACCCCACGCGCGCCCGAGTTCCCTCGATCAAGCTGGACGCGCTGATGGAGATGATCGAGGAGGTGGTCGCCGACGGGCACCGGGTTCTCGTCTTCAGCCAGTTCACCCGCTTCCTCGCGAGCGCCCGCGAGCGGGTGGCCGCGGCGGATATCGCGTACGCGTACCTCGACGGGCGCACGCGACGTCGTGACCGGGCCATCGCGGCCTTTCGCGAGGACGGAGCGCCGGTCTTCCTGATCAGCCTCAAGGCGGGCGGCTTTGGACTGAACCTGACCGAGGCCGACTACTGCGTCGTGCTGGACCCGTGGTGGAACCCCGCCACCGAAGCTCAGGCGGTGGACCGGGCGCACCGCATCGGCCAGACCCGCCCGGTCATGGTCTACCGCTTCGTTGCTCGCGACACGATCGAGGAGCGGGTCATGGCGCTCAAGGCCCGCAAGGCCGACCTCTTCGAGAACGTGATGGGTGGCGGTGAGTTCGACGCGCGAGCCCTCAGCGCCGAGGACATTCGCGAACTGTTGGCCTGAGCGACGGGTCGTTCAGCCGTTCGCCGGTCGCTCGTCGGAGGAGTCCTCGACGGGTGCCGTGAGGCCGAAGAATTGGGCGGCGATGTCGGTGCGCGAGCGGAACTCGTCGAGAGGCCCGTCGAAACCCTTGTGGCCTCCGGCGAGCACGACGATGTGCGGGGCGACGTCCAGGACGGTCGAGTTCTGCTCGGCGAGCAGGATCGAGACGAAGTACTGATCGCGTACGCGGCGCAGCATCTCGACCATCTCGTGGACCAGGAGTGGCGAGAGCCCGGAGGAGGGCTCGTCCATGACCAGCAGGCGCGGTTGGCGGATGAGCGCCTTGGCCAGGGCGAGGGTTTTGCGCTGACCACCGGAGAGGCTGGCGGCGGGTGAGCGGCGCTTTTCGTGCAGGATCGGAAAGTCCTCCCAGACACGCGCGATCGCTGCCTTGACGTCGCGCGTGGCGAGACCGAGTCGCGACCGGCGTGATCAAGGGCGCGTGTCGACACCTCGTGAAGGACCGACTCGATTTAACGGGATCACGCTAGGCCGTGGAAGGTGTCGATAGCATCCTCAACCCCCCGGGCTCTACGAAGCATTGGGGACTTCAGCGAATGCTGGGAGTTCCACCTCACGAACGAGCAACACCGAGTTCACGACGCGCGCTACACGACCGAGACGATCCCCGCTGCGGCGTGACCTCAACGCACCTCTACAGGAGCCGCACCCGTTACATTTGGTTCAGATCGGCCCGCACGACGCCACGGCCCTTCGCTGGAGACCTGGAGACACCGTATGGAGTCTGAATCGTTCACCAATCGCGAGGCAGTCGCTCACTCAGCGAGTCGTGGTGCGCGCGAGAACACGTCGCCTCACTTAGTCACATGACGGAAGGTCGCGCCGACGACCGCGTGAGCACCTTCGCCGTAGGTACCACCGTCGCTGAGACGAGGGCGAGCGGCCTGAGCGACGACGATGTTGCCACACGAATCGCCTTGGGGCAGACCAATGTCAGTGGCGAGCGCACGAGTCGAACGTTCAACGAGATCCTGCGGGCTAACATCATCACCCGATTCAATCTTCTCCTCGCCGCATTGCTCGCGGCCATCGTCGCGGTGGGCCAGCTGCGCGATGCGCTTTTCGGCATCGTGTTAGTTGCCAATGCCCTCATTGGAATCGTCCAGGAGCTACGGGCGAAACGTGTCCTCGACCGCCTCGTGATCCTGAACGCACCACGCGCTGTCGTCTGGCGAGATGGCGCCGACAGGGACGTTGCCGTAGAGGAGGTGGTACTCGACGATCTGGTCAGTCTTCGCACCGGTGACCAGATCGTGGCCGACGGGATCGTGCGAGCGAGCACCGGACTTCAGGTTGACGAATCCCTGCTCACGGGTGAGGCTGATCCGATCGACAAGGCTCTCGGTGAGTCCGTTCTCTCGGGGAGTTTCGTCGTCGCCGGGGCCGGTCGCTACCAGGCGACAGCGGTGGGCCCCGACGCCCACGCTCGCAAGATCGCCACCGAGGCACGGCGCTTCACTCCGGCTCGCTCGGAGCTGATGGATGGCATCAATCGGATCCTGCGCTACGTGACCTGGGCCGTGGTTCCCGTCGCGGTGATGCTGCTCGTCAGCCAATTGCACGCCGGGAAGAGCCTCAGCGACGCGGTCAGCAGTACCGTTGCCGGACTGGTCGGCATGGTGCCACAAGGTCTGGTACTCCTGACGAGCATTTCCTTCGGCGTTGGGGCGGTGACGCTCGCCCGACGCAACGTCCTGGTCCAGGAACTCCCTGCGATCGAGGCTCTTGCCCGCGTCGACGTAGTGTGCTTCGATAAGACGGGCACGCTCACGGATGGATCCATCATCTTTGACGAGGTGGAACGAATCGATGGCTCGCTGGCGGTCGACGAGGCCCTGGGTGCTCTGGCCGATGATGTGAACGCCAATGCGACCCTGGCCGCGATCGGACACGCCTTCTCTCCCCCCGACGGGTGGTCTCGCGTCAGCTCGATCCCCTTCTCGTCCGTGCGCAAGTGGAGCGCGGCGAGTTTCGGCACCTTTGGTACCTGGGTTCTTGGCGCGCCCGAGATGGTGCTCTCCGCGGGCGATCCTCTTCTCGAGCGCGCCACAGCCCTCGCGGCGAGTGGTCGGCGAATTCTGGTACTCGCCTACAGCCGCGTGGATATCGAGGGAGATGAGTTACCGGGCGACGTACGGGCGGCCGCGTTCGTGCTCTTCGCCGAGCGGGTACGCGACGACGCGGCGGCCACGCTGGCGTACTTCACCCGCCAGGGTGTCGCCATCAAAGTGATCTCGGGTGACCACCCCTTCACCGTCGCCTCCGTCGCAAGGCGGGTGGGGATGGTGGACGCCGAGAAACCGGTCGACGCTCGCGACCTTCCCGACGATGTGGAATCTCTCGGAGAATTACTCGAGGAGCGCTCGGTCTTTGGCCGGGTGACACCCCGCCAGAAGCAGGCCATGGTGACGGCCCTTCAGGCGAAAGGTCACACCGTGGCCATGACCGGCGATGGCGTCAACGACGCCTTGGCCCTCAAGCTCGCCGATATCGGGATCGCTATGGGCTCGGGTGCACCCACCACCCGGGCGGTCGCTCGCCTCGTCTTGCTCGACGGGCGCTTTGAGACGTTGCCCGAGGTCGTCGCCGAGGGCCGTAGGATCACCGCCAACATTGAACGAGTCGCGAACCTGTTCGTCGTCAAGACGGTCTGGGCCACGGTACTGGCAGTCGCCGCCAGTGCTCTCCTGTGGCCTTACCCCTTCCTGCCGCGACATCTGACCATCATCGATTCCCTGACGATTGGCATTCCCGCCTTCTTCCTTGCACTCGCGCCGAATCTGCGCCGTTACGTCCCAGGATTCGTCAACCGGGTCCTTCGTAACGCGGTGCCCGCCGGGCTCGTTTTGGCGGCAACCGTCTTTACCGCTTACGCACTGGCTCGATCCAATCACCTCTCACTGATCGAGCAGCGTACGAGCGCCACTCTCGTTGCACTCATTCTCAGCGTGACCGTGCTCGTGATCGTCGCGCTGCCATTGACCTGGCCCAAGGCCGTGCTGGTGGGATCGGTGGTTGCCGGCTTCGCCCTACTCTTCTCGATCGACTCGATCCGCTCCTTCTACGCGCTGCAACTACCTGCAGACGTTGCCACCTCAATCTCTCTCATTGGCATCGTCGGCATCGTCGGCATCGCAATGATCGTCGCCATGTGGGTGATCTTCGGTCACATTGACGAAGGTCGTCCTGGGGATGTCACAGTGGATGGAGGATGACGCCCTCTCCCCGTTGTCCGGCTCTTCGGATGTCAGTGAGGTATGCGGTCACCAAAGGGATTGTTCCATGCAAGGCGAATGAGAGAGTGCTTACTGACGCTGGGACAGGGGTGTGCGACACTACTCCTCAACAGAGAATCGTTCCCACGCCGACTGTCAGGACATCCCTCAAGATGATCCGATGGCCGCTCACGTAGCGCTAAGCCGTCTCGCTCTTTTCACGAAATGGGCGAGATTTCTCTTGACCTGCGCGCCGGCGGCGGCCATCCGGGGAAGGCTCGCGAGAACTCCGTCCGGGTCAAGATCCTCCTCCCACGACGCCAGTTCGGGTGGTAACGAGGGTGGGGCGCTGATGATCTGGCTAGATAGTTCTACGCACTCAATACAGATGCAGACCCCCGGACCTGCGACCAACCTCGCGACTTCGTTACTCGGTTGCCGACAGAACGAGCACGCGGTGACTACACGCTCTTCGGTGGCATCCATAGACTCCTCCCGGACTTTGGTCGTCAGACATAACCTTGCAACGTCAGGAGGATCCTGACGGGGAGAGGCTCAGGACGCTTCGTCTGTGCTGCTCTGAGCGGGGTAGCTGTGGCGAGAATTGACGTGATGGTGCCGCCAAACCCCGCGCGTTTCCGAAGCGCCCCTTGGTCACTATCTGGATTGGTGGCACTACGTGGACCGGTGAACACGCCGTTCGCGAGCGGAATTCCCTCGATGCGGCACGTAATACGTCCGTGACTCGTAGCGCCACGAGCGGGAACTCGCGGCTGTCGGGCAAGACCCCGTGGTCCGAGCGCCTAGCCCAACGCCAGTACGCTGCGCACGGTCACGTAGCAGGCCACCAGTATCACGAGGACGATGAAGCCCTGGTTGAGTCGGCGCGCCGGAACGCGGCCGGCGATGAGGTTGCCCACCATGGCGGCGGCCATAGCGGTCAGCGCGAAGGGCACCAGGATCGAGGCGTCGACGCCGTGGACCCCGTGGCGCTCGGCGATGGCGAAGCCACTACTGATGGCGATGATGAGCAGTGAGGTTCCCACCGCCTCGGCGAGTCCGAGGCCGAGAATGAGCACCAGGCTCGGCACGACAATGAAGCCGCCGCCCACGCCGAGGAAGCCGGTGAGAAATCCGACGCCGACGCCGACGGCGGCGACGAGGACGGGCCGGCCCGCGCGCGTGGCGGCAATAGCCTCCTCGACGTCGACGACCTCCTCGACGACGCGGTCCTCCAGGGTCACTAACTCTCCGAGGAGGTCGGGCGAGGGGACGGGTACCGGTACCGGCCGCGTCGCGGGCAGGGCCGGCGCGCGCCGATCACGGCGGATCATCATGGTGGCGACGACGAACATGAGCCCCGCGAAGAGCAGGAGCAGCACCTCGGGATTGATGCGACGGTTCAGCGCGGTGCCGGCCAGCGACCCGACGATGCTCACCACGCCGACCGTCAGTCCCACGGGCCAGCGCACGCGCCCCGCCCGGGCGTGGGCGATCATGCCGAACAGGGCGCTCAGACCCACGATGAGCAGCGACGCGCCGGTGGCGTGCTTGGCGCTGACTCCGAGCGCGTACACCAGGGCGGGCACGGTAAGGATCGATCCGCCACCGCCGAGTGCCCCCAGCGAGAGGCCGATCGCGAGGCCGAGAACAGCGGACAGCACGACGTCGGCGCTCATCGGAGTCGCCGAGGGGTTGCGTGCACTAACCGGACCTGGACCATGGGAACCTTCACCTCATTCGCCTCGTGCTTTTACACAGAATATTCTAATGTAGGTACATTACCACGTCGGACGTCATGGGACGTAGGGTGAAAGGGAAGGAGGATCATGAGTGACGCACCACGACGCGAGGAATTGGACCGCACCAGCGCGCTGCCCTTGTGGGCGCAGCTGCGCGACCGGCTGTCGGCGCGCCTGGACGCGGGAGAGTTCGTCGCCGAGTTCCCCGCCGAGATGGACCTGGCCGCGCAGTACGCGGTGAGCCGCAACACCGTTCGTGAAGCCATGCGCCGACTCCGCGCCGACGGCGTGGTCGTCGCCGAGCGCGGACGGCGACCACGCCTGGCGACCTCGTTGGAGATTGAGCAGCCCCTGGGCGCCATGTACAGCCTCTTCGCGTCGGTGGAGGCCGCCGGACTCGAGCAGCACAGTGTCGTGCGCGCGGCCGACCTGCGCGTCGACGCGGAGGCCGCCACCCGACTGGGCCGCGACGCCGCGGCATCGCTGTTCTACCTCGAGCGGGTGCGCCTGGCGGGGGATCGGCCCCTCGCCCTGGACCGCGTCTGGATGCCGGGTGACGTAGGCGGCGCCCTCGTGGGGGCGGACTTCACCCACACCGCGCTCTACGTGGAGCTCTACCAGCGCACGGGCCTGCGCCTGACCGCCGGGCGCGAGTGGGTGCGCGCGGTCGTTCCCTCGCCACAGGACCGGGCGTTGCTCGAACTCGACCCCGATCAGGCGGCCCTGGCCATCGACCGGTTGGCCCGCGTCCACGAGGACGTGGTCGAGTGGCGTCGCACGCTGATCCGTGGCGACCGCCTCAGCCTGGTAGCCGAGTTTTCGGCTCGCACGGGGTACCAGTTCGACGCCGCGGCGATGTCGGTGCTCGACCCTTCTTCCGCTTCCGACACCGACGGTGAGGTCGCCAGCGACGTCGGATGAGCGACCGCGAGCCCTGTCGTCAGTGGAGCGCGGGACCGGGCGCCGAGGTGTCCACCGCCGAGGTGCTCGTCGGCGACGTGCTGACGGCGCCCGAGCGCAGCGTCAAGCCGGTGAGCACCGCCCCGAGAACGAAGATGGCCGCGGTGTCGCGAAAGACGACGGTGTAGCTGTGCACGGCGGCGAGCGCGAGAGCGTGACGCGACGGGACGCGGCCCACCAGAAAGCTCGTCACGGCACTGGCCGCGAGGGTGTTGAGAAGGGCCGTACCCACCGAGCCGCCGATCTGCTGGGACGTGTTGACCAGGGCGGAGGCCACGCCGGCGTCGTGGTCGGCCACGCCGTAAGTGGCGACGTTGACCGCGGGGGCGAAGATGAGACCGACGCCCAGTCCTACGACCACGAGGGGGCCGAGGATATCGCTCGCGTAGGAGCTGGTCACGCCGAGGTGAGTCATCCACACCAGCCCCGCGGCGGCGACCAGCATGCCCAGAGGCACCAGGGGTCGCGGTCCGAGTCGCGGCATCAGCACGACGTTCGAGAGCTGGGCGGTGATCGAGAGCGCCACGATCATGGGCAGGAAGGCCACGCCGGTCAGTACCGCGCTGTAGCCCAGCGTGGTCTGTAGGTAGTAGGTGAGAAAGAGGAACACGCCGAACATGCCCGCCCCCGCGATGAGCATGGCGACCAGCGCCCCGCCGCGGTTGCGATCGGACACCACGCGAAGCGGCAGGAGTGGAAACGACGCGGCACGCTGGACGACGACGAAGAGACCGAGAAGTACCGCCGCGGCGGCGAAGCTGCCCAGGGTGTACGCGTCGTGCCACGAGGTGGTCTCCACGTGAGCGAAGCCGTAGACCAGCGCGAAGAGCCCCGCGGTGCCGGTGAGGACACCCCACCAGTCGAGCGGGTCGTGGTCCACGGCGCGGTCGCGGTGCAGCAGAGCGACCGAACCAGTGACGGCGAACGCGGCGAAGAAGAGATTCACGAGTAGGGTCCAGCGCCACGACGCGTACGTGGTCAGGGCGCCGCCGAGCAGCAGGCCGAGTGCGCCACCGGCCCCGGCGACCGCACCGTAGATGGCGAAGGCGCGACCTCGCTCGGCGGGATCGGTGAAGGTGGTCGTGAGCAGGGCCAGCACCGCGGGCGCCAGCAGTGCCCCAAAGGCTCCCTGTACCGTGCGCGCGACGACCAGCATTGTGAAGTTGACCGACGCCGCACCGAGAGCCGAGGCACCGGCGAAGCCGATCAGCCCGATGATCAACGCGTTACGTCGACCCAGGTAGTCCGAGATGCGCCCAGATCG
>JAJYSU010000056.1 GCA_021793395.1 Actinomycetes bacterium
CGCGCCTCCTGGGGGATGCGTCGCTTGCGCATTCTCGCGCGCAGCGACTAGAGTTGAAAGACCGTGCTCCTGCCCCTCACTTCGTCGTCCCTCGTCGCCGTCGCCGTCCAGACACGGGTTTCGTCTGTTTCACCCACCCACCTACACGGAGGATTGACCGTTGACGCCTCGGTCCGTTAGCCCCGAACGTTTTAACTTTTCGGCCCTGGGTGAAGCGTACCCCCTGCCGAACCTCCTGGAGATCCAGCGCGATAGCTTCGACCAGTTCATGAAGCAGGGTCTGCGCGACGCCTTCGACGCGATCTCGCCGATCAGCGACTTTACCGGTCGCCTGTCGTTGGAGTTGGAGTTCGACCCCGACGACCCCGATCTGAAGAGCCCTCCCAAGTTCACGGTGGAGGAGTGTCGCCAGCGCGCGACCACGTTCTCCCAGCCCGTCTTCGTGCGTGCCCGGTTCCTCAATTCCGACACCGGCGAGATCAAGGAGCAGACGGTCTTTATGGGGGACTTCCCCATCATGACCGAACAGGGAACCTTCATCATCAACGGAACCGAGCGGGTGGTTGTGAGCCAGTTGGTTCGCTCGCCCGGGGTTCTCTTTCAGCCGGGCAAGGATGAGAAGGTTGCCTTCGAGGGGACCATCCACCCGAGTCGTGGCGAGTGGCTGCAGGTTGACCTCGAGGAGCGTAAGAACAAGCCCGCCAACGCCGGTGCCCGTATCGCGCGTAAGCGCCGCGTCTCGATCTTTACGCTGTTGCGCGCCCTGGACACCTCGATGGACGAAGCGTTCTTCGAGCGATTCGTGGCCCACTTCGACTTCCTTGAGGATCAGTTCCACGCGGACTGGAAGAAGGCGCGCCTGGAGATCGCTCGTCACATGGAGCGCTACAGCCTGGAGGACACGCCGACCAACGTGGCGCGCGCCAGCCAGGAAACGGCGTGGCTCGAGATCTATCGCCGGGCCCGCCCCGGTGAGGTGCAGACGGTCGAGGCCGCTCGTCAGTACTTCGAGGGAGCGTTCTTCTCCGAGAAGCGCTACGACCTCAGCCGTGTCGGTCGCTACAAGCTGGACCGTAAGTTGGGTGACGAGGTAGCCAAGAACGTGGAGTTGTTCGGCGTGCAACTCGAGCGGCCTACGTCGGACCTGCACGTGCTGTCCAAGGCCGAGGTACTGGCCGCGGCGACCTACCTGCTCAACTTGGCGCACGATCGCACCGCCAAGGAGACGACGTACCACATCGACGACCAGGACCACTTCGCCAACCGGCGCATCCGCAGCGTGGGCGAGTTGATTCAGAACGCCTTGCGTACGGGCCTGTCGCGTATGGAGAGGGTGGTGCGCGAGCGCATGAACACCCAGGACGTCGAGGCGATCGCGCCCCAGACGTTGATCAACATCCGCCCCGTCATGTCGGCGATCAAGGAGTTCTTCGCGACGTCTCAGCTCAGTCAGTTCATGGACCAGAACAATCCCCTGTCGGGTCTGACGCATAAGCGGCGTCTGTCCGCGCTGGGGCCGGGGGGCCTGTCGCGCGAGCGCGCCGGGCTCGAGGTGCGTGACGTGCACTCGTCGCACTACGGGCGCATGTGTCCGATCGAGACGCCCGAGGGCCCCAACGTGGGACTCATCGGCTACCTGGCTAACTACGCGCGCATCAACGAGTACGGCTTCATCGAGACGCCCTACCGCGTCGTGAAGGATGGCCGGGTCACCGGCGAGGTCACGTACTTCACCGCCGACGAGGAGGAGCGTTACGTCATCGCCCAGGCCAACACGGAGTTGGACGAGAACGGGCTGATCAAGGCGGATCGCGTCCTGGTTCGTCGTGGCCCTATAGGAACCGGTCTGCGCGTCGGCGCGTCCAACCGATCCTCGTCCACGACCTCGGAGATCGACTTCGTGGCGCCTGACGAAGTCGAGTTGATGGACGTGTCCACCAAGCAGGTCATCTCGGTGGCGACGTCCCTGATCCCCTTCGTGGAACACGACGACGCGCAGCGGGCCCTGATGGGCGCCAACATGCAGAAGCAGGCCGTGCCGTTGATCATGCCCGAGGCCCCCTTCGTGGGTACCGGTATGGAGGCGCGGGCCGCGTTGGACTCGGGTGACGTGCTCATCGCGGAGGGCTCGGGCGTGGTGCGATCGGTCTCGGGCGACCGGATCGTGGTCGACTACGACAAGGACGTCACGGACCGCTACGGCGTGCCGCTGGGTCGCAAGCAGTACAACCTGAACAAGTTCCGTCGTTCGAATCAGGACACCTCGATCAACCAGAAGCCGCTCGTCGTCGGTGGCGAGACCCTTCAGCGCGGGGACCTCCTGGCCGACGGGACGAGCACGTCGCACGGTGAGTTGGCCCTGGGCAAGAACCTGCTGGTGGCCTATATGCCGTGGGAGGGCTTCAACTACGAGGACGCGATCATCCTCAACGAGCGTCTCGTTCGCGACGACGTCCTCACGTCGATCCACGTGAAGGAGTACGAGATCGACGCCCGCGACACCAAGTTGGGTGCGGAAGAGATCACGCGAGACATTCCGAATCTTCCCGACGACATTCTGGCGGACCTTGACGATCGCGGCATTGTGCGCATCGGAGCCGAGGTCGAGCCGGGGGACATCCTGGTTGGCAAGGTTACGCCCAAGGGTGAGACCGAGCAGTCGCCCGAGGAGCGTCTGCTGCGCGCGATCTTCGGTGAGAAGGCGCGCGAGGTGCGCGACACGTCGCTCAAGGTACCCCACGGCGAGTCCGGCAAGGTCATCGACGTCAGGGTGTACAGCCGCGACGAGGACCACGAGATGCAGCCGGGCGTGAACCAGCTGGTCAAGGTGTACGTGGCCCAGCGGCGCAAGATCAGCGAGGGCGACAAGCTCGCCGGCCGCCACGGCAATAAGGGCGTTATCTCGAAGATTCTGCTCGAGGAGGATATGCCGTTCCTGGCTGATGGGACCCCGGTGGACATCATTTTGAGTCCGCTGGGTGTGCCCAGCCGCATGAACGTGGGTCAGGTTCTCGAGAGTCACTTGGGCTACGCGGCGCGCCACGGGTGGGCCGGTGTCGAGGTGAATCCCACCGTGGGAACCTCGGGTCACGATGATCAGAGTGACCCCGCGCATCGTCCCTACCGCAAGACCCGTCCGCGCACCGAGCCCGCCGTGTACGTGGCGACGCCGTCCTTCGACGGCGCGCACTGGGACGAGACGGACCGCGCCAAGGACAAGCCGACGATCCAGCAGACCTTCGCCACCTTGAACGTCGACGGCGCCAACGGGCAGCACCTGTTGGCCGGCGACAACGATGGGAAGGTTACGCTCTACAACGGTCGAACCGGCGAGGCCTACGACAACCCGATCTCGGTGGGCTACGCGTACATCTTGAAGTTGGCCCACATGGTCGACGACAAGATTCACGCACGCTCGACGGGCCCGTACTCGATGATCACGGCCCAGCCGCTCGGTGGCAAGGCGCAGTTCGGTGGCCAGCGCTTTGGAGAAATGGAGGTGTGGGCCCTCGAAGCCTACGGTGCCGCCTACGCCCTCCAGGAGTTGCTGACCGTGAAGTCGGACGACATGAAGGGGCGCGAGCGCGCCTACGAGGCGATTGTCAAGGGACAGAACCTGCCCGAGCCGGGTATTCCGGAGTCGTTCAAGGTGCTGATCAAGGAGATGCAGTCGCTCTGTTTGAACGTCGTGGTGCGTGACAAGGTCGGCGCCCACGTAGATCTGGCCGACACCGACGAGGACTTCTTCTCGGTCACGCGCGAGTTGGGAATCGACATCAGTCGGCCCGAGCGCGGCAGTGATGAAGAGGACGCCCGTCGTGCCGCCGAAAGGAAGTTGTCATGAGCCCCCTGGACGTCAATCAGTTCAACGAGATCAGCATTGGACTCGCCACCGCGCAGAACATCCGTAGCTGGTCCTCGGGTGAGGTGAAGAAGCCCGAGACCATCAACTACCGAACCCTGCGTCCGGAGAAGGACGGACTCTTCTGCGAGAAGATCTTTGGTCCCCAGAAGGCGTGGGAGTGCGCGTGCGGTAAGTACAAGCGGGTGCGCTTCAAGGGCATCGTGTGCGAGCGCTGCGGCGTGGAGGTCACGAGCGACAAGGTGCGCCGTGAGCGAATGGGTCACATCGCTCTGTCGGCACCGGTGGTGCACATTTGGTACTTGCGTGGTACGCGGTCGTGGCTCGCGTATCTCCTTATGGGAACGGCACCCAAGGAGGAGCTGAAGGCCAAGCAACTCGAGAAGGTTATTTACTTCGCAGCTCACATGGTGACCTTCGTGGACGACGAGCGCCGCCACGAGGAGCTGGGTGACCTGCGCCAGGGCTTGGCCGAGGAGCTGGTGGAGATCGCCGAGCGCGAGGCGAAGGCACTCGACAACAAACTGAAGGACCTGGAGGCTCGCGCGGAGAAGCTCGAGTCCGAGGGTGGGCGCGAGGCCGACCTTCGCGCGCTGCAGCGCGGTACCGAGAAGGAGCTCGAGGGCGTGCGCCAGCGCTTCGCCGAGGAGCGGGACCTGGCCCAGCGGGCCTTCGACACCTTCGAGGGGCTCCACTCGCGTCAGATCATCGAGGACGAGGTTCTCTACCGCGAGATGGAGTTCCGCTACGGCGAGTACTTCGAGGGCGGCATGGGTGCCGACGCGATCATTGGTTTGATCGACCGGATGGACCTCGACGAGGAAGAGCGCATGATGCGCGAGATGATCGACGCGAAGGACGGTCGTAAGCCGCTCAGCGCGCAGCGTCACGCGAAGTTCCTGAAGCGCCTCGCGATCGTCCAGTCCTTCAACCGTCGTGACGATCAGGGGCGCCGACTCAACGATCCGCGCGCCATGATTCTTGAGGCAGTTCCGGTCATCCCCCCGGACCTGCGTCCGATGGTGCAGCTGGACGGTGGGCGATTCGCGACCAGTGACCTGAACGATCTGTATCGTCGCGTGATCAACCGCAACAACCGTCTGAAGAGGTTGCTCGATCTGGGAGCACCCGACATCATCGTGAACAACGAAAAGCGGATGCTCCAGGAGGCCGTCGACGCCCTCTTCGACAACGGACGCCGGGGTCGCCCGGTGGCGGGCCAGAGCGGTCGGCCGCTGAAGAGTCTTTCGGACATGCTGAAGGGGAAGCAGGGGCGTTTCCGCCAGAACCTTCTCGGTAAGCGTGTCGACTACTCCGGTCGCTCGGTGATCGTGGTGGGTCCTCAGCTTAAGTTGCACCAGTGCGGCCTGCCCAAGATGATGGCGCTGGAGTTGTTCAAGCCCTTCGTGATGAAGCGGTTGATCGAGACGCAGATGGCTCAGAACATCAAGAGTGCGAAGCGCATGGTCGAGCGTCGCAAGACGGCGGTCTGGGACGTGCTCGAGGAGGTTATCCGCGAGCACCCGGTTCTGCTCAACCGCGCCCCGACGCTGCACCGTTTGGGGATCCAGGCTTTCGAGCCGATCCTGGTGGACGGTAAGGCGATTCAGATTCACCCGCTGGTCTGTCGGGCCTTCAACGCCGACTTCGACGGTGACCAAATGGCCGTGCACGTACCGCTATCGGCCGAGGCCCAGGCCGAGGCGCGGATCCTGATGCTGTCGACCAACAACATCTTCACTCCGGCGACGGGTCGACCGATCACTGAGCCGTCCCAGGACATGGTCTTCGGGGCGTACTACCTGACCCTGCCCGCCGAGGAGTCGACGTCGCACCCGCACGTCATGCGCCACGTCTTTCAGATCGAGTCGGCTCTTCGTGATGGATTGCTCGGTGTGCGTACCCCGATTGAGTTGCGTCCCGTGGCCGGCTCCGTCCTGGACGAGCGCCTGGCGGCGGCGGGCGTCGAGGTGAGTGGTGCCGGTCGGCGCCTGATCACCACGCCGGGTCGTGTGCTCTTCAACGAGGCGCTACCTCGCGGATTTCGCTACGTCAACGAGTTGATCGGCAAGAACGCGAAGCCGATTGGGACGATCGTCGAGGAGATCTCGGGTGGTTACACGCGCCAGGAGGTCGCCGAGTCGCTCGACGCGATCAAGTCGCTGGGATTCCGCTTCGCGACCCAGTCCGGTCTGACCATCTCTATCGACGACGTCGTCACGACGTCGGAGAAGGCGGCGATCCTCAATAAGTACGAGGAGCAGGCGGCCCGGGTCGAGACCAACTATCGCCGGGGCGTCATCGTCGACGACGAGCGGCGTCAGCAGGAGATTGAGATCTGGACCAACGCGAACAAGGAGGTCGGTGACGCTACCGACCGGGCGATGAACGTCATTGCCGACAATCCGATTCGCATGATGGTCGACTCGGGCGCGCGAGGCAATAGCCAGCAGATTCGTCAGATCGCGGCGATGAAGGGCCTCGTGTCCAACCCGCGCGGCGAGATGATCCCGCGTCCGATCAAGTCGTCGTTCCGCGAGGGCCTCTCGGTGCTGGAGTACTTTATCTCCACCCACGGCACCCGCAAGGGTCTGGGCGACACGGCGCTGCGTACCGCGGACTCGGGTTACCTGACGCGGCGTCTGGTCGACGTGGCTCAGGAACTGATCGTGAAGGAGTACGATTGCGGCACCACGCGCGGCATGTGGATCGAGCACGTGGCACCCGACACCCACGCTCAGCGCGCGCACCTGGAGACCAAGCTCTGGGGTCGCGTACTCGCCGAGGCCGTGACGTTGAGCGACGGCACGACGCTGGAGAGCGGCGCCATGTTGCTGATGGACGACGTGGTGGCGCTGCGCGACGACCCGGCGGTGACGCGCGTGCGCGTGCGTACCACGCTCACCTGCGACGCCGTCCAGGGCGTGTGTGCCAGCTGCTACGGCCTCTCGCTGGCCACTCACCAGTTGGTGGAGCTCGGCGAGGCCGTGGGTGTCATCGCCGCCCAGTCCATCGGAGAACCCGGAACGCAGTTGACGATGCGAACCTTCCACTCCGGTGGTGTGACCGAGAGCGACATCACTCACGGACTGCCGCGTGTGGTGGAGCTGTTCGAGGCTCGTACCCCTAAGGGCGCGGCCAAGGTCGCCGAGCACGCGGGAGTGGTTCGCGTGGAGTTGGTGGGACGCGAGCGCAAGGTCCAGATCGTGGGCAACGACGGCGAGCTTCAGGAAGAGTCGATCTCCATTGCCCGCCACCTGCTGGTGGAGGACGGTCAGGAGATCGAGGTAGGGACGCCGCTACACGACGGTCCGCTGGACCCCAAGCTCATGATGAAGTTCCGAGGGACGCGCGAGACGCAGCAGTACCTGGTCGAAGAGGTGCAGAACGTCTACCGTGACCAGGGCGTGTCGATTCACGACAAGCACATCGAGCTCATTGTGCGCCAGATGACTCGTCGCGTACAGGTCGTCGACGCCGGCGATACGCACTGGCTGCCCGGCGCGATGGTCGACGTCAAGGTGTTCAACGACACTAACGACGAGATCGAGGCCGGGGGTCGCGAGGCGGCCGACGGGCGAGCCCAACTCATGGGGATCACCAAGGCGTCGCTGGCGACGGACTCGTGGCTGTCGGCGGCGTCCTTCCAGGAGACCACGCGCGTTCTGACCGAGGCCGCGATCGAGGGTAAGCGTGATCACCTGGTGGGCCTGAAGGAGAACATCATCATCGGCAAGTTGATTCCCGCGGGTTCGGGTCTCAGTTACTACGACGCCAGTGCGCTGCGTCTCGAGATGCCCGACGCCGAGTTGCTGCCGGACTGGGCCCAGGTCTCCGACGAGGACATGGACCTGGCGAGCCTGCTCGGCGAGTTGAGCAGTGACGACTCCTTCGGTGCCGATCTGGCGGCGTTCCAAAACATCGGCGCCAGCTACGACGAGTCGGCCCTGCCCGAGTCGTCTCAGCCCGAGTCGGACCTGCCCGAGAATGAGGACTCCCGTCCCGAGGATGGGCCCATGGGCCAGGCTCTGTAGCAGCATCGCGCGTGCTCGACGCGCCGAGAGGCCTGATCCGCCGTGGCGGGCTTGCCGTGGCGGGCTGGCGTGTCCTAGAATAGATAGTCCGTGCGTCGGAAGTCGTGGCGCCTAACGAAGTTCACCGAGAAGAGGTTTCGCGTGCCCACCATTGCTCAGTTGGTCCGAAAGGGCCGGCAG
Source organism: Actinomycetes bacterium (assembly GCA_021793395.1). GTDB lineage: Bacteria > Actinomycetota > Acidimicrobiia > Acidimicrobiales > RAAP-2 > RAAP-2. Next base: position 8,077 of record JAJYSU010000056.1, read on the forward strand.
GAGAAGATTGCCAAGACCAAGACGCCGGCCCTGAAGGGGGCCCCGCAGCGTCGTGGCGTGTGCACTCGCGTGCACACGGTCACGCCCAAGAAGCCGAACTCCGCGTTGCGTAAGGTGGCGCGCGTGCGGCTGACCTCGGGAGTCGAGGTCACCGCGTACATTCCGGGCGTGGGTCACAATCTCCAGGAGCACTCGATCGTTCTGGTGCGAGGCGGGCGTGTCAAGGACCTTCCGGGCGTGCGTTACAAAATCATTCGTGGTGCCTTGGACACTTCAGGCGTTCGGGACCGCAAGCAGGCCCGTAGTCGCTACGGCGCCAAGAAGGAGAGCTAATGCCGCGCAAGGGACCCGCCGAACGCCGTGAACTGGTGCCGGACCCGATCTACAAGTCGGTTCTGGTGACGCAGGTGACGAACAAGATTTTGGAGCGCGGCAAGCGCACGATCGCGGAGCGCATCGTCTACGGTGCCCTCGAGCAGGTCGAGCAGAAGACGGGTGCGGACCCGGTGGCCGCCCTGAAGCGGGCCCTGGAGAACGTGCGGCCCGAACTCGAGGTTCGCAGTCGCCGAGTGGGGGGAACGACCTATCAGGTCCCCGTCGAGGTGCGCCCGCGCCGTTCGACCACGCTGGCGATTCGCTGGCTGACCGATTTCGCCCAGAAGCGCCGCGAGAAGACGATGGCCGAGCGACTGGCCAACGAGATCATCGACGCCAGTAACGGCGTGGGGGCCTCGGTCAAGCGTCGCGACGACATGGCCAAAATGGCCGAATCCAATAAGGCCTTCGCGCACTACCGCTGGTAAGCAGAGAAAGTACCGTACGACACGACATGACAGCACGCGAGTACCCACTGGATAAGGTCCGCAACATCGGGATCATGGCGCACATCGACGCCGGTAAGACCACGACCACCGAGCGGATCTTGTACTACACGGGCAAGAACTACAAAATCGGTGAAGTCCACGAGGGCGCCGCCACCATGGACTGGATGGTCCAGGAGCAGGAGCGCGGGATCACCATCACCTCCGCGGCGACCACCTGCTACTGGACGGGTCACCGCATCAATATCATCGACACGCCCGGCCACGTGGACTTCACGGTTGAGGTGGAGCGTTCGCTGAGGGTGCTCGACGGGGCGGTGGCGGTATTCGATGCCGTCGCCGGCGTGGAGCCCCAGACCGAGACCGTCTGGCGCCAAGCGAATAAGTACCACGTCCCCCGACTGTGCTTCGTCAACAAGATGGACCGGATTGGGGCGGACTTCTTCCGCTGCGTGGACATGATTCGCGATCGCCTGGACTGCGTGCCCGCGGTGGTGCAGCTGCCCATCGGGGCCGAGTCGGGTTACCAGGGCGTCATTGACCTGACCTCGATGACGGCTCTTATTTGGCACGACGACGACAAGGGCGAGAACTACGACGAGGTCGAGATTCCCGCGGCGTACCGTGAGCAGGCCGACGAGTACCACACCGCGCTCATCAACGTGCTCACGACCTTCGACGACGAGTTGATGGAGAAGGTGCTGGGCGACGAGGTCGTGACGCGCGATGATCTGCGTCGCGCGCTGCGCGTGGGAACCCTCGAGAACCACTGCGTACCCATCCTCAACGGCACCGCGTTCAAGAACAAGGGCGTTCAGCCAATGCTCGACGCGGTGGTGGACTTCCTGCCCTCTCCGGTCGACCTTCCTCCTACTCAGGGCACGAAGCCGGGCAAGGACGAGGTTCTCGAGCGTAAGCCCTCGGACGACGAGCCGTTCTCGGCGCTGGCCTTCAAGATCATGACCGACCCCTACGTCGGCAAGTTGACGTACTTGCGCGTGTACTCGGGAACCCTGGAAAAGGGTGACACGGTGGTCAACACGACCAAGGGTATGAAGAAGGAGCGTCTCGGTCGTTTGCTCCTCATGCACGCCAACAACCGTGAGGATCTCGACACTATCCGTACCGGCGACATCGTGGCCGCGGTGGGCCTCAAGCAGGTCACCACCGGTGACACGCTGAGCGCGGTCGACAACCCCATCCAGCTCGAGACGCTCACCTTCCCCGAGCCGGTCATTCACGTGGCCGTCGAGCCCAAGACCAAGGCCGATCAGGAGAAGTTGGGCAAGGCGCTCTACGCGTTGTCCGAGGAGGACCCGACCTTCCGCGTGCGCACCGACGAGGAGACGGGTCAGACCGTGATCTCGGGAATGGGCGAGCTGCACCTCGAAGTGCTGGTGGACCGGATGCTGCGCGAGTTCTCGGTGGACGCCAACGTGGGTAAGCCCCAGGTGGCGTACCGCGAGACCGTGCGCAAAAAGGTGGAGAAGGTCGAGGAGAAGTACGTCCGTCAGACCGGCGGTAAGGGCCAGTACGGACACGTGGTGATCACTCTGGAGCCCACCGGCCCCGGGGGTGGTTACGAGTTCGTCGACGAGATCACCGGTGGCGTTATTCCCAAGGAGTACATCCAGCCGGTCAATCAGGGTATTACCGAGGCCCTCACCGCGGGAGTTTTGGCGGGCTACCCGACCGTCGACGTGCGCGTGCGTCTGACCTTCGGGAGTTACCACGACGTGGACTCGTCGGAGATGGCGTTCAAGATCGCTGGATCGATCGCGGTCAAAAAGGCCGCTCGTTTGGCGAACCCGGTGCTGCTCGAGCCCATCATGGCGGTTGAGGTGGTCACCCCGGACGACTACATGGGTGACGTCATCGGCGACCTGTCGAGTCGTCGTGGGCGGGTCGAGGGCATGGAGCAGAGGGGCAATAGCCAGGCAATTCGGGCTCTGGTCCCACTGGCCGACATGTTCGGCTACGCTACTGACCTGCGTTCTCGCACTCAAGGGCGCGCGACGTACACTATGCAGTTCCATTCGTACGCGGAAGTTCCCGACGCGATCGCCAAGGAGATCGTCGCGAAGGCTACCGGCGCGTAGGAGCTGGGCAACCAGCAACACCAAGGTCCAAACCGTCGTCGGGGAGGGCCGCAAACAACACGACGGCTCTGCGAGGAGTCGCCACGAGAGAGAAAGTTAGTCCCCGACAATGGCAAAGCAAAAGTTCGAGCGCACTAAGCCGCACGTGAACATCGGCACGATGGGCCACATCGACCACGGTAAGACCACGCTGACCGCAGCCATCACCAAGGTGCTGTCCGAGCGCATCCCCGGCACGTCCTTCACGCCCTTCGACCAGATCGACAAGGCCCCCGAGGAGCGCCAGCGCGGCATCACCATCTCGATCGCCCACGTGGAGTACGAGACCGCGAACCGCCACTACGCCCACGTGGACATGCCGGGCCACGCCGACTACGTGAAGAACATGATTACCGGCGCCGCCCAGGTGGACGGCGCGATCCTGGTCGTCTCGGCCACCGACGGTCCCATGCCCCAGACCCGCGAGCACGTGCTGCTGGCGCGCCAGGTGGGCGTGCCCTACATCGTGGTCGCCCTCAACAAGGCGGACATGGTCGACGACGAGGAGCTGCTCGAGTTGGTCGAGATGGAGGTTCGCGACCTGCTGAACAGCTACGGCTTCCCCGGTGACGACACGCCCATCGTGCGCGTGTCGGCGCTCAAGGCCCTGGAGGGCGACGCC
>JAJYSU010000011.1 GCA_021793395.1 Actinomycetes bacterium
AAGAACTGGGACCTAAACCCAGCGCGTCTGCCAATTCCGCCACGCCCGCGAAGCACCTACTGTAGGCGCTACGTCGGAGGGGGTCGGCCGGCGCACGGTAGATTGGGGCGATGATACACGCCCAGTCCGTCGAGAGTTTCGGCGCCAATGACCTTAACCAGCGCCTCCTCCGCGAGCGAATCGTCTTCCTGGGCTCTCAGGTGGATCAGACCACGGCAAATCGCATCTGCGCCGAGTTGCTCCTGCTCGAGGCGGAAGACCGCGACAAGGACATCAGCCTCTACATCAACTCCCCTGGGGGATCGGTGACCGACGGGTTGGCGATCTACGACACGATGCAGTACGTGAACTGCGACATTCGTACGATCTGCGTGGGCATGGCGGCGTCCATGGGCCAGTTTCTGCTCTGTGCCGGCGCGCCGGGCAAGCGCTTTTCGCTGCCGCACAGTCGGATCCTTATGCACCAGCCCTCGGCCGGCGGCATGCAGGGACAGGCCTCGGACATCGCGATTCAGGCCGAGCAGATCGTGTACCTGAAGAAAATGCTGGCCGAGCGCATCGCGTTCCACACCGGTCAGCCGCTGGAGCGCATCGAGACCGACTCGGATCGAGACCGTTGGTTCACGGCGCAGGAGGCCAAGGACTACGGCTTCATCGACGCGGTGATCGATCGCTCGGCGTTGCGCCACGAGGTCTAGTGGGCGAGCCGTCGCCCGCGGGCGTCGAGCGACGCCATCTCGAGAATGCACCCGTGCGCGTCGTCAGCGCGCGGGTGAGTCTGACGACGCGTCTGCGTAATCTTCTCGAGCGTCGCGAACTACTGAGCGGCCTCATCAGCTCCGACATCCGTATCAAGTACAAGGGATCGGTCCTCGGGCTCTTTTGGTCGATGCTCTCGCCCGCGCTGACTCTGGCGACGTACTACCTGGTGTTCTCGATTTTCCTGAAGAACGGCATTCCCAACTTCGTGATCTACCTGTTCTCGGGACTCGTGGTGTGGAACCTCTTCCAGACCGCGGTGAACAGTGCCACGGGAGTGATCGTCGATCGTGCGGGGTTGGTGAAGAAGGTCTCGTTTCCGCGCGAGATCCTCGCCCTGGCGAACGTCGGCGCGTCGGTGATCTACTTCTTGATTCAGTTGGTGGTGCTGATTGCCTTCCTGTTGCTCGTCGGTCACCAGCCGGCGTGGGGATTCTTGTGGCTGTTGCCGATCTCGTTCGCCGCGCTCTACCTCTTCACCGCGGCGGTGGCCATTGTCATGTCGGCCGTGACGGTGTACCTTCGCGACATGCGTCACCTGATGGAGGTGGTGCTGCAACTGTGGTTCTGGCTGTCGCCGGTGGTGTACTCCTACGAGAACTCCCTGGCGCCGGCGCTGCACCGTCACGGTCTGAGTGTCCTGTACTTCCTCAACCCAGTGACGCCGATCATTCTGACGTTTCAGCGGGTCTTCTACGTCGCGACGACGGTCCGCTCGACCACGACCGGGGCGCCGCTGCACATTCTGCCTCAATGGTCGCTGACGAGCTTCTTCGAACTCGACCTCGGCCTGCTGGCGGTGACAGTCATCGTGTTCCTCTTGGCGCTCGCGCTCTTCGGGCGACTCGAAGGCAACTTCGAATCGGAGTTGTGATGGTCGACGTCGTCGATGTGGCCGCGGTCTCCAAGCAGTTTCGGATTCACCACGAGCGCCATCAGTCGCTGAAGGAGCGCTTGTTGCACCCGCGTAGTGGCACGGTTGAGGTCTTCCACGCGTTGGATGACATTAATTTTCGCGTCGCCGAGGGCGAGACCGTGGGCATCCTCGGCCACAACGGATCGGGTAAGTCGACGCTGCTGAAGTGCATCTGCGGCGTGCTGCAGCCGACCTCGGGGCGTATCCACCTGCGCGGGTCGCTCGCCGCGCTGCTCGAACTCGGCGCGGGCTTTCAGCCCGAGCTCTCGGGCCGCGACAACATCTACCTCTACGGCGCGATGCTGGGATTCTCGCGACGGATGGTCGACGCCATCTTCGACGACATCGTGGCCTTCAGCGAACTCGACAACTTCATCGACACGCAGGTCAAGTTCTACTCGTCGGGTATGTACGTGCGACTGGCCTTTGCCGTGGCCGTCAACGTCAATCCGGACATCCTCGTGGTGGACGAGGTCCTCGCCGTGGGTGACGAGCGCTTTCAGGCCAAGTGCATTGATCGCATCCGTCGCTTCCAGACCGAGGGCCGATCGATTCTTCTGGTGACTCACCAGGCCGACACCGTGCGCGCCATTTGCGATCGGGCGATCGTTCTGGATCGGGGTCTCATGGTCGCCGACGGACCGGTCGCCGAATCCCTGCGGATCTTCCGTGAGCATCTGATGGGTGACGCCGCGCGCCACGACGAACGAGTGACCGAGGTGCGCGCGACGATCGAGTCGGTCTCCACGCCGTCGGGCTCCTTCGAAGTGCGCAGCGGTGCCGCGATGCACTTCGACGTGGCGGTGTCGGCCGAGACGGCCTTTAGCGGCAACTTCGTGATGGAGGTGTTCACCCGCGCCGGTCAGTTGGTGAGTCGCAGCGACGCTCAGGGGGCGCCTATCAACCTCGTACCCGGGACGAACCACGTCAGTGTGGATCTTAAGGAGATCCCTCTACTGGACGGCGTCTACGACATCAACGTCGGCGTCGTTGACCACCTCGGCTCGACGGTGATCGCCTGGCGTGAGAGTGCGGCCTCCATGCAGGTGCTCTACGACGGTCGCGAGGGCGGCGTGGTGGAACTGGGACCGGTTATTCGTCAGACGTAGGCGCGTCGTCGTGGGCCGGGAGGCGCGCGAAGCCCCGCAGGGCGCCGAGGGGTCCGAGTCGTCCGACGTCGAAGGGGTACGTGGCGCGGCGTAGGAGTCGGCGGTCGCCGCGCGAGTTGCCGTAGGCGAAGATGGTCGGGGGCTCGTCGTCGCGCTGGCTGATCCACTCCTCGAGACGACGAAGTTTCTCGGCACCGCGGCAGTTGCGCCCGAGGTATCCTCCCGTCAGCCTTCCAAGGGGATCGACCGCGAGGCGCGTGCCCAGCGCCGCCTGGGCCCCTAACTGTTCCGCGACGACCGCGACGTAGATCTCGGGGGACGCCGACACGATCACGACGTCGTCGCCCCGTTCCCGGTGCCAGGCCAGACGGGCGAGGGTGCGCGCGCGTCCGCGCTCGGCGACTAGGTCGGCGGCGAAGGCCCGCGACGCCTCGCGCACCTCGTCTAGCGCGCGCCCCTCGAGTAGTCGACGAAAGAGGCGCTCCTTTGCCCGGTCGGCGCTAGCGCCGCTGCGGAGGGCACCGATCAGGAGTGGAATCGCGAGTCGGACGGCGGCACGGTAGGTGCGCGCGGTCCCGCACAGTGAGCGCAGCCAGCGAAAGACGCTGCCGCCCTCGGTGAGGGTTCCGTCCAGATCAAACGCCGCGACGACGCGAGGAGCCATCGTCCCAGTCTTCCAGTTAGCGCGCGACACCGTAGCGTGATTTGCACCAGCACCGTGTGACTAATCACCGATGATCGCTAGCATGGGCTGATCGGTTCAGCGTAAGGAGAGCACTATGACGGTACGTCTCGGTGATGTGGCCCCCGATTTCACGGCGGACACGACGGAGGGTCCTATCTCATTTCACCAGTGGTTGGGTGACAGTTGGGGAATCCTCTTCTCGCACCCCAAGGACTTCACGCCCGTGTGCACGACGGAACTGGGTGCCTTCGCCAAGCGTAAGGCGGAATTTGACGCCCGTAACACCAAGTTGATCGGCGTCAGCGTCGACGACGTGGCCTCGCACAACTCGTGGAAGAGCGATATTGCGGAGACGCAGGGGACCGCGTTGAACTTTCCCATTATTGGTGACGAGTCGCGCACGGTGGCGACACTGTACGACATGATCCACCCCAACGCCAGCGACACCCTGACGGTGCGTAGTGTCTTCATCATCGGACCCGACAAAAAGGTGAAGTTGACTCTGACCTACCCCGCCTCGACGGGGCGCAACATCGATGAGATCCTGCGGGTGTTGGACTCGTTGCAGCTCGTGGACCGGTTCCCGGTGGCGACGCCGGCCGACTGGAAGCAGGGCGACGACGTCATCATTGCTAATTCGGTCAGTGACGAGGATGCCGCCGTCAGGTTTCCCCAAGGCTTTCGCAAGCTGAAGGACTACCTGCGACTCACACCTCAGCCCACCAAGTAGCCAGTTCGTCACGTCGACGGGCCGCGCCGGCATCAGCCGGGCGCGACCGACGTCAGAGTCTCGGGGGCGGCGCGTCCGCCGTCCGCCGTTGAAGGGAGAAGACGGTGCGCGACACCATCACGATGGCGGGCCGGGAGGTCCATCGCCTGGGCTACGGCTCGATGCGCTTGACCGGCCCGGGTATCTGGGGCTATCCGGCGGACTCCGACAACGCCGTGCGAGTGTTGCGCCGTGCGGTCGAGCTGGGTGTTGACTTCATTGACACGGCGGACTCCTACGGACCCGAGGTCGCCGAGGAGTTGATCGCACGTGCACTTCACCCGTACGGCACGGTACAGGTGGCCACCAAGGCCGGTCTGTTGCGAACGGGACCCGATCAGTGGGTGCCCTGCGGGCGACCGGACTACCTGCGTCAGCAGTGTGAACTCTCACTGCGCCGTCTGCGTGTCGACAGTCTCGACCTGTTCCAGCTGCACCGCGTCGATCCGACGGTACCGGCGGAGGAGCAGTTCGGCCTGCTCGCCGCGCTGCTCGCCGAAGGAAAGGTACGCGCCGTGGGCCTCTCGGAGGTGAGCGTGGACCAGGTGCGGGCTGCTCGCGAGAGCGTCCCGATTGCGACGGTCCAGAATCTCTACAACGTGACGAATCGGGCGAGCGAGGATGTCCTCGCCTACTGCGAGGCTGAGGGCATTGGTTTCATCCCGTGGTTCCCGGTCGCGGCCGGTGCGCTGGCGCGCCCGGGCGGCGCACTCGACGACGTGGCTGCTCGGTTGGGTGCGACCGTGGCTCAGGTTTCCCTGGCGTGGTTGCTCGCCCGCTCCCCGGTGATGATGCCCATTCCGGGAACATCCTCGATCGCTCACCTGGAGGAGAACTACGCGGCGATCGACGTTGAGTTGGACGAGGACGCGCGAGCGGTCCTCGAGGGGCTGGTCACCTAGGACGCCAGTGAGGCGCGCAACTCACGCTTGAGCACCTTGCCCTGGGGATTACGCGGGAGCGGGTCGGCGCGAAAGAAGTACCGTGTCGGCACCTCGAAGCGCGCGATCCTCGTGAGGAGGTGACGGGCGAACTCGTCGGCCTCGACTCGCCGACCCGGTCGTAGAACGATGACCGCGGCGACCTCTTCGCCGAGCGTGGCGTGGGGGAGACCGACGACCGCGCAGTCCGCGACGTCGGGGTGTTCGAAGAGCGCCGCCTCCACGATGATCGAGTAGACGTTCTCGCCGCCACGAATGATCACGTCCTTGGCTCGGTCGACGATGTAGAGGAAACCATCGTCGTCGAGGCGTGCGAGATCTCCGGTGTGCAGCCAGCCTCGGGTGAACGTGGCCGCGGTCTCTTCGGGTCGTCCCCAGTAGCCGCGCACCACGTTGGGTCCGCGTACCCACAATTCGCCGACGACGTCGGGACCACGGGGTTGGTCGTCGTCCGGTTCGAGACCGCCGTAGCCCTCGGGGACGATGGCGACGTCGCACACCGGGACGGGGGGCCCGCAGCTGGTGGGTCGTGTGACGTAGTCGGGCCCGGTATTGAGAGCCAAGGCGGCGGAGGTCTCCGTGAGACCGTACCCGTTGCCGGGTTGGGCGAGGGGGAAGGCGGCGCGGATGCGGCGGACGAGTTCGGGGGGCGCGGGGGCGCCGCCGTAGGAGACGCTGCGGACGCTCGATGTGTCGTATCGTGCGAAGTCCGGGTGGTCGAGGAGTTGCATGACAACGGTTGGCACGCCGCCGATCATGGTGAGCCGCTCACTCGCGATGAGTTCGAGGGCGCGTGTCGCGTCGAAGTGGTGCATCATGACTAACCGTCCACCCGCGGCGACGTTGACGACCATCACCGCGAGACATCCCGTGGCGTGGAAGAGGGGGATGGTGAGGAGCGCGGCGTTGGGCACATGGTCGGTGGTGGGAGACGGGAACCGTCGCGACGCGCGTTGGGCGATGAAGAACAGGTTCATCACGTTGGTCACGATGTTGCGGTGCGTGCTCACCGCCCCCTTCGGGCGACCCGTCGTTCCCGAGGTGTAGAACATCGTGGCGTCGTCGTCGGGCTCGATCGAGGCCGCGGGAGGGGTCGCGTCATCGCGTACGTCGCCGAGAAACGTTGAGAAGGCGACGACGCGCACGCGAGCGAGCGTGGGGAGCGTCTCGTCGTCGCGGGCGTCGAGCACGACCAGGGTCGTCAGTTCGGCGAGGTGGTCCGCGAAGGGGAGCACGCTCGCGAGTCGCTCGGCGTCGACGAAGGCGACGGTACTCGCGGAGTCCGCGAGACCGTAGCGCAGCTCGTCGCTGCTCCACCAGGCGTTGAGGGGTACGACCAGCGCGCCCAGGACCGCGGCGCCCCAGAACGTGCACACCCACTCGGGGAGGTTGCGGCCAATGAGGGCGACCCGCGTGCCGTGACCTACTCCCTCGTCGCTCAAGCGTTGCGCGAGGGTTGACGCCACGCGATAGTGCTCGTCGAAGGTCATGCGCCGGTCGCCGTAGACGAGGAAATCACGGTCACCGTAGCGTCGCGACGATTCCAGCACGTCGCGTAGCGATCGTGGAGCGTGGCGCCACACTGTCATCTCCACGTCGCCGACTCGAATCCGCTCGGTCTCGAACATCTCGCCGGGAGCGGTCATCGCGGCCGTGACCTCGGCGAGCGACGCGCGAGACTCGTCCACTTACGGCGTGGCGGACGGCGCGAAGAGTGTCGCGCGGTAGTGCACCAATTCGGCGATGGACTCGCGGACGTCGTCGAGCGCACGGTGCGTCGTGGCCTTGGCGGGCAGTGACGCCAGGGCCTCGGGGTTCCAGCGCCGCGCCAACTCCTTCAAGGTGGAGACGTCAACGTTGCGGTAGTGGAAGAACGACTCGAGGGTCGGCATGTAGGCCTGGAGGAATCGACGGTCGGTGCCGATCGAGTTGCCACAGAGTGGGACCGTGCCCGATTGGTCGATGTGTTGGCGCAAGAAGTCCAGGGTGGCGCGCTCCGCGTCGGCAACCGTGGTCGTGGACGCGGTGATGGCCTCGAGGAGGTGGGACCGGGTGTGCATGGCGCGCACGACGTCGCCCATCTGGTCGAGTTGTTCCTCGGTGGCGTGAATGACCAGATCGGGTCCCTCGGCGACGATCGCGAGGTGGTCGTCGGTCACGATGGTGGCAATCTCCACGATGACGTGACGCTCGGGGTCTAACCCGGTCATCTCAAGATCTAGCCAGACGAGCACGTCACGACACTAGTGACCCCGCGGCCCTCCGAGCGTCACGGTAGCCTGCGGCTATGGAGATACCCACGTACCCCCTGCGCGATGACGCCGTGATACCGCGCTACGCCCACGACGGCGACGCGGGCGCGGACTTGGTGGCACTCGAGGAGTGCACGCTCGCGCCGGGCGGAGGGCGTGCGATGGTGGGTACGGGCCTCAGCGTGGCAATTCCTCCCGGCTACGCCGGATTGGTGCTGCCGCGCAGTGGCCTCGCCGCCCGTCACGGTGTGACCTGCGTGAACGCCCCGGGGTTGATCGACGCGGGTTACCGCGGCGAGATCACGGTGGCTTTGGTGAACCTGGATCCCGTCGAGGAGTACCGCGTGAGTCCCGGGGAACGGATCGCCCAGTTGGTGATCGTGGCGGTGGCCACGGCGGCCTTCGCCGTCGCGGCGCACCTCTCGGACACCGAGCGCGCCGCGGGGGGGTTCGGCTCGAGCGGTCGCTGAGGGTCGACGCGTTGGTGGTGGTCGGCTACACTGGGGGTGACGCGGACGTAGCTCAGTTGGTAGAGCGCGACCTTGCCAAGGTCGAGGTCGCCGGTTCGAGCCCGGTCGTCCGCTCCACAGACTCGTGCACGGAGGCGAGAATCCGCTCCGGCGTAGGCTGCGGCGGGAGGTGCGTATGGTTCATCCGGCGCTACAGGCAATGGTGGACGAGGCGCGGGCTCATCCATCACCGGCCCCGTGGACACTCGACGTTGACGTACGCCGCGAGCAGTATCGCGTGCAGTCGCACGATCTGTGGCCCGAGGTGGATGAGAGGGTCGCGACACGCGATCTGGTCGTGACACTGCCGGGACGAGACGTGGCGGCGCGGCTCTACGTGCCCCCGGGGGACGACGGCTCGGCCCTGGTGGTGTACTTTCACGGAGGCTCGTTCGTGATGGGCGACCTGGAGAGCCACGACGCGGTCGTACGCCGTCTGGCGAGCGACACCGCGATGCGCTACCTCGCCGTTGACTACCGGCTAGCGCCCGAGCACCCCTTTCCGGCGGCGGTCGACGATGCGGTCGACGTGCTGCGCTGGGCGGGCGCGCGGCGCGAGTCGCTGAGCACCGCGCAGGCCGCGATCGTGGTGATGGGCGACTCGGTGGGTGCGACGCTTGCCGCGGTGAGCGCGGCCCTGACCCGCTACGACGACCACGCCGTGGCGGCCCAGGTACTGCTCTACCCCTCAATGGGGCCGTCCATGCTTACCGACTCGGGCCACGTGTATAACACCGGTTTTCTTCTGAATCTGGAGAGTCTGCGCTACGACTACTCCCAGTACCTCGGGGCGGACGCTGATCCGACCGATCCCCGGGTATCGCCGCTCCTCTTCGACGACCTCACGGGCTCGCCGCCCGCGCTCGTGGTCGTGGCGCAGTGCGATCCGCTGCGAGACGAGGCCGTCGCGTACGCGGGGTTGCTCGAGCACTTCGCGGTGCCCGTGGACCTCGTCGAGGCTCGCGGCATGCTCCACGGCTTCTTGCGACTCGGCGGAACGGTGCCCGCATCGTTGGAGATCCTGGACGACGTGGCGCGACGTCTACGCCGTGTTCTCACCAGTGCCGGACGAACGCCGCGAGTCGACGCCTGAGGTCGACGACGGCACGGGTGCCGTCCCTTCGGGGGGATTTTCTGCTAGCAATAGGGCCTTGCGCCGAGACCGGCGTCGAAAGCGAGGATGAATGAAGATCAGCACGCGAGTACGGGGGGCGCTCGTCTTGGCCGGCGCGGTCGCCATGGTGGCGTCGACGAGTGGCGTCGCGGGTGCGTCGTCATTGACGGGTCACTACGACAAGGCCGCCGCCAAGTTGGTGCCGAGTGTGTACAAGAAAGTCGTTCTCCAGGTTGCGACGGACGCGACGTACGCGCCCGACGAGTACATGAACGGCAATACCATGGTCGGCTTCGACGTTGATCTGATGAAGGCGATCGCGACGACACTCGGGTTGCGCTACAAGGAGAACAACGTCACCTTCGACAACATCATCATTGGCATCAAGGGCGGCCACTACCAGATCGGCAACTCGTCGTTTACCGTCAACAAGAGTCGCGAGAAGCAGGTCAATTTTGTGGACTACTTCCAGGCCGGCGAAGGCGTGTACGCGAAGGCGTCGTCGAAGATCGCCTTTACGGGCCTCAAGAGTTTCTGCGGCCTGACCGTCGCGGTCGAGACGGGGACCGTCGAGCAGACCGACGCCCAGAGCGTGGCTAAGACGTGCCCGGCGACGAAGAAGGCCACGGTGCTGTCCTTCTCGACTCAGACCGAGGCCAACGTGGCCGTGAGTTCCGGTCACGCCCAGGTGGGCTTCCTCGATAGCCAGATAGCCGACTACGTGGTGGCGCAGTCGCACGGTGCCTTCAAGTCGGTCGGTCACGCCGTGAACGTGGCGCCCTACGGTATCGCGACTCCCAAGACCCCCGCGGGCTACGCGTTGGCTCGCGCGATCGACGCGGCCCTCAAGGTTCTCGTGGCCAACGGTACCTACCACGCCATTCTGGTGAAGTACGGCGTCCAGGCCGGCGCGATTCCGGCGTCGAAGATGGTACTGAATGGAGCGACGTCGTAGTCGCGCGCTGAGACAGCCGACGTCTCAGACGTAGTAGAAAGTCACTCATGCCGACGAACGGGGACGCCGAGTTACGGGTCGTCCCCGTTCGTCACGTCGGTCGCTGGGTGGGCGCGGTGGTGGCACTGGTCGCCGTGGCAATGCTCGTGCACACGCTGTTCTCGCGGGTTCCCACGGGCCAGGTCACCTGTCACGTGGTTCAGGGAGTGCGGCGCTGTCGGCCGGTCGTCAACTGGCGCTTCAGTTGGAACATCGTCTTTCACTACTTCACGACGCGCACCATTCTGGACGGGCTGGTGCTGACCATCAAGTTGACGGTGATGGCGATGGCGGTGGGCATCGTGCTCGGTGTGATGATCGCCATTATGCGACTGTCGCATAACCGACTGCTCTCGTCGGTGGCGTGGTCCTACACCTGGTTCTTTCGCGGGACGCCGGTCTACGTGCAGCTGTTGTTCTGGTTCAATATCTCGGCGCTCTACCCGACGCTCACGCTGGGAATCCCCTTTACGGCGGTCACGTTCCTCCATATCAACGCGACAACCCTCTTCACCCCGGCCACGGCGGCCGTGGTGGCACTGGGCCTCAACGAGGCGGCGTACATGAGCGAGATCGCGCGCTCGGGACTCATTGCGGTCGACGAGGGTCAGATCGAGGCGGCGACGTCCATCGGTATGACGCGTTCGCAGACTATGCGCCTGGTCGTACTTCCCCAAGCCATGCGCGTCATCATCCCGCCGACGGGAAACGAGGTGATCTCGATGCTGAAGACGACCTCGCTGGCCGCCGCCATTTCCGTGACAGAACTGCTCGGCGCGGCGATCAACATCTACTCCGCCAACTACGAGATCATGGCCCTGCTGATCGTCGCGAGCTTGTGGTACCTGATCGTGACCACGATCCTGTCCACCGGCCAGTTCTACCTCGAACGCCACTTCGCTAAGGGATCGCTGCGTACGCCGCCGCCGACACCGCTGGCGCGACTTCGGGGCGATCTGGTGGGTATTGCTCGCACCATCCGAGGTTCCCGTGGACTGACGCGCCGGGGGGCAACGTCGTGACGCTGTCGAGTACGCCGATGGTGCAGGCCATTGGCGTGTGCAAGTCCTACGGAGGCGTTGAGGTCTTGAAGGGCGTGAACCTAACCGTGAACCGGGGTGAGGTGACCTGCCTCATCGGGCCGTCAGGATCCGGTAAGAGCACGCTGCTGCGCTGCGTGAACCACCTGGAGAAGCACGACGCCGGCGAACTACTGGTCGACGGAAACCTGGTGGGATACGAGGAGCGCGACGGCAAGCTCTACGAGCGTAACGACAAGCAGATCTGTCGCGAACGCGCCCAGATCGGGATGGTATTTCAGCGTTTCAATCTCTTCGCGCACCTCACGGTGCTGGAGAACGTCACCGTGGGCCAGGTCAAGGTGCGTGGCGTCAGCGCGGATCAGGCGACCACGCGTGCGCGCGAACTACTCGAGCGAGTGGGACTCGTCGCCAAGGAGAAGAACTACCCGAGCCAGTTGTCGGGTGGGCAACAACAGCGGGTCGCCATCGCGCGGGCGCTCGCGATGGATCCCAAGTTGATGCTGTTCGACGAGCCGACTTCGGCGCTGGACCCTGAACTGGTCGGTGAGGTGCTCGACGTGATGAAGGATCTCGCTCAGAGCGGCATGACGATGATGGTGGTGACTCACGAGATGAACTTCGCGCGTGAAGTCGCCGATACCCTGTACTTTCTGGATCACGGCGTGATTGAGGAGTCGGGCGAGCCGCGCGAGGTGTTGGCGCATCCCTCGTCGGAACGCCTCCGTAGCTTCCTGTCGAAGGTGCTGTAGTGATCTGGGACCTGGACCCGAGCAACGTGGGCACCGGGCTGCCTCTTGAGGGCGTGCGCGTGTTGGATTTCTCACGGGTGCTGGCGGGTCCGCTGTGCGCGATGGTCGCGGGCGATCTTGGCGCGGACGTGATCAAGGTCGAGGGACCCGACGGAGATCCCGTACGCTCACTCGCGCCGCCGGTCTTCGGTGAGGACGCGACGTACTACTTGGCGGTCAACCGTCATCGGCGCAATGTCGTCGCCGACCTTCGCCGACCCGACGACGTCGCGATCATTCTCGACTTGGTGCGCGAGGCCGACGCGGTGGTGGAGAACTTTTTGCCGAATCAGGTGCGTGCGTTGGGGATCGATCGACTACGCGACGCGAATCCGCAGTGCGTGTGGGTGAGCGTGACGCCGGCCACCTCGGGGGGGCCGGTCGCCGCTCAGCCGTCGTTCGATCTGTTGGCTCAAGCACGTTCGGGGTTGATGGGTGTGACGGGGCGCCCCGACGGGGAACCGACCAAGGTGGGTGCCCCGCTCGCGGACGTGGTGACGGGCCTGTACGCCACGATCGGGCTGCTGACGGGTCTGTACGCGCGTGACCGGGGACGTGGTGTGCATCGTTTCGAAGCACCGTTGTTGGAGTCGACGATGAGTGCCTTGATCAATCAGGCGCAGGGCTATCTGTCCACGGGCGTGAACCCGCGCCGACTCGGGAACGATCATCCGAGCATTGCTCCGTACGGTCCCGTGACGACGGCCGACGGCTACCTCCTGCTGGCAGTGGGCACCGACGCCCAGTACGCACGTCTGGTCGAGGCGTTGGATGACGCGCAGCTCGCGAGCCACGACGAGTGGGACACCAACGCGGCGCGCGTGGCCGACCTCAAGAACCTGCGCCACGCACTGGACCAGGTCTTCTCACGCCACGCGACGGACTACTGGCTGGAGGTGCTGGGTACGTCGGGTGTGCCGCACGGTCCGATTCTGGACGTCGCCGGCGCCTTTGGTCAGCCCCAGGTGCGCGACGGAGACTTTCTCGGGTCGATGTCCACGCCCCACGGCGAGACGCGTGCGATGCGCACGCCCCTGTTGATTGACGGAGTGCGGCCGCCACTTCGGCGTGGGCCGCGTCGTTTTGGTGAGGACACGGCAGAGTTCTGGCGCACGTAGGCCCCGCGGCTCGTGACCGGCGCGCGACCGGCGCGAGGTCGCGGTGACGCTCGTCGAGTCCGAGCGTCGTCCACCCGTCGACGGCCCCTTCGGAACC
The DNA here is from genome assembly GCA_021793395.1 of Actinomycetes bacterium. Lineage (GTDB taxonomy): Bacteria > Actinomycetota > Acidimicrobiia > Acidimicrobiales > RAAP-2 > RAAP-2. The sequence continues at coordinate 13,095 of JAJYSU010000011.1, forward strand.
GACCCGCCATTCAGAGCGGAGATCCACCACCTCGGCGGGCTGCGTCAAGGGCACGTGGGGCGAGTGACGCCGACGTGGGGCGGACAGTACCGGCGACGGGCACGGGGACGGAGGCGTGTTCCGCGGACCCGTGTCATCAGGGCCGTTGTCGTGTCGTCCTCGTCCGTGACTTTCCCTGGCTCGGCGGGGTGGCGCCTGTTATGTTCGAGTTGACCTGGCTGATCGCCGGTGAGCGATAGGTCACGGTCACGTGCGAGTAAAGGAGCGAGAGATGTCTGACACGTTCGACAATCCCTCCGACGTGATGGGCGAGGCTGACACGTTCGACAGTGAGGTCGTCGGTCCCGACGACACGACACAGGACGACGTGATGGGCGAGGCTGACGCGTTCGACAGTGAGGTCGTCGGTCCCGACGACACGACGCAGGACGACGTGATGGGCGATGCCGACGACACCGACAGCGACGTGATGGGGACCGGCGACTAATTAGTGGTCGCACTCGCGCCGATCGGTGAACGATGGCGCGGTGGCATCACAGTGGTCGGCGGGCTCGAGTTGCGCTGTCGGGTCGGGCTGTTGACGTTGTTCTGTCGGAGGTGGAGCGGCGCGGCCGGAATCGCCCGTTCGACGTGAAGGGCCCGAGCTGCGCGACGAGAGCATCGTCGCGGACCCTGTCGTGGAGCAGTCAGTGAGGCGGATCGAAGACGGGCCCGTCGAACGTGTCGAGGGTCGTAAACGACGATACCGGGTGACGCGTGAGGCGGGAAACCCGGTGGTGGGGGTGTCCGAGAGCGACGACGGCCGCTACCGCGAAGGTGGTGGGTAGGTGGAGTGTGGCGCCGAGGGCCGTCTCGTCGCGCGTGGCGACGGTCGTCATCACGCCACCGAGATCGAACTCGCGCGCGGCGAGGAGGATGCTCCAGACGAACGGGTAGACCGATGCGCCCCCGACCATCTGGTAGCGCTCGAGATCGCGGTCGGTGGCGGCGAGGGCGCCGAGATCCGCCGCGACCACGAGGAGAACGGGTACGCGGTCCAGAGTTTCGGCGAAACCGTCGGGCCGAGAGAGGGCGCGCGCGTCGTCGAGGTGGGTGGCCGCCGCGGCACGTTCCGATGGGGTGGCCAGGGGAGAGAAGGGTACGACACCGGCCAGGACGTGGCCCACGTATTCGTGCCAACTCTGAAGGTAGTGATCGCGCACGCGCCGGCGCTGGTCGGGGTCGCGTAGGACGATCACGCGCCAGGCTTGACGGTTGCCGCCCGAGGGGGCGAAGCGGGCGAGGTCCAGAATTGCGGCGAGCGTGGCGTCGTCAACCGGTTGGTCCGTGAAGGTGCGTACGGCTCCGGTGCTACGAAGTGCGTCGTCGAGTTTCACGACGCCGACGTTAGGCGTCGCGGCGCAGGAAGAGGAGGCTGCCCACGACGCCGGCTACCGCCACGTAGATGATCAGAATCACGGTGGCGCTGCCCGCTCCGAACATCTGAGAGGGGGGAGCGGTGGACATCATCGCCCGGCCTAGCGCGGAGGGCTCGTACTTGGAGAACGCGTTCTGCCAGCTCTGAGGCAGGAGGAAGACGATGATGGGCACGACTAGGAGAAGTGAGGTGAAGACGGTGATGCACGCGGCGCTCTGACGCAGAATCAGGCCGAGTGCGAAGCCCAGCAGGGCGAGCAGGGTGAGGTAGACGCCCGCCAGGATGACCGAGCGGAGGACGGCGGTCGTGGCTAGCGACGCGGTGGGTACTACTCCGGCGAAGATTGCCTGGCCCATAAGGAAGGTGACGAAACTCAACACTTCGGCGACGATGAGCATCGAGACGGTGAGCACGATCGCCTTGGCCGCGATCACGCGAAGTCGCTGGGGAACGGCGGCCAGTGTGGTGCGAATCGACCCGGACGAGTATTCGCTGGTGATGAACAACGCGCCGATCACGCCGACGGCGAACTGCGCGAAGAGAGTTCCACCGAGACTGGTCGATACCGGGTCGAAGGTGAGCTTGGAGAGAGGGTCCATTGTCGTCCAGTGGCCACGGATAACCGAGGTGATGAGCGCACTGATTCCCAGGGTCAGCACCGCCGTGACGACAAAGCCGAGAACGGTTGAGCGAACGCTACGGAATTTGATCCACTCGGCTCGCGAGGCCGAGGCGAGTGTCACGTCACTTGCCACGGGGCACCTCGGTACCGGCGCTCGCGTACTGGACCGCGTCGGACGTCAACCCCATGAAGACCTCCTCGAGCGACGCGCGCTGGGGGGTGAGCTCGTAGAGGGTGATTCCCGCGGCGAACGCCGCTTCCCCCACTTCATCCGAGGTGAGCCCCTCGATGGTGAGAGCACGGTCATCACGGTCGCGCACCGAGCCGTGTCGCGCGTGCACGATCTCGGCGAGGCGAGCCTGGTCGGATGAGCGAACCGTCACGGTACCGACCGCGTCGGCCGTCAACTCGTCGACCGAGCCCTGGGCGATAAAGCGACCGCGGCCGATCACGATGATCCGGTCCGCACTAAGAGCCATCTCGCTCATGAGGTGGGAACTGACGAAGACGGTGCGACCCTCCTTGGCCAGCGTACGGAAGAACTCACGTATCCATTTGATTCCTTCGGGATCGAGGCCGTTGATCGGTTCGTCGAAGAGCAGGATCTGAGGATCGCCGAGTAGGGCGGCCGCAATGCCCAGTCGCTGGTTCATACCCAGCGAGTAGGTGCCGACTTTCTTGGTGGCGACTGACGCAATCCCGGTGAACTCGAGGACTTCGTCGACCCGCGAGGAGGCGATGTTGTTCGACGCGGCCATCGCGAGGAGGTGGTTGCGAGCGCTACGACCGGGGTGGACGGCCTTAGCCTCGAGCAGTGCGCCGACCTCGCGCAGGGGATGGCGTAAATCGGAGTACACGCGGCCGTCGATGGTGGCGCGCCCCTTGGTCGGCCGGTCAAGGCCCAGGATTACCCGCATTGTGGTGGACTTGCCGGACCCGTTGGGACCGAGGAAGCCGGTCACGACGCCGGGCGTGACGTCGAAGTCGAGGTCGTCCACCGCCACTACGTCGCCGTAACGCTTGGAGAGATGTTCGATTTTCAACATAGGTGTCACGACGACACTACTGTGCGAGGTTCTCGGTGCATCTCGTGTTCTTTAATATCGACGTAAGACCGGTGATGGTGCCGATTAGCGGTAGTGAACACGTCACCGATTATCCTCGTGACGCGACTGTCGATCCGAGGGGGCGTCACGAGTCGTCGAGACTCGCACGACGTACTCGGCGTTTCGTGGCGATGCGTCACCGACGGGTTTAGCGCACTGCGTCTCGAGGTGTCGTCTCCGTCGCGACGTGACGACTTGCGGCCCTGCCCGACCCGCCACCGGTACGTGGGTGGTCGACGTCGTGTGCGTCACTGACCGTTGCGCGATGGCGCGGTTAGAGTCGACGGGTGGGCGTCTCGTCGGACACGGGTGCGATAGTCGTCGCGCGCGCACACGTCGCGCACACGCCCGAGAGGGCGACGTGGTGGCGGTCGAGCGTGAATCCGTAGTCAGTGCGCAGGGTGTACGCCAGAGCATCGAAGACGACTGATGGCAACTCGGTGGTTGTCTGGCACAGAGTGCACACGAGGTGACCGTGCACCGGACCCGCGAGGTGGTAGACGGCGGCACCGGTGCCGAGGTGGGCGTGGACGACGAGGCCCAACTCCTCGAACTCGTCGAGAATGCGGTACACCGTGGAGGCACTGACATCGGGAGCGAGGTCGTGCACGTGACTGATGATGTCATCGGCTCGGGCGTGACCGGTCGTCTCGAGTAGCACGCGTGCCACCGTGCGCTTGGCGACCGTGACCCGACGACCCCCAGCGCGTACACGGGTTAGCAACTCGTCGAAGGAGAGCGGTGCCGAGCTACTCATGGCACTCACAGAATAGGGCCGCGGGCCGACGCATCACCTCAATGCCGTTCGCCCTAGTCTGACGTGATGAGCGCACGAATCGAGATGGTATCGCCCGACAGTGCCCTCCCGGGGCGCGATACTCCACTGGTGGTCGGTCGACCCCACCTGGTGTTCGCGACGTCACTCGACGGGCCCGCGCCCGACGATACCCAGACGGCGTACGTGGCGATGGGCTGCTTTTGGGGGGCCGAGCGAGTCTTTTACGAGTGGCCTGGAGTCGTCTCGACCGCCGTCGGATACCAGGGGGGGTTCACGGCGAATCCTACGTACGACGAGGTCTGCACTGGTCGAACGGGTCACGCCGAGACCGTTCGCGTGATCTTTGATCCTTCGCGTGTCTCCTACGGTGACGTGCTGCGGCGCTTCTTCGAGAGTCACGACCCGACGCAGGGGAACCGTCAGGGGGCGGACGTGGGAACGCAGTATCGAAGCGCACTCTTTTGGGTCGACGAGCAGCAGGCGGCGAGCGCGGCCGCCGTGCGTGACGTCTATCAACGGGTCTTGGCCGAGCGAGGGTACGGATCGATCACGACGGAGATCTCCGCCGCGGGACCGTTTTATCTCGCCGAGGAGTACCACCAGCAGTATTTGGTGTCTCATCCTCACGGCTACTGCGGACTCGGCGGGACTGGAGTCAGTTGCCCCGTGGGTCTTTCGATTCCCGCGACAGAGTCGTGAGGATGTCGTGCGCGTCGCGCACCATGGACCGCACGATGTCGCCGGCCGACGTGATGTCGCCAATGGCCCCCACGCACTGTCCGGCAGGATAGACCTCGCGGCGGGGATCAACGCCCTCGGTACTCTGGTCTCCCCCGAGATGGAAAGTGCCGTCGGCCAGCGCGACGGCGAGTTGGTCCGGAAACGGTCGCAGCAGTGAGGGATCGTGCTCGTAGCGTTCGGTGGTGTCGTTTCGCAGGGCTCGCAGATCCTTGCCGGTGAAGGCTCGAGTGATCACGGTGTCACGTTCGTTGGCGTGGAGGATGGCCGCCTTGAAGCCGGTGACCGAGCGAGCCTCGACGGTGGCAATGAAGCGCGTGCCAACCCAGACGCCGTCGGCGCCTAACGCGAGCGCTGCGGCGAGACCTCGCCCGTCGAAAATGCCACCCGCCGCGACGACCGGAATCGTGTCGCCCACGGCGTCCACGATCATGGGAACGAGGGGAAGGGTGGCGACGCGTCCGGTGTGGCCGCCGGCCTCCGTCCCCTGAGCGACGACCACGTCGACGCCGGCGTCGCGGGCACGGCGAGCGTGGTCGACCGTGCCGCACAGCGAGATGACGAGCACACCGTTCTCGTGGCACAGCGTGAGTGCCTGGCGTGGTACGCCCAGCCCGGCGACAAACGCGCTGGCACCCCCCTCGATGGCGAGTTCGACGTGCGCGACGAGGTGCTCGGGGAAGGCCGTGAGCAGGTCCACGCCGAACGGTCTCGTGGTGAGTGCTCGCGTCGCGGCGACTTCGTCGACGAGTTCGGACCGTGACATGGTCGACGCCCCGAGACAGCCGTACCCACCCGCGTTGGAGACGGCGGCCACGAGTGCGCTGTAGGCGATGCCACCCATTCCGGCGAGCATCACCGGGTGCTCGACGTGGAGTGCGTCGGTCAGTCTGGTTCGCACGTTCCCCCCGGGGCCAACCTAGCGGGTTCGGGTGAGCAGGCGTAGGAGGACCGTGCCCAGAACCGCGGCGCACAGGGACGCCGCGAGCAGGCCCACGGTGAACGCTCCGTAGGTGGTACTCGCGACGGGAAACAGTGCGCCCGCGAAGAGCAGCGGGACGGTGAAGCCAATGGCGCAGAGTGTTGACGCGGTCGTCACGATGGGCCAGGTCAGAGCCGGGTCGAGTCGGGCGTGCGCGAGGCGGGCGAGGGCGACGCCACTCGTGATGCCGATCGTTTTGCCAACGATTCGTACGACAATCGTGGCGAACACGATGGTGAGAACGGTCGACGTGTCGTGTAGGTGCGACCAGACGACTCCGCACGAGACGAGTGCGAAGAGGGGCAGCACCACGAGGATGGACCACCGGTTCGCGCGATCCTCGAGGCGGGGGGCGTGCTGGGGATCCCAGGGCACGATCACGGCCGCGAGAATGCCGGCGAGGGGTGGTTCGACTCGTGCCAGGGCTAGAGCGCACCACAGAACGATCAGTACGAGGGCGCGCCACGGGCCGCCGTGACGACGGCGCGACAGCACCGCCGCGATCACGGTCGTGGCGAGGGCGATGCCCAGTTCGGCCATCCGAGGGTGCGAGGCTCCCGAGAGCGCCAGAATGACCACGCTGAACACGTCATCGGCCACGGCCAGTGTGAGCAGGAAGAGACGCAGGGTGGGGGGCACGCGTCGCCCGGCGAGAGCGAGGATGCCGAGAGTAAAGGCGACGTCGGTAGCCATGGGTACGCCCCAGCCCCGTCGTAGCGCCGACGAGCCGAGCACCTCTCCTCCCACGAAGGACAGTACGGCGGTTGCGGTCATCCCTCCGAGGGCCCCCGCCACGGGAGGGAGGGCGTGGCGCCAGTGGGCGAGGGCACCGGTGCGGCGTTCCCGAGTGAGTTCGAGCCCTACTCCAAAGAAAAAGATGGTCATGAGACCCGAGTTCACGAGCACGCGCATACTGGTAAGTCCGAGGGGGGCGAGTACCGGGACGTGCCATCGTGTCGACACGATGCTCTGGTACGACCCCGGCGTCAGTGCGGACCACGCCAACGCCGCCACGAGACCCAGGACAAGGGTGACGGCGGGTGCATTGTCGCGGGTAACCACGCGGTGACGCCCGTGTGGGCCGGAGCGGGACACGTTGAGACCCTATCGACTGTGGCTCCGACGATGATTGGACGCACGATCGACTCGTCGGTTGACGTGCGAGGTTTACGCGAGCGGCGGTACGATACGTACGTCGCACGAAAGGAGAGGCGATGCCACTGTCAGAGCACGAACAGCGGATTTTGGATCAACTCGAAGAGTCGCTCTCCAAGCACGACCCGCGATTCGTTAAGAGCGTGCGCGAGACGAACGTCTACGTGCACGGCGGACGACGGGTGCGCTGGGGCGTAGCGGGCTTCGTCACGGGTCTCGCGATCCTGGTGGTGTTTTTCTCCTATTCGATTCTGCTCGGTCTGGTGGGCGTGGCGCTGATGTTCATCTCGGCGATTGTGGTGGAACGTAACGCGCGCTTGCTGGGCCGCGCGTCGTGGCGCGATCTGACCCGCTCTAGCCAGGGGGATGCCGCGAGCGCGGCGGTGGGACCGCGAACGGCCTCGATTCGTGAGTGGCTCCTGCGCCAGCGTCGCCGCGATCAGTGAGCGTCGGCGCGGAGAGTCACTCGACGGATGCGTCGCGTGCGTCGCGTTGAGTGGTGGCCACGCGGAGTGGCCCGCGGTGTGGGAAGGGATCCGCTGAGTGTGCTCGTGGTAGCGCGAGCGGCGTGGCGGTTGCGTCGACGGGGTTGGTGGTGGCGGGCTCCCTTCCTGCCGGTGCCCGATCGCGCGTACTGGCACTTCCGAATGACGACGGCCACGGGGCAACCGGCGTCGCGGCCCTCGTGGGAAATGGTGGCCGACGCCGCACGGTGGTCGCGCCGCCAGGTTCGAGGGCGGTAAGTTCGTGCCGTGGGACGTGTCCTCCTGCTCAACGCGACCTTTGAGCCGCTGCAACTCGTGAGCGAGCGCCGAGCCGTCGTGCTGCTGCTCGGCGGCCGGGCGGAAGCGGTGGCGACGCCGGAGGATCCGGTCTGGTACCACTCGGCCAGTTGTGACGTGGCGGTGCCCGCTATCGTGCGTCTCGGGGACATGGTGCGACTCCCGGTGCGCGTGCGAACCCCGCCCCTGACGCGTCGCTCGCTCCTGCTGCGTGACGCCTTCACCTGTGCGTACTGCCTGGAGCACGCCGATACGGTCGACCACGTCGTCCCGCGCAGCCGTGGCGGGCGTCACGAGTGGACCAACGTGGTCGCCGCGTGTCGACGCCACAACATGATGAAGGGTGACCGGTTGCTCGAGGAGTTGGGGTGGCGACTGCACTTTGAGCCTTGGGCCCCGTCGGGACCGTGGTGGCGGTGGCGCCACGTGCCCGACCCCGATCCTCTGTGGGCGCCCTTCTTGCCCCTGGCGTCGTGAGCGGCGAGGTCCGCGAGCTCTACGACTACGACGCTCTGCGCGCGAGGCGCGAGGCGTTTATGGTGGTGGCGCGTGTCTCGGATCTGACGTTAGTTTTAGGCGGTCACCAGGCATTATCAGTCGTGGGATCGCGGGTATCACGTGACGGGGTGGCGTTGCGGCGTCGACGCGGTGGTGGGGGCCTGGTCGCACTGCGGCCCGGTGATCTCTGGGTGGACTGGTGGTTGCCCTCGAGTGACCCGCGCTGGTCGCCGGACGTGGGGATCAGTTCGCGACTCGTCGGGGGGTGGTGGCGCGCGGTCTTGGACGCGCGCGTCGCCGGCGACGTCGACGAGCACGAGGGTGCGCTAGAGGTGGACCCCGAATTGGCGGTGATGTGCTTCGCGGGTCGTGGACCCGGCGAAATCTTCGTCGACGGTCGTAAGGCCGTGGGCGTGACTCAGTGGCGGGTGCGCGAGGGTGTTTTCGTCTCCACGGTGGCTCACGCGCGTGAGACGCGTGACGCTCTTCGCTACCTTCGCCACGTTCCGCCGGGTCTCGAGGCGGCCCTCAATCACCAGACGTTGGCGTCGTTGGCGGTCGATGGCGAGGATGTGTTGGCGGGGCTGAGCGAGACCTCGGGGGGTTTCGTTCCCACGTCGTACGTGATTGCCTGATCGCGCACGACCGCTAGAGCGCCAGACCGCTAGACCGCTAAACCGCTAAACCGCTAAACCGCGTATCTCCCACCGTGGCGTGTGCCGGCGGTGAGACGCCCCGTCACCGTGACACGAGGTCTCGCGGGGAGTTGCGAACAAGTTCAGCCAAATTTTAGTTTGAAAGGGTGTGAGGTGGTGTACTGTGGCACGAAGTGGAGCAAAGTGGTGCTCCGCGGAGGGATCGAGGGATGCTCGGGTTCGTCGGACAGTTTCACCATTCGCTGGATGCGAAGGGTCGACTCATCCTTCCCGTGCGCTTTCGACCCGAGTTCGAGCACGGCGGGCACCTCAGTCCGAACACGGAGGGGTGCGTGGCGCTCTGGACACCGGGGGAGTTTGCACGTCAGACTCAGGAGCGTTTGACGCAGAGTCGCTCGGGTGGCGCCTGGGAGCGCCAGCAGGTTCGTTACTGGGCCGCCAACTCCTCGGACGTCGAGTTTGATCGTCAGGGGCGCTTCGCGCTGCCCGCGGTCATTCGCGAGTACGGCGGCCTAAGTAGTGACGTGCTGGTCGTCGGAGCACTCGACCACCTCGAACTCTGGGCACCGGAGGTATTCGCGGAGAAGGTGAATTCGGCGGAGTCCCTCTTCAAAGAGGGTAGCCACGAGTGAGAGGAGCGGTGTTCGAGTGTGCGGTGCGGACCACGTGCAGCCTGACAACGGACGAAGTGGGGAGGGTCACGTCCTCCGCCCCCCTTTCCGTGTCGTCGGTTGACAGGCTGCAGATGGCCCGCGACGCGTTTCACGTTCCCGTCCTCGAGTCCGAGGTGTTGTCCTATTTCGTCACGGTCGGGGACGGTGTCGTGGTCGACGCGACCCTGGGCGGCGGCGGCCACGCCGAGGCCTTGTTACGCGCGATACCGGGTGTCAGGCTGCTCGGAATTGATCGTGACCCCGAGGCTCGCGAGGCCAGCCGACGGCGTCTCGAGCCGTACGGTTCACGCGTACGAGTCATCGACGCGACTTTCGCCGATCTGCGAGACGTTCGCGAGCGCGAGGCCGACTTTATCGGCGCCGCCCCCGTACGGGGAATTCTGATGGATCTTGGAGTCTCCTCGCACCAGCTCGACGATGGTCGACGAGGCTTCTCCCTGCGCGTCGACGCACCTCTGGACATGCGAATGGACCCGTCGACGGGGATTGACGCGGCGTCAGTGATCGCGCAGATTGACGAGGAGAGTCTGCGTGCACTGTTGGCTCGCCACGGTGAGGGACGCTTTGCTCGAGCGATTGCCGCGTCGATTGTGACCCGGCGACCGCGCACAACATTTGAACTGATCGACGCGGTCGAGAGGGTGGTGCCGCCCGCTCACCGTCGGCGTGGTCACGTGGCGACACGTACGTTTCAGGCACTGCGAGTTCTCGTCAATGATGAGGAGTTCCAACTTCGCGAGGGACTCGCCGCCGCGCTGGACGTGCTGGACCTCGACGGGGTTCTGGTCGTGATTGCGTACCACTCGGGGGAGGATCGCGTCGTCAAGGACGTGCTGGCGGAAGCGGCGAGCGGTGGCTGTCGTTGCCCGGTTGAGTTGGGGTGTGTGTGTGGTGCCGTTCACCGCGTCAGTGTGGTCAAGGCCAGCGCGATGATGGCTTCCCCGGATGAGGTGGCGCGTAATCCTCGTTCCCGCTCCGCCCGGTTGCGGGTCGCCAGAAAGATCGTGCCGTGAGCGTCGTCACTCTTCCGCGGCGTGGCGATAGTCCATTTCCCCACCCACTCGCGCCGTCGCCCGTTCGTCGGCGACCGCGCACGGCCACGCACCGGGCGGACGCGCCACGTCGCAACGCCGTGCGCTCAAAGTGGCGAACCGCATCCCCCGTGCGCAAGTCGACCATCGTCCTGGTGCTGGCGGTGGTGGCGTCGCTCGGGGGCAGCATGGTGGTCGCGAATCGCCAGGTCCAAATCCATCAGCTTCAAAGCCAGTTGTTGCAGGTTCAGTCAAGTTACGCTGAACAGGTGGGAACCCTGACCAGTCGGGCGGCTCCGAGTCGGATAGCGGCGGCCGCGGGCGCGTTGCACCTGGTCGACCCGGTCGTCGTTCTGGAAGTACCGTCAACGTCGCTTGATGCGCCCCTGCCGCTACCGAGATTCTCTGGTTACGCACCGGTCACATCAAGGACGACTCGGTGACCACAAGGCTCGACTCGCCACCGACACGCGTTCGCGCGCACTCGAGTGGTGCGCCGAGGCGCCGATACCCCGGGCGGCGGTTGCGTCTCTTTCAGGTGCTCATGATCCTGTCTCTGGTGACGCTCGTGGCGCGCCTCGTCATGATCCAGGTCGTCGACCATGCCCACTACGCCGCGCTCTCGGTGGCTCAGGTTCGCCGCAACATCGTCACGACGGCCCTGCGCGCGGGGATCTACGATCGCTACGGGCAGGTACTGGCGGTGTCGCGACCTACGTCGCTGGTGCTGGCGGACGACTTCCAGATCGCTCATCCCGCGGTCGAGGCACGGGCGATGTCGCCCGTTGTCGACGTGAGCGTCACCAAGTTGCGCCGACTGCTCAGCGAGAAGAACGGCTACGTGATCGTCAACAACCAACTGAGCTTGGCGGCGGGGCACCGTCTCGCGGCGATGGCATTTCCTGGCATCGTTGTCGAGAACTCCTCGGTGCGTCTCTACCCGAACGGACCGGTAGCCACATCCCTACTGGGCGGCATCAATTCCTCGGGGGTGGGGACGGCGGGTCTGGAGTATACGTACCAACACGTCCTCGCCGGCCAAAGCGGCATCACTCGGGCCTACGTCTCGACGTCGGGTATCAACCTGCCGAGTTCCTATAGCGCCGTCGTACGTAAGGCCGTACCCGGTGTCGGGCTCGAGCTTTCCCTCGATACCGCCTTACAGTTCGTCACCGAGCGCGTGTTGGCCCACCAGATCGCCGCCACGCGGGCTGTGACCGGCGTGGCGGTGATGATGGATGTCAAGACCGGTCAGATTCTGGCGGATGCCTCACTGGTGAATACCAAGACCCCGGCGGGCCCCCTGGGACCCATTCCCGCGTGGGGCCAGTCGGTGGGAGTTCCGGGCATCGAGCAGACGATCAGCAATCTGCCCTTCACGCAGGCCTACGAGCCGGGGTCGGTCTTCAAGGTCGTCACCTTCTCGGCCGCTCTCCAGGACGGCATCGTGACCCCTAACACGGTCCTCACGATACCCAGCGGAGTGATGGTAGGGGGACGCTACTTTCACGACGCTGAGCCCCACGGCCTCATTCACTACACCGCGACCCAGGTACTCGCGTACTCGTCGAATATCGGGACCTACGAGATCGCCAATCGCCTGGGCGAGTCTCGCCTCCTGGCGCAGGTGCAGCGTCTCGGATTCGGCCAAATGACGGGCGTGAACCTTCCCGGCGAGACGGCGGGTCTTCTCGTCAATGCCGCGAACTGGTACGCGAGCGATATGGGGGCACTACCGATCGGCCAGGTCGACGCCGTGCCCCCCATTCAGGTGCTGGACGCGTTCAACGCGATCGCTAACGGCGGAGTGTTCGTGTCGCCTCAGATCGTGCGCGGGTACGTGGAGCCCAACGGCAAGGTGACGCCCGCACCCGCGGCTAGCCGCCACCGGGTGGTGTCCGCCGCGGTGGACGCGACGTTGGTCCACATGCTCCAGAAGGTTGTGCTCTACGGGACCGGCGTCAACGCGATCATTCCGGGCTACACGGTGGCGGGCAAGACGGGGACGTCCAACGTTCCCTACCCGGGCAAGGACCTTCTTCTACCGGGGGCCTTTGACGCGACGTTCGTCGGCTTCGCTCCGGCCAACGCACCGGTCTTGTCGATGATCGTTATGCTGGAGCGCCCCGAGACCACTATTTATGGGGGCTCAGCCGCCGCTCCGGTGTTTCAACAGGTCATGTCCTACGCCCTGCACCACTACGACATTCCCGCGTCGGGGGCGATCGTGCACCCACTACCCGGTAACGCGGGAATCGGATCGGACGTGACCTGATGCAGCTCGGTGACGTACTGGACGACCTGACTCTGGACGTGGCGACGGGCAGCCTCGAGATCGATCGCGTGGAGAGTGACTCACGGCGTTGTGAGCCGGGAACCTTGTTCTTCGCGATGCCCGGACACGCGACGCACGGTCGCCGCTTCGCGGCCGACGCGGTGCAGCGCGGTGCGGTGGCGGTGGTGTCCGGGGAGACGCTCTCCCTGTCAGTTCCCGTGGTCGTTGTTCCCACGACCCAATTGCGCGCCTTGCTCGCTCACGCCAGCGCGACCGTGGTGGGTCACCCCGAGCAACGTACGGAGCTGGTCGGCGTCACGGGAACGAACGGTAAGACGACGGTGACGACACTGGTGGCCGAGATTGCCCGTGCGGTGGGCTGGAACGGGGCCAGCATCGGTACGTTGACCCACGAGCGCACGACCCCCTCACCACCAGAGTTGTGGCGCTCGCTGGCGGCTCTGGACGCCGATCACGAACCAGGACGTCGATCAGTCGTGGCGCTGGAGGTTTCCAGCCACGCACTGGATCAGGGGCGGGTCGATGGTATCTGCTTTGACGTGGCGGTCTTCACGAATCTGGGGCACGACCACCTCGATTACCACCACACAATGGAGGAGTACTTCGCTGCCAAGGCCCAACTCTTTACACCCGAGCGCGCACGCCACGCGGTGTTGTGGTGTGACGACCCCTACGGCGAACGTGTGGCGACGACGACGACGATCGCTCGCCACCGCGTGTCGCGTTCGGACGCTCTCGACGTGGTCAGTTCCTTTGACGGGACTCGCTTTACGTGGCGATCCTTGCCCGTGCGCACGACGCTGGTGGGCGGCTACAACGTGGACAACGCTCTCCTGGCGATGACCGTCGCGTCGGTCCTCGGGATGAGCGACGCCAGTATCGTCGCCGCGATGGAGGGAGTGCACGCGATCGCCGGGCGCTTTGAGGTGGTGCATCGAGGAACCGTCAGCGTGGTGGTGGACTACGCGCACACGCCCGAGGCACTGGCTCGACTGCTGAACGATGTTCGCGCGATGGTCGGGTCGGGTCGGATCATCACGGTCTTTGGATGTGGCGGGGAGCGTGATCGCGAGAAGCGTCCCGCGATGGGGGCCGCCGCGAGTGCCGAGTCCGACTTCACCATCGTGACGACGGATAATCCCCGCGGTGAGGCGCCCGAAACCATTATCGACGAGATCATGGCGGGGGTGGTGGGGGGTTCGGACGTTCGCCGGGTCATCGAGCGTCGCGAGGCGATTGAGGCGGCACTGCGTGCCGCGACGCCCGGTGACGTGATCGTGATCGCGGGCAAAGGACACGAGACCACTCAGGTGGTAGGCGACCGTGTCGTACCCTTTGACGATCGTGCGGTGGTGCGCGAGATCGTGAAGGAGTTGCCGTGCTGAGTCTGATGGAGGCGGGAGGCGTCTCCTTTTTGGTCGCCCTGCTCCTCACCCCGCTGTGGATTCGCTTCCTTCACGCCCACTCCTTAGGTCAGCAGATCCGCGAGGACGCTCCCTCAACCCACCTGGTCAAGGCGGGAACGCCGACGTTGGGCGGCGTCGTCATCATGTTCGCCGCGCTGTGCGGCTACCTCATGGGTCACGTGGGTACCGCGCTGTCGTTCACGCGTGCGGGTGTGCTCGTCATCGCGGTGACGCTCGCCTCGGGACTCCTCGGGTTCCTTGACGATCTGGTGGCGATTCGTAACGCGCGCAACCTAGGGTTAAACAAGCGGGGAAAGTTGGTGGGTCAGCTGGCCATTGCGGCTGCCTTTGCGGTATTGGCCATTACGTGGGTGCACACGTCGACCGACCTCTCTTTCACTCGTTGGTCGTTGCCGGGATGGAATTTGACGGCCACCGGATGGATCGTGTTGGCGATCGTGGTCGTTATCGCGACGTCGAACGCCGTCAACCTGACCGACGGTCTCGATGGTCTAGCGGCGGGTGCGGCCACATTCTGCTTCGGCGTACTCTCGATCATCGGCTACTGGCAGTTCCGCCATTACGCGATTTACCGACTGCATTCCTCCCTGGACCTCGGCCTCGTGGCGGTGGGCCTGGTGGGGGCGTGCCTGGGATTTCTCTGGTGGAACGCGGCGCCGGCGAAGATCATCATGGGCGACACGGGATCGTTGGCGATTGGTACGGGTCTCGGTGCCCTCTGTCTCTTGATGAATCTTGACCTGTTACTGGTCATCCTGGGCGGTCTCTTCGTGGCCGAGACGTCGTCGGTGATCCTTCAGGTACTGAGTTTTCGGATTTTTGGGCGGCGAATCTTTCGCATGGCGCCCTTTCATCATCACTTCGAGTTACGGGGGTGGCCGGAGACCACGGTGATTGTTCGGTTCTGGATCCTGGCCGGTCTGCTCGCGGCTATGGCCCTGGGCATCTTCTACGGTGATTTCCTGCAGATTGCGAAGGTGGTCTGAGTGGCGCGACCGAGCTCCCTCGCCGGGTCGAGACCCCCACGGGTCGACGACGGAGGCGGCATCGTTCAGCCTCTGCCGCGGGGGGACCACGACGCGAGGATGTTGGTACTGGTGGTGACGCTGCTGGTCGCCTTCGGCACGGTGATGGTGGCCTCGGCCAGTGAAGGAGTGGCGGCTACCACGGGCGGCTCAACCTGGGGACTCATGACGCGCGATCTCGTGTACCTGGGATTTGGCGCCATTGCGTTCTACGTCGTGGCGCGCGTTCGCCTCTCCTACGTGGTGCGCCGGGCTCCGCTGGTGATGACGATCGCTCTCGGTCTGCTCGTGGCGGTGAAGATAGTCGGCGTCAGCGCGAACGGAGGTAAGCGGTGGCTGAACCTGCACATTATCGACCTTCAGCCGTCCGAACTGTTCAAGTTGGCGACGGTGTTGTTCGTGGCGTGGGCCGTCGACCGTCACGGTGACGAGTTCACCCGATGGGGCCCCCTGGCGAGATGGATGCTGCCGGTCGTCGCGGGGGCGGGTTTAATCGTCATCGAACCCGACATCGGGACGTCCTCGGTCGTCGTCGCCATTGCGTTCGTCATGCTCGCCACGGCCGGACTGGCGTGGAGAAAGTTGGCCTGGGTGGCGTGTGGTGGTCTGCTCGGCTTCGGGGGGTACATGATCTACCGTCCGTACTCGGCGCGTCGCTTCTTCTCGTTCTTGCACCCCAACCAGGATCTGCTCGGAAGCGGCTATCAGCTACTGCAGTCGAAGATTGGTTTGGGGGCGGGAGGACTGACCGGTCTCGGGCTGGGTCACAGCCGTGAGAAGTGGGGACTGCTGCCGAACCCCCATACGGACTTCATCTTCACGATCGTGGGTGAGGAACTCGGGCTGCTCGGCACGGTGGCGGTCATCGCCCTCTTCGCGTGGTTTCTCTTCGTCGCTGTTCGTATCGCCGAACGCTCGTCCAATGGTGTGTATCGGGTCATGGTGGTGGGCGTCACCGCGTGGATCATGCTCGAAGTTGTCATCAACGTTGCCTCGGTGGTTGGATGGTGGGCGGTGACCGGGGTGCCGCTGCCGTTCTTCTCCTACGGGGGCACGGCTCTCATCACCGAGTTGGCCGCGATGGGCTTGGTCTACAACGTCGCCCACGATCGCGGTCGAGCCTCGCCCGCGCCTGACCAGCGATACTCTCGCCACCGTCCCGAACGCGGCCTCGGCGAGTCGCGAGGCGGTGCGCGGTGAACGAGGTCGTGATCACGGGCGGCGGTACCGGCGGTCACATCTTTCCGATGCTGGCCCTGGCGGACGCCCTGCGCGAGTCGGGGGTGCCCGCGAACGCACTGCGTTTCGTCGGAAGTCGACGGGGTCAGGAGGCCACGTTGCTGTCCGGCCCGGTGCCCGTGACGCTGCTCGCGGGGCGCGGTATCCAGCGCTCGTGGTCGTCACGTGCCTGGCGTCAGAACGCGGGAGCGGTGGCTCAACTGATCGGAGCCGGCGCGGCCGCGGCGTACTGGATCGGTCGGTGGCGCCCCGCGGTCGTCGTGTCCTTCGGAGGCTACGCCTCGTTGGCGGTGAGCGTCGGCGCGGTGTTGTGGCGTCGTCCGTTGGTACTGGTGGATCTGGATGCGGTACCCGGTGCCGCTCACCGTCTGGTGGCCCGATTCGCCGCGCGCCGCTGCGTGGCCTTCTCCGATACGGGCGTCGACGTTGACGTGCGCCGCGTGGTGACCGGCGTACCCGTGCGTCCCGCGATCGCGGCGCTCGACCGCTCGGCGCCCGCTCGCGCTCGCGCTCGCGCGGCGCTCGACCCGCCGCTCGATCCCTCGCGCCGGGTCATCGTGGTGATGACCGGGTCACTGGGTGCGGCCAGCGTGAACCAGGCGGTGAGCGAACTCGCGTCGCGCTGGGCCGACCGTGAGGACGTGGCGCTGATCCACGTCACCGGCCGACGCGACGAGGCGTGGGTACGAGCGGCTCAGCCGCGCGGCGCGCGCCTCGACTATCGCGTAATCGGCTTCGCCGACATGGCGACCTGGTGGGCGGTGGCCGACGTGGCGGTGAGTCGTGCCGGGGCGGCGACGATTGCGGAGTTGACGATGTTGGGTATCGCGTCGGTCCTCGTGCCCCTCCCGGGCGCACCGGGGGACCATCAGACCCGTAACGCCCGTCGCGTGGAGGAGGCGGGGGGCGCCCTGGTGTTGGCCGACGCCCGCTGCACCGCCACGTCCCTGGGTGACGCGTTGCGTGAGGTTCTCAGTGGCGAGACGGCGGCGGTGATGGGCGAGGCGGCGCGTTCGTTGGCGCACCCCGACGCTGCCGCGGCCATCGCGCGAGTGACGCGCGAGGTGGGCGGGCTGCGGTGACAGTGTTCGAACCTGGTCGGCGCGTGCACGTCGTGGGGGTCGGCGGAGCGGGGATGAGCGGTCTGGCACGGCTGCTGAGCGAACGGGGGTGCGTCGTCACGGGCAGCGACGACCGTGCGTCGAACGAGATGGAGGAGTTGGCGGACGTCGGTATTGAGGTACGCGTCGGCCGAGATCCCCGCCACGGCGAGGCGGCGGAGGTGGTCCTCTGGTCGCCGGCGGTCGCGGCGTCGCACCCCGAGTTGGTCGCGGCGCGGGAGCGCGGCGCCGAACTGGTGCCGCGCGCTCGCGCCCTGGCCGAGTTGGGTCGCAGTCAACCAGTGATTGGTCTGACCGGCACGCACGGCAAGACCACCGCGACTTCCATGATGGTTCACGTGCTCGCCGCGGCGGGTCGTGACGACTCGCGCTTGGTCGGAGCCCCGGTACGTGGCGTGGGTCCTAACGGTCACTGGGGCGGGCCCTACCTCGTGCTCGAGGTCGACGAGAGCTACGGTACGTTCGCCTTGCTCGAACCCTACGCTCTGGGACTTCTGAATGTGGAGCCCGATCACCTCGACTACTACGGTTCCCCGGAGGCGCTGGAGGCGGCGTTTGTCGCGCTCCTTGCTCGCACGACGGGTCCGGTCGTGGCGTGGGGCGACGACGCCGGCGCGTTACGCGTGGGTGGCGGTGCCGACGGTGACGTGCAGTGGGTGGGGCGCACGGCTGGTTGCGAGTGGCGGGTGAGCGATGTCGAACTCGCTCGTCGCACGGCTCGCTTCGCCCTCGAGGGCCCGGCAACGTCGCTCGCGGTGCAACTCCACGTGCCCGGTGCTCACAACGTGGCCGACGCGGCCGTCGTGGCGGTGCTCGCACTGGCGCTGGGCGTCGACCGTGCCGACGTCGTCCGCGGTCTGAGCGCGTTTCGTGGTGCCCCGCGGCGCTTCCAGTTCCTCGGCGTGTGGCGCGGTGCCGACGTCTACGAGGACTACGCCCACCTACCGGGGGAGATCGCGGCGACGCTGAACGCGGCGCGCGATGGTGGATATCGGCGCGTGACCGCGGTGTTCCAGCCGCACCGGGTCACGCGCACCGTCAGCCTGGCGGGCTCCTTCGCGCCCGCCTTTGCCGCGGCGTCGCGTGTAGTGGTGACCGACATTTACACGGCCGGTGAAGCGAATCCCCACGGGGTGACGGGTGAGGTGGTGCGTGACGAGCTGGTCGCGTGGCGTGGTTCGCTCGACGTGGACTACGCGAGAGATCTGGACGCGGTGGCGGCTCTGCTGGCCGCGGGGAGCGAACCCGGTGACGCGATTATTCTGCTCGGCGCGGGTGACGTGGCGGGAGTGGCGTCGCGTCTGCCCGGAGGCCTGGCGTGAGGTCCGTGGACGCACTGGTCGCGCGCGCGGGGCCGCGGGCGCGCGAGCACGCGCCCCTGGGGGCCATGACGACGTACCGGGTGGGGGGGCTGGCTCGGGTTCTCGTGACGGTATCGTCGGCGTCTGATCTCGAGGAGTTGTCACCGCTGATTGAGGCGACGCACCTTCCGCTCGTCGTGATCGGTAACGGCTCCAACCTCTTGGTGGCGGAGGGGGAGCACTCGATAGTGGCGCTGCGACTGGTGGGCGACTTTTCCGAGTTGCGCTGGTGGAACGACGGCGACGCCGTCCACGCGCTCGTGGGAGCCGGAGTCGACTTACCGGTGGCCGCGCGACGTCTCGCGCACGCGGGGATCAGTGGGTTCGAGTGGGCGGTAGGAGTACCCGGAACCCTTGGTGGAGCCGTGGCGATGAACGCCGGCGGACACGGCTCGGACATGGCAGCGTGCGTGAGCACGGTCACTCTCTGGCGCGGGGGGCTCGTCGAGGTGGACGCGATGGCTCTGGGCTTCGCGTACCGCACGAGTGCCCTCGCGCCCGGCGACGTGGTGACGGCGGCGACATTGCGGCTCGCCGTGGGTGATCCCGTGGAGTCCGACGCGACGATTCGCGCGATCGTGCGATGGCGGCGGGCGAACCAGCCGGGTGGCGCCAACGGCGGCAGCGTCTTTCGGAATCCCGACGGCGACGCCGCGGGTCGACTGATCGAGGCGGCGGGCTGCAAGGGATTACGCGTCGGCTCGGCGATGGTTAGCGAGAAACACGCCAACTTCATCCTGGTCGACGCCGGCGGTCGAGCTCGCGACGTGTACGACGTGATGACGGCCGTGGTGTCGCGGGTGCGCGAGTCCACGGGCGTGACCCTCGTGGCCGAGAACCGACTTCTGGGATTCGAGGAGCGGTGAGGCGTCCTCGGGTCCGCGACGACGCGTCACGCGTCACGCGTCGCGAGCGTCGCTCCCGTACGGATCCCCCGGTGTCGCGTGAGGACGTGAGCCGTGGTGAGTCGCGTCGCCGACCCCGTCATCGGCGGTGGCGCTGGGCGCTGGGTAGCGTGCTCGTCGCGGCAACCGTGGTGGCGGGTGGGGTCTGGTTGGCACATCAACCCTTTCTGCGCGTCAACCACGTTCGGGTGCAGGGATTACATCACGAGAGCGTGACGGCGGTCCTCGCGGTATCGGGGCTCGCGTCGCACCCCCCCATGATCGACGTCAACGCCGCGGTGATCAATCGGCGACTCACGAGATTCGTGTGGATTCGAGACGTGAGCGTGACGCGCCACTGGCCGGACACGGTGGTGGTTCAGGTGCACGAACGCGTCGCGATTGCGGTCGCCTTCGACGCCGCGCACCAACTTCAGTACGTGGACTCGAGCGGTCGAGATCTGGGTCCTGCGCCCCTGCACGCGAATCTTCCGACGTTGCGCTATAGCGGAACGGGCGGCCTCGTGTGGCCGTTTCGACGCGCGGGCCTCGCGGCGGCCTACGTGGCGAGTCGGTTACCGCCCGCCTTCTCTCGCCAGGTTTCGGTGGTGAGCGAGGGTTCGGCTGGTTCAGTCACGTTACAGATGACGACGCCGGTGCGCTTCGTGCTGGGTCCCGCGACGAACCTGCACGCGAAGTTTGTCGCCATCGCCTCGGTCATTGCCCACAGTCGCCTGAGTCCGGGCGATATCGTGGACGTGTCGGTACCCGGGGCGTTGTCGGTGACGGGCGCTCCGCCGTCGTAAAGCTTTATTTGACCAATATTTCATAGATGACTAGCCTTCAGGGACATTTGTTCGCCATAGTTTCGTGACCCGCGGGGCGGTGGGACACAGTAGAAGAGTTCACCCAAGGGGGTTACATGAGTCTCAGCCAAAGCAACTACCACGCCGTGATCAAGGTCATCGGCGTCGGTGGCGGCGGCGTCAACGCGGTCAATCGGATGATCGCCTCGGGACTGCGCAACATCGAGTTCATCGCCGCGAATACCGACGCGCAGGCCCTACTGCTGAGCGAAGCCGACCTCAAGTTGGACATCGGGCGTCAGTTGACGCGGGGCCTCGGGGCGGGTAGCGACCCCGAGGTGGGTCGTCAGGCCGCCGAGGACCACCGCGCCGAGATCGAGGAGGCCATCAAGGAGACCGACATGGTCTTTATTACCGCTGGTGAGGGTGGCGGTACGGGTACCGGCGCCGCGCCGGTCGTGGCCGACATCGCGCGCTCGTTGGGCATCTTGACCATTGGTGTGGTGACTCGGCCGTTCTCCTTCGAGGGTAAGCGTCGGGCGACGCAGGCCGAAAAGGGGATCGAGGCGCTGCGAGCCAAGGTTGACACGCTCATCGTGATTCCCAACGACCGACTGCTCTCGGTCGCGGCGTCGGATACGTCGATGCTGGACGCCTTCAAGATCGCGGACGACGTGCTGCTCTCGGCGGTTCGGGGCGTGACTGACCTGATCACAGTACCCGGACTTATCAACACCGACTTTGCCGACGTCAACGCCATCATGCGTAACGCGGGTAGCGCCATCATGGGTGTGGGCCAGTCCACGGGAGAGGGTCGAGCGGTGAACGCGGCGCGCGCGGCCATCACCTCACCCCTGCTCGAGGCGTCAATCGACGGTGCCCGCGGCATTCTTATGAACATCGTCGGCGGCTCGACGGTCACGTTGGCCGAAGTGACCGACGCCGCCAACATTATTCATTCAGTGGCGCATCCCGACGCGAACATCATCTTTGGCAGCGTCATCGACGACTCCATTGGTGACGCCGTACGCGTCACGGTCATCGCGGCCGGCTTCGATCACCACGCGCCCGTCAAGCCGGCTCCGACGACGACGACGAGTGAGCCCGTGATGACCGAAGGCCCGCGTAGCGACATCTTCGCCACGTCGAGCGATGACTTCTTCGACGTGGGGGGCGATGATGACCTCCCCAGTTTCCTCCGCTGAGGAGGCGAGGCGAGACCTCGTTGCTCGCAATCTGCGTGAGGTGCGCCGACGTATCGCCGCCACCGGACGCGACCCGGCGCAGGTGCGCATCGTCGCGGTGGCCAAGTCCTTTGGTCCCGAGATGGTACGGGCGGCGGCGGCCGTGGGGCTGAGCGCCATTGGCGAGAACTATCTCGACGAGTTGCGAGCGACGCGCGACGCGACCTCGGACCTGGACCTGTCGTGGCACTATCTGGGGGCCCTGCAGTCGAACAAGATCGCCCGGATCGTGGCGTCGTGCGACGTGATCTGCTCGCTCGCGCGAGTGAAGGAGGCGGAGCGCCTGGCCCAGCTGGGAGCGTCGCAGCCGCTGTACGTCGAGGTGGACGTGTCGGGGGAGTCCCGCCGCCGCGGTGTCTCGCCTCAGGAGGTGCCCACGCTGGTCACACGGGCGCGTGAACTCGGACTGGTGGTGACGGGGCTTATGACGGTGGCGCCGCTGGGAGGCGGCGCGCGCGAGGCCTTTGAGGTCACGCGCGACCTCGCCGACGACCTGGGACTGGCGGAACGCTCGATGGGCATGAGTGAGGATGTGGAGCTCGCGTGCGAGATGGGATCGACGGAGGTGCGCATCGGACGAGCCCTCTTTGGGCCTCGCGGCGCAGACTCGGTGGCCTCGCCTAACATGGACTCGGGCTCCGGCCGCGAGGAGAGGTGAATGAACGAGAAGATGCGTAAGGCGCTGGGCTTTCTCGGCTTGATCGAGGACGAGTACGGGGACTTCGCCTCGAACGCTCCGTCGCGCCCCTTCAGCGATCCCGTTAACTACGAGGATGAGGGTGAGTGGGCCCCGGCGGCGCGGCCGGCTCCGGCTCCACCACGAGCGCCGGGTGGTCGTCCGTCGTCGATCGCGGTACTGGACGCGCAGGGCCAAGTGGCACGCCCGCGGCCGATGCCGACCACTCGCACGCGCCCGGTACCGCCGACGCCACAGCGTGAGCCGGTGGTCTTTTTCCCGCCTAGTTTCCACGAGGCGGGCCAAGTCACGGATCTACTGCGCAGTGGTCGAGTCGTCGTGGTGAACATCACCCAACTGGAGCCCGCGGTCGGGCGTCGTCTGGTGGACTTCACGTCCGGGACGGCGTGGGCCCTGCGGGCCAAGGTCGAGCGCCTGGGCACCGGTGTCTATCTCGTCAGCCCCCAGGGAACGCACCTGAGCGCCGAGGCGCGCGAGAATCTCCGGCTCTCGGGCTTTCGCTCGTTCGACCTTTCATGAGCGTTATTCACGAACTGCTGTTTCTCTACATCTGGATCCTCATCATCTCGGCGTTGCTGAGTTGGTTCCCCTCCTCGTCGGGCGGGGCGCTCGCGAGTGTGCGTCGGGTGCTCTTCACTATCACGGAGCCGGTACTGCGGCCCATTCGCTCGATTCTGCCCCAGCCGCGCGTGGGAGGGGTGGGGGTCGACTTCTCGGTACTGGTGGCCATCATCCTGCTCGAGATCATCAACGCCTTCATCTGATCACGAGCCCCATTTGTGCGGGGTAGCCGTTGTAGGGTGGCACCATGGATTCTCTCGATACCGCTCGTTCTGCACTGGACGCCATCGATACGGTCGCCTTCAAGGTGGGACTCAAGGGCTACAACGTCGACGAAGTCGATGAGTTTCTCGAGCGCGTCTCCGTCGAGGCTCGTCAGTTGAAGGATCAACTTCAGCAGCAGCGCTTGCAGTTGCGCCAGGCGGCGGAGCGGATTACGCAGCTGGAGGGTGGACGCGCCAACGTCTCGCCGGTGGCGCCCCCGCCGGCGCCGCCGCCGGTGCCCGCTCCCTCGGCTCCCCCCACCTCGGTCGTCGCACCCGTGCGACCGACGGGGCCGGGTGCCGGGGCCGAACAGGTTGCCGCGATGATTGCCATGGCCCAGCAGTTCATTGACCACGCCCAAAAGGAGGCCCAGGAGAAAGCTCGCGATCTCACGGTGGCGGCCCAGGAGCGCGCGCGCGAGATTGTGAGCGAGGCTCGCGGTCGGGCCGAGGACGAGGTGAACCGGCTGAACGGCTTGAAGCAGCGCCTGAGCGAGGACGTGGAGACTCTGGGTCGTCAACTCGAGGTGGAGCGCACGAGACTCCTCGGCGTTCTGGGCGAGTTCACGCGGTGGATCGACAGTTCTCTCCACGTCGGCGGAGCCGCGCGAGCGGTGCCGCCCTCCCCGTTATCGTCGTCACCCACCCCCGTGGCGCGCGCGGAGGATCACGTCGGGGACGCCTCGCACGAGGGTGGTCGGATCGTCCCGTTCGACGTCACGCGTGACGATCGCTCGTAAGGGGCCCGTCGCCTGGTAGGGTCGGCGCTCGTTCATTCATCGCTGCGAAGGAGTAAGTATGTCGCCTCGTCTCGCCCGCGCTAGCAAGGCTGCGGTGTCCCCCGCGCGCACGGCAGCGCCGCACGCGGTGACCGTGACCGCGAAGAAGGCGTCGACCGCGACGTCGAAGAAGGCGACCGCGACGACGTCGGCGAAGGGATCGTCGGCGGCCGTGGCGACCCGGGCCGCCAAGGAGCGTGACGCCAAGGCCAAGGCCGCCGCCAAGGAGCGCGAGGCCAAGGCCAAGGCCGCCGCCAAGGAGCGTGAACTGGCGCGTAAGGCTCGTGAGAAGGCCGCCCTGGAGTTGAAGAGGCAGCGCGAGATAGAGGCGCGTCACCGCGCCGTGGAGGCCGAGAAGCAGCGCCGGGCGCGCGAGATCGAGCGGCGTAACGCCGAGGAGCAGCAACGTCTCGAGCGACGCGAGGAGGAGGAGCGTCAGCGGGCGGAGGCTCTGGAGCGCAAGATGCACTCGAAGCCCTACGCCGACGATCTCGCCTTTCTTGGGGAGTTGCGGACGCTGCTGCTGGAGGCACGTGCGACAACGTCGGAACAGATCGCGGTGGCGGAGTCTGAGGCGGACGAGATGCTGGTGGACCGTGAGCGACTCGAGTACGACGACGAGGATGGCTCCAGCGTCGCGTCCGACATCCAGCGTGATCAGCTGAAGGAGTTCTCGGCAGCGCTGCGCTTGAAGCTCGATGAGATTGACGTGGCGCTCGCGCGCGTCGACGACGGTAGTTACGGCCGTTGTGACGAGTGCTTCGAGCCAATCTCCAAGGCACGGCTCCTGGCGCAGGTGCCGGTCTTCACGTGCGTGTCGTGCCGCGCCAACGTTTAGCGCCTCGGCTCAATCTCACGGTTCTGACCACGATCGTGGTGGTCACGGCGCTCGACGAGGCGACCAAGGCCTGGGCGCGCTCGGCGTTGCGGTTTCACCCCCGTCACGTGTGGGGACCGGTGTGGCTGCGCCTGCAGTACAACAGCGGCGTGTCGTTCTCCTTTAACCCGTCGAGCGCCCTCGTCACTACCGTGGCGACACTGGCGGTGGCGTTGGTCGTCTTGGTGGTCGCCCTTCGAGCCCGTCCGGGCGTGTCGTCGATCGGTTTCGGGCTCCTCATCGGAGGGGGAGTGGCGAACGTGGTCGACCGGCTTACCGCTCACCCTCACGAGGTCACGGACTTCGTTGCCGTGGGTCGCTTTCCGGTATTCAACCTCGCCGACGCGTCACTCAGTGTGGGATTCGTGATCTTGGCGGTGGCCGCGGCGCGCGGCGTTCGGCTGCTGGGCTCGTGAGTCACGTGCCCGATCCCTTCGACGGTGAGACCCTCGACGTTCCCGTGCCCGCCGCGCTGGACGGTCTGCGGGTCGATCGGGTGGTGGCCATGCTGACGGGGCGCTCACGGCGCGACGTGGGAGCGGCGCTCGCGCGTGGCGCGGTCACGGTCGACGAGCGGGTGGTCGCCCGATCCTCCCACGTCGTGAGGAGCGGGCAGCACCTGGTAGCGCGAGTGGGCGCCCTCGGCACCGCGGCCGTCGTGGCGAACTCCTCGGTGGTCGTCGACGTCGTGTACGAGGATGACGATCTGATCGTGGTCAATAAGGCTCCCGGGCAGGTGGTGCACCCTGGGTCGGGCCACGACGACGCGACGCTGGTCGCCGGACTACTGGCGCGCTACCCGGTGCTCGACGAACTCGCGAGTGGCGGCGTCTGCGACGCGTCGCGTCCGGGAATCGTACATCGTCTCGACAAGGGGACGTCGGGACTGCTGGTGGTCGCGCTGAGCGAGTTCGCGTTTCGCGACCTGGTGGCTCAAATGGCCCAACGCCGCGTCACGCGTACGTACGTCGCCCTCGCGGAGGGGCACATGACCGACGAGGCAGGCGTCATCGACGCCCCGATTGGCCGCTCCGCCCGCACGCCGACTCTGATGACGGTGCGAGCGGACGGGCGCCCCGCGCGTACGCACTACGAGGTTCTCGAACGGGTCACGCGTCCGCACGCCGCCACCCTGCTTCAGCTTCGTCTCGAGACCGGCCGCACGCACCAAATCCGGGTTCACCTGGCCGCGATCGGGCACCCCGTCGTCAATGACACCCGCTACGGGCACCGTCGCGATCAGCGTCTGGCACCCGACCGGCTCTTCCTGCACGCGACGCAACTCGTCTTCACCCATCCCCGGTCTGGTGACACGGTGACGGTCCGAGCGGAACTGCCCGGCGACCTTCGCGCCGTGCAGTGCGTGTCAGAGTGAACGTCCTTCTGGGGCTAGAGCGTCTCGTGAGCGGCGACGACGCTCCGGTCGTGGCGTAGGGCCGCCAGCGCCTCCTCCTCGGCCCGTCGTACGCGTCGCACTCCGATGTCCATCTTCGTCGCCGTCGCCTGGAGCGAGAGCGGCGCGGCACCGTTGAGCCCGAAGCGTAACGTGAGCACGTCGCGCTGGACGTCACTCAGGTGATCGAGGGCGCCGTGCAACTGCTCATCGATCATCGACTGCTCAATGTCACCGACCCAGTCCGTCTGACTAGGGGCGACCAGATCGCCGAGGGTGGTGGCCGAGTCCGAGGACGCGGGCTGGTCGAGGCTCGCCGTCACGCCGGCCAGTCCCCGCAGACCCTCGCGCTCGCTCTTGGACATCCCGGTCGCCTCGGTCAACTCCTCGTCAGTGGGAGTGCGGGCGAGGAGCGCGTTTAGTTCGGCCGTGGTGGCCTCCAAGCGCTGCAACTGCTCGCCCACCTCGAGGGGAATGCGGATGGTGCGGCCGTGCTGCTGTACCGCACGCTGCAGGGCCTGGCGGATCCACCAGGTCGCGTAGGTCGAGAACTTGAAGCCTCGCTCCCAGTCGAACTTCTCGACCGCGCGAAGCAGGCCGAAGGTTCCCTCTTGGACCAGATCGACCATTTCCACGCCACGGTCCTGGTAGCGACGGGCCCAGTGCAGCACCAGGCGTAGGTTGGCGGCGACCATTTGCTTCTTGGCGTCGTCGTCACCCGCCGTGACACGCTTGGCTAACTCGACTTGCTCGTCGTAGTTGGGCATGGGGTACCGGTCGAGATCACGCATCAAAAGTCCCAACATGTCGTTGGTATTCACGGCGCTGCGGCGAATGTCAGGGTTCGTCATGGCTCTCCTCGTCACGGTCGAAGTGTCGCGCCCAGCGGCTTCGGTATTTCTCCTACGGACGCATGATTAATGTACCACGCCGGACGCGTCGTTTCAATAACGCCTTGTCAAGGAACGTCTAAGAATTGTGAGGAGTGGGCCGCCGGCTCGTGCGTGCGCGCGACGCTGCGCCCGCCGCGAGCCTGCTCGACCATGTCGGCCAGCGTGTACGTCGCGAGGTGCTCGCGCATGTGGTTGCCCACGTCGGCCCACACGGCCAGCAGGACGCATTGACCCTCGTGGTCGCACGCACCACCCTCGTGGGGTGGGCCGAAGTCGCCGGCCACGATGGGCCCGTCCATTGCGGCGACCACCTCGGCCAGAGTGATGGACGCGGCCGGGCGCGCCAGGACGTACCCGCCGCCGACGCCTCGCTTCGAGCGAACCAGCCCCACGCCCTTGAGCGCGAGGAGGATTTGCTCGAGGTAGGGCTGAGGTAGGCCCGTTCGCTGGGCCAGATCGCGTACCGAGGTGGGGGCGGCCCCCTCACCGCGCAGCGCCAGGCTCAGTAGAGCGCGACTGGCGTAGTCACCCCTCGTCGAGACTCTCACCACCCCCAGTCTAGTGAGGCCCTCGTTCGAGGCCGGAGACGGTGGGCGAGCGGGCCGCGAGGGAGAGACGCGGGGTGTAGGAGGGGGGGGCGTCAATCTGGCACACTGCGTAGGTGGAAGAAAACGTGAACGAACCGGGCCCGGAGGTCACTATCGGACCCGACGAAGTGTTGGCACCTGGTCAGTCTGGTCAAGACGGTGACGACGCGGGTGCCGAGGCGACGGACTTCATTTCTCAGCCCGCCAAGGTCATGCGGATCGGTGCGATGGTGAAGACCCTGTTGGACGAGGCCCGCAGCGCCCCGATGGACGAGGCCGGTCGGGGTCGTCTCCGCGAAATCTACGAGACGTCGATCGAGGAATTGTCGAGCGCCCTTTCCCCGGACCTCGGGGCCGAGTTGGCGCGTATGGCACCTCCCTTCGTCGAAGGGGTGCCCTCGGAGTCGGAGTTGCGCATTGCTCAAGCGCAACTGGTGGGATGGCTTGAGGGCCTGTTCCACGGGATCCAGGCCTCCCTGTTCGCCCAGCAGGCGGCCGCGGCCGCTCAACTCGAGAAGATGCGCGATCGATCGCTGAATCCCGGCGCGGGTGCTCCGCGTAGCGGCACGTACCTTTGAGGGCGACGCGTCGTGGCTGACGTAGTCGAACCCGAGGGAGGAGCGAGGTGAGCGAGGAGTTCGTCCACCTCCACAACCACACCGAGTTCTCGATGCTCGACGGGGCGGCGCGCGTCGAGGAGTTGGTCAGCGCGGCCGCGGCCGACGGTCAACGGGCGCTGGCGATCACGGATCACGGGAATCTCTACGGCGTGATCGACTTTTACGAGTCGTGTCGACGTCACGGTGTGACGCCGGTGATCGGTCTCGAGGCCTATATGGCCGCCGAGTCGCGCTTCGATCGTCCACCGCGTCGCGGGCGTCTGGACGATACCGGGGGCGACACCGACGGGGGTCAGAAGCTCTATCACCACCTGACACTTCTCGCCGTCACCAACGAGGGGTACCGCAATCTTCGCGAACTCTCGTCGCGAGCGTTTCTGGAGGGGTACTACTACAAGCCGCGTCTGGACTGGGAACTGCTCGAGCAACACGCCACGGGCCTGATAGCGTCCTCGGGTTGCTTGGGCGGTGTCGTGTTACAGGCGCTGCTTCAGGACAACTATCCCAAGGCGCGTGACCTCGCCGGTCGTCTCCAATCCATCTTCGGACCGGAGAACTTCTTCATTGAGTTGCAGGATCACGGCTTGCCCGAACAGGCTCGTACGAACCCGCAGCTCGTGACGTTGGCGCGTGAGATTGGGGCGCCGTTGCTGGCGACCAATGATCTGCACTACGTCAGCCACGCTGACGTGGAGATGCACGACGCCCTGCTGTGTATCGGGACGGGCTCGCTCGTGTCGGATCCGAACCGTTTTCGATTTCACAGCGATCAGCACTACCTGAAGACGAGCGCCGAGATGCGCTACCTGTTCCGCGAGGTGCCCGAGGCCTGTGACAACACCCTGGTGATTGCCGAGCGGGCGGACGTGACGATTGAGTTCGACAATGACGCTCTGCCCGAGTATCCGATTCCCGCGGAGTTCGCCGGGGCCACGCACCAGGAGGGCGCGGACCGCTTCGTGCGCGAACTGGCCTTCGCCGGCGCCGTCGAGCGTTACGGCGCGATCGACGAGACGGTGCGCGCGCGCCTGGACTACGAGTTGGGCGTGATCGCGACGATGGGGTTCTCGGACTACTTCCTCGTGGTGTGGGACCTTATTCGCCACGCGCGGGAGGCGGGAATTCGGGTGGGGCCCGGACGAGGGTCCGCGGCGGGGTGCTGCGTGGCGTACTGCCTGCGGATCGTGGACCTCGACCCCATCCGTTACGGTCTCATTTTCGAGCGGTTCCTCAACCCCGGGCGAAAGCAGATGCCCGATATCGACATGGACTTCGACGAGCGCTACCGCGGCGACATGATTCGCTACGCCGCGGAGCGCTACGGGTCGGACCACGTGGCGCAGATCATTACGTTCTCGACCATCAAGGCCCGCGCCGCGGTGCGCGACGCCGCGCGGGTGCTCGGCTACCCCCCCCAATTGGGGGACCGGATTGCCAAGGCCATGCCGCCGCTGGTCATGGGTCAGGACTTGCCTCTCGAGGCCTGTTTCACTCCGGTCCCCGGCTACGAGGGACGCTTCGCCGAGGCGGCAGAACTGCGCTCTCTCTACGACGACGACAACGATGTCCACCACGTCGTTGACGTGGCCAAGGGCTTCGTGGATAAGCGCCGTCAGGACGGTATTCACGCCGCCGCGGTGGTGATTACCAAGGAGCCGGTCCTGGCGTACGTGCCGGTGCAGCGTAAGTCGGGTCCCAACGCGTCAGTGGACGACTCGCCGATTGTCACCCAGTACGAGGCCAGCGCCATCGAGAAGCTGGGGCTGCTCAAGATGGACTTTCTGGGTCTACGCAACCTGGCCATCATTGAGCGAACCCTCGAGCACGTGCGCCGTCGCCGTGACCTGGTCGTCGACATTGATCACGTTCCCCTCGACGACGAGAAGGTCTTCGCCATGCTCCAGCGGGGGAACTCCATTGGGGTCTTCCAACTCGAGGGCGACAAGATGCGTCAACTCATGCGCCGCCTGGCGCCCACCAGCTTTGACGACATCGCCGCGCTCGTCGCGTTATACCGACCGGGACCGCTCAGCGAGAACGTGCACAACGACTACGCCGATCGCAAGAACCACCGCCAGGAGGTCATCTACGATCACCCCGACCTCGCGCCGATCCTGGGTGAGACCTACGGCCTGATGATCTACCAAGAGGACATCATGCGCGTCGCGACGACCATTGCGGGCTTCTCGATGACCGAGGCCGACAATCTGCGCAAGGCCTGTTCGAAGAAGATCCGTGACATGATTCAGGCGCAGCGGACCAAATTCGTCGAGGGCGCCCAGCGCCAGGGCTACGAGGAGGACCTCGCCGAGGCCATCTTCGACAAGATCGAACCGTTCGCGGACTACGCCTTCAATAAGAGTCACGCGTACGGTTACGCGCTCATCGCCTACCAGAATGCCTGGTTGAAGGCCAACTACCCGGTCGAGTACATGGCGGCGCTGCTCACGTCGTTCTCCGACGACAAGGACAAGGCGTCGCTCTATCTCAACGAGGCACGCCAGATGGAGATTTCCGTGGGCGTGCCCGACGTCAACGAGTCCTTCGCGCAGTACGCGCCGAGCACGAGCAGCGAGAGCACCATTCTCTTCGGGCTGGCCGCCGTACGCAACGTGGGCGAGGCCCTGGTGGACAAGATTGTGCGCGAGCGTGAGGAGCGTGGTGCCTTTTCGTCCATCTACGACTTCGTGCGCCGCGTCGACCCGGTGGTACTCAATCGACGCACGATGGAGTCACTGATCAAGGCCGGTGCTTTCGACTCGCTGGGGGTCACTCGACAGGGGCTCCTGTGGCGAATTGACGAGTTGATCGATGTCACCACCGCCCGTCGCCGAGATCTCTCGCTCGGTATCTCCACCCTCTTTGCGGCGTTCGATGAGGAGGGGGGCGACGACTGGGAGGGGACGGAGCTGACGATCTCCAGCGCCGAATTTGAACCGTCGGTGAAGCTGGATTTCGAGCGAGAGATGCTCGGTACCTACATTTCGGACCACCCGCTCTACGCCTACGAGGCGGCGCTGGTCGCGCGCACCGACGGCACGATCACCACGGTGCGCGAGCGGGCCGAGGATCTCGCTCGCGTTGGGCGACCGGTGACCGTGGGCGGGATCTTGTCCGAGGTGCAACTTCGTACCACCAAGGCCGGAGCGCAGTACGCCCGCGTGGTCCTCGAGGACCTGGGCGGAACCATGGAAATACTCTTTTCGGCGCGTAAGTTTCAAGAGTACAGCGGATTTTTGGCGAAGGACAACGTGGTCCTGATCAAGGGTCGCCTCGACGTACGCGACGAGGAGATGCGCTTCAGCGCCCTCGAGGTGTCCACGCTGACCGTGCAACGAGGTGACGAGGAGTTACGCCTGGCGCTGCGCCCCGAGGACATCACCCCCACCTCCTTCGCGACTCTGCGCGAAATCCTCTCGCGTTACCCCGGTGCGTCGCCCGTCGTTTTGGAAGCCGGATCGCCCGGAAAGGCCTACCGACTCGACCCGCGATTCAACGTCGACATCGCGGGTGTCGTGGGCGATCTGCGCTCAGAATTCGGTCGAAACGTGATTAAGGCGTAGCGTGCGCCCCGTTCGTGGGGCCCGGTGGCTCATTCCCGTAGAATGGACTCATGGCCATGACCGTCACGACAAAGGACACCACTGCTCTTAGCGACGTTGAGCTCGCCGAGATGGCCGACTTATGCGTCGACCGCGAACCCAATTTCGACATCGGATTCCTGTCCAAACAGCGTGAGGAGTGGGTACTCTCGACGATCGCCCGCGAGGGCGCGCGGATGCGCGGCTACGCGTTTTCGTCGCTCGAGAGAATTGGAGGAACGCCGGCGCTACTGGTGGGGCTGCTACTCGTGGATCGTAACGCCAAATCGGATCAGACGCTTCGAGTGATCCTTCAGGATCAATTCCGGCGGGCGTTGCTAGCCTTTCCTGACGAGGACGTTCTTCTCGGGTCGCGACTTAGTACCCCCGACGGCTTTCGGGCCTTCAATGGCCTGGTGGACATCGTGCCGCGTGAGGGGTACAAGCCCACGGGCGAGGATCGCGCGTGGGGGCGCCGACTCGCCAAACGTTTCGGAGCCGAGAAGGCGATCGATGACCACACCTTCGTGATGACCGTTGCTCCGGGCCCGGTGGGGTGTCTCGACTACGTGACGGCCAAGGGAAGCGTCCCCGATGGGGCCGAGCGCTTCTTTGAGGATCTCGAGCCGGAGAAGGGTCAGCGCCTCGTCGTCTTCGGCTGGGCGATGGCCGAAACACTGGCGTCGACCAAGCTGCCCAAGTAGCGCGGTGCCCGCGGCAGGGGCGTCGTCCACGACCGTGCGGCTCAGCCGCGCGGCAAGAGCCCCGTGCAACTCTTGTAACAGTGCCCGTCGATAGGGTTGGACAGCGTCGTGAGAACGTAGGCGGGTCGAAATCCCAGCGAGGTCGCGAGTTCCTTGCCGGCGAGCGAGGTCCGTCGCGTTGCTTCCATAGTGCGGATCGCGTGGCGATCTTCGCAGACGAGCCAGACGTCGTCGCCGAACCAGCCGAAGCGTACCCAGGTGGATCCGTCATCGAGACGGCGTAGCAACTGTGGTCCTCGATCAGCCGCAATAAGTGCCACGCTGGGGCGCTCGCCGCGGAACTCCCAGTAGGGCGCACTCGGTCCACGAAAACCGAAGAGAGGGCCGTCGGCGGGCGCGGAGAGCGCGTAGAGCCACTTGCGTACGCGACGCCCGTGATAGGTACCGACTCGGCGCGGGAGGTCGGCGAGGGTTACCGCTTCCGGCTGGGCTAGATCGGAGCGCTCGATGTCCGGCGCGAGAACGCCCTCGACGACGTCGAAGCGGGCGAGGTCCGTGTCGATCCCCACGGGCCAGGGGATACGCCAACGAACGATCGCCTGGCTGGCGAGGTCGATCACGGTCGTCGACTCGTCGGTGGATCCCAGAACCAGGGCGGTCATCGTCGAGCCTGGCGTGAGGTCGACGACCGGTCGCTGGGGCGTGTGCTCGACCAGTTGCTTGATCGCGCGAGCGTCGGGTTCGCGGGTCCAGGGTGTCACGCGGTGAGATCTCGCAACTGCTCATCGAGTTCCGTGATCGACTCGACGGGGCGGGAACACACTCCCGCTCGGCATACGTACGCGACGCCGGATCGGCGACCCGCGAGCAGGGGCGACGAGCCGGTTCCAACGACGAGGACACTGCGGGGCACGGCCCTACATCGTACGTGGTCGCTCAGGGGGTGAGCAGCGCCGGGCACGACAATTTCGACGCCGTCGAGGGCGAATCCCGCGGCGTCGAGTGAGTCGACCACGAGGTCGGGGTGGTCGCGCACCAGTCCCCCGACGAGTTCAACCAGCCGTCGGGCGCACGCGGCCCAGTTCGGATCACCCGTGCACAGCGCCAGCCGTGCCGTCAGACGTGCGCTGAGGCCGTGGGCGGAGGGCGTGACACCGTCGAACAGGTCCTTGGGCCGTATCGGGAGGTCCTCGGCGAGGTCACTCGCGGTGAAGATGCCCCGGCCCACGTGTGGCGCGAGCGCACTGGGGACGTCACCATCCCAGTGGTGGTCGATGAGGTACGTAGCGACGTCACGAGCGCGGGTCAACCACTCGTCGACGCCCGTCGCCTCGTAGGCGTCGACGAGCGCGTCGCCGAGTGCGGCCACGTCGGCCGCGGTCGCGTGCGCGTCGGTGGAGCGGGTGCGCCACCACTGTCCGTTGCGGTAGTGGGTTCTCTCGAGTGACGTGAGCAGGTCGAGTGCGCGCGCGACGAACCGCGACTCATCGCTCACGAGACACGCACTGGCGAAGTAGGCGTTCCACTCGAGCACGACCTTGTCGTCACGGCGTGGCTGAGGACGACGTCGGCGCTGGTCGCGCAGCGCCGCTCGAGCGGCCTGGAGCGAGGGGGGCGTGAGGAATGGTTCGCCGTCCGCGAGTGCGGGGACCGTGCGGCCGTCCACGGTGGCCGACGAGGGGATTGACCATCGCGCGAGGGCTCGCGGGATGTCGTCGTCGAGTCCCGCCGTACGCAGAGTGTCGGCCACTTCGTCGGCGCGCCACGTGACGTGTGATCCCTCGACGCCACCGGCATCGGCGTCGAGGGAGGAGGCGAGACCATCGGGCGTGGCCAGTTCGTCGAGGCAAAATTGCAGTGTGGCGAGGGCGACGTCACGCCACTGTGGGTGGTCGCCGAGGCGCCGCGTTGCCCAGAGAAAAGATCGCGCGAGGAGTGCTTGGTCGCTGAGCATCTTCTCGAAGTGCGGCACGTGCCACTCGGCGTCGACGCTGTAGCGGGCGAAGCCCGCGTCCAGATGGTTGTAGAGGCCGCGTGTGGCGACGGCGTCGAGCGTACGCGCGACGGCGTTGCGTGCGTCGTCGTCGTCGAACTCGCTCAGGGCGTCGACCAGGCGCGCCCGCGGAAACTTGGGGGCGGGGCCAAAGCCACCGTCAGCGTCGCACAGGGCAATCAGTCGAGTGCGCAACAGGGAGCGGGCGCCCGCGAGATCGAGCGCGGTGGTTGGAGTAGGTACCAGGTGGTCAACGAGCGCGACGTCGCGCGCGAGGGCGTCCGTGAGCTCGTCGGCCTGCGCGACGACCGCCTCGCGCTGGATCGCCCAGGCGTTGGCGAGCGCTCGTAGGAGCCGTGGAAAGCCGATCGTGCCGTCGCGGTCGTCGGGGGGGTAGTACGTACCGGCCATGAACGGGCGGCCGTCCGGCAGGAGGAAGACCGACAGTGGCCAGCCTCCGTGTCCGGTCATCAACTGGGCGGCGCTCATGTAGAGCGCGTCAACGTCGGGTCGCTCCTCGCGGTCTACCTTGATGGAGACGAAGGAGTCGTTGAGCAGCGACGCAATCTCGGGACTCTCGAATGACTCCTTCGCCATGACGTGACACCAGTGACAGGCGCTGTAGCCAACGGAGAGGAAAATCGGTTGGTCACGCGCGGCGGCGTCGGCCAGGGCGTCCGACCCCCACGTCCACCATCGCACTGGATTGTCGGCGTGTTCGCGCAGATAGGGCGAACCCAATTGATCTCGGACGTCGCGCAGTAGGGGCACCCCTTGACTCTACGGTCCGCCTAAAGCGTCGACGCGAGGTCGCCCACGGACGTGGCTATCGTGAGCGGGGGAGGGCTAAGCGACGTGGTGCGGTGGGGTGTTCTCGGGACGGGGTCCATTGCGCGGACCTTCACGCGCGACCTGGCGCTAGCTCGCGCGGGTCAGGTCGTCGCGGTCGGGTCACGCACGTTAGCGGGCGCCGCCGCCTTCGCGCACGAGTTCAACGTGTCGCGAGCGTACGGTTCCTACGAGGCGCTGGTTGGCGACCCTGACGTTGACGTGGTGTACGTGGCCACGCCGCACCCCTTTCACCACGACAACGCCCGTCTCGCGCTCACGGCCAATAAGCACGTGCTCGTCGAGAAGCCCTTCACCGTCACCGCCGCGCAGGCGCGCGATTTGGTTGAACGGGCGCGGGCGTCAGATCTCTTTCTCATGGAGGCGATGTGGACGCGCTTCTTGCCTCACGTCGTGGCGATTCGCGACATCCTCGCGCGCGGTGACTTGGGGACGATCGTGGCGGTGGAAGCCGACCACGGCCAGTGGTTCGAGGACGATCCGACGTCGCGACTCTTCGCCCCCGAACTCGGGGGTGGAGCTCTGCTGGATCTTGGCGTCTACCCGGTGTCCTTCGCGTCAATGGTGCTCGGAACGCCGTCGCGCGTCAGCGCTCTGGTGACGCCGGCCTCGACGGGGGTTGACGCGCAGACCTCGATGCTCTTCGGGTACGACGGGGGAGCCCAGGCGATACTGACGTGCACGTCGCGCGCGCGTAGCGCCACGCGGGCCAGCATCGTGGGCACCGACGCCCGTCTCGATGTTGAAGGGGACTTCTACGCGCCTAGTTCGTTCGACGTCGTCACTCGTCACGGCGTGCGAACGCGTCACGACTTCGTGACGAGGGGGCGTGGCCTGCACTACGAAGCGGCGGAGGTGACTCGTTGCGTGCTCGACGGGCGCCGCGAGAGCGCGGCTATGCCCCTGGACGAGAGTGTGGCCATCGTGGCAACTCTCGAACGAGTTCTCGCGTCGAGCGTGCGCTCGGCGACGCGCGACGGCGGATTGTAACGGTCGCGAGCGGCGCGGGAGGGGTGGCTCGATCGCGCGATCGTGCAGCGATGGGGGCCGTCGCGGCTGATGCGGGCGGGTCTTTTGTCACGATCTTGGGTCCCGTGCGTGGTTGTACGGAGCGCCGTGCTACGTTCGTCATGGATCCCGCGTTCACGCGGCGTTCACGAAGTGCAACGTAAGGGTGCCGCGGGGCACCACAGAAGGGTTGGGGAGAACATGAAATTTAGAACAGCAAGAGCGGTCGCGGCCGTGGCACTGGCGGGCAGTTTTATGGCTGCCGCGTTGCCATCGGCGAGTCCGGCCGGAGCCGCGGGATTGACGGTGGCGTCCTTTAAGTCGAACTACTCGACGATGTTCAGTAGCACGATCCAGAACATCGTGAAGCAGATTCCGGGATGGGCTCCCAACGGGGCGGGTACGAAACTGGCTATCGGGGTAATCTTGCCCGACGAGGTCACGTCGACTCGTTACGTCGAGTTTGACGCGCCGGACCTGGCGACGGCTTTCACCGACGCGGGGCTGTCGACGTCCGAGTACAACATTCAGAACGCTCAGGGTTCGGACGCGACGGAGATCACCGATGCACAGGCCATGATCGCGAATGGCGCCAAGGTGCTCCTGATGGACCCGCTGGACGCGTCGACGGGCGCCTCGATTGAGGCGGCGGCGGCCAAGGCCGGCGTCAAGGTGATCGACTACGACCGCCTGACCCTCGGGGGCTCGCGCCAGTACTACGTGAGCTTCAACAACGTCCGCGTGGGCCAGTTGATCGGCCAGGGCCTACTGACCTGCATCAACGCCTGGCACGTGAAGAAGCCGGTGGTGTACGTCATGTACGGTGCCACGACCGACAACAACGCCACGCTGTTCGGCGAGGGCTACAACGCGATCCTGAAGAAGAAGGGTTTCCACCCCGGTGAGGGCGCTCCGAGCACGGCGAACACGATCAACGAGAGCACCGGAACCTGGACGCCCTCGGTCGCGCTGACCGACTTCCAGGGCGCCTACTCGGCGCACCCGAACATCAACGCCGTGGTGACGCCGAACGACGAGAACGCCGCGCCGATCATCTCGTACCTGCAGAGCAAGGGCCTGCGGCCGAAGAAGATCCCCTTCACCGGCCAGGACGCCACGCTGACGGGCTTCCAGAACATTCTGGCGGGCTACCAGTGCGGCACCGTCTACAAGCCCATCTGGCTCGAGGCCCAGGCGGCCGCCACGCTGGCGTTCTACCTGGCGGCGGGCAAGACGCCGCCGGCCGGCCTGGTGAACGGCAAGACGGAGGACACCGTGTCGCACGTCGCGGTTCCCTCGGTGCTGCTGACGCCGAGCTGGGTGACCGCGCCGAAGATCGCGTCCACCGTGATCAAGGACGGGGTCATCAACCCGGTGGCTCTGTGCACCAACCAGCGGCCCACGGTCCACGGGTTCCGCGCGCCCACCTACGCGCAGGACTGCAAGATTTACAAGATTGCCAAGTAGGAAGTAACTGAGCCAACGATGGAACCCACCCCCGAGCCGCCCGTAGCATCATCCGAGACTGGTGGCTCGGGGGTGGGTTCGTCGATCGCGAACTCCCTCCTGAGCCTGCGCAACGTGACCAAGTCCTTCGGCGCGGTCCAGGCGCTGCGTCACGTCGACCTCGACGTGCCCCCGGGCAAGGTCACGGCGCTCATCGGGGACAACGGCGCCGGCAAGTCCGTCCTCATCCAGACCATCGCGGGAATCTTCCCGCCGAGCACTGGCGAGATGTACTGGCGCGGCGAGCGGGTGCACGTGCACAACCCCCGCAACGCCGCCGACCTGGGGATCGCGACGGTCTACCAGGACCTGGCGCTATGCAACAACCTGGACATCGTCCAGAACATGTACCTCGGGCGCGAGGAGAAGCGCCACGGCGTGCTGGACGAGATCAAGATGGAACTCGAGACCAAGCGGCTGCTGGCCGATCTGTCGGTGACCACCGTGCAGTCGGTGCGCCAGCTCGTGGG
>JAJYSU010000057.1 GCA_021793395.1 Actinomycetes bacterium
ATTTATAGTATATGTCGTACTTGGTATATACGCGGTCCACGACCGCTCAACGAGAGGAGACAGCGCATGCTGCAGACCAGCCTGAAGCACATCGAAACCGAGCAGGAGTTTCGCGACACGCTCGCCACCAACGACAACGTGATGATCTGCTGTGGCCGCATGGGGCCCATGTGCCTACCCGTCTACGACGTCATGGAAGCGATCACGCCGGACTACCCCCACGTGACATTTCGCGACATGGCCTTCGACGAACCGGTGGGTCGCGTGATCCGCAGCCTCCCCGAGACCGCCGGCTTCATGGGTCTGCCCTACACCGTCTACTTCAAGAACGGCGAGGTGGTCGCCGCGACGAGCAGCATTCAGACCATGGAGCAAGTAACCGCGATCCTCGATCAGAACTTCGGCCCGTCCCACTGAGCGCATCGATGGACGCGGACTACGACATCCTCATTCTGGGGGCCGGACCGGCCGGACTCACCGCGGGGATCTACGCCGCGCGAGCCCGGCGCTCCGTGCTCATCCTCGATACCGCGACGGTGGGTGGGCAAACCGTGTTGACCGACAAGGTCACCAACTACCCGGGGATGGCCGAGACCTCGGGGCGCGCCCTGTCCCAGACCATGGCTCAGCAGGCTCGCTCCTTCGGCTGCCGGGTCACCCCCTTCGCCCGGCTGAGTGCCGTCGACCTCGCCAGCGCGGTCAAGTCGGTCACGTACAAAAACGGTGACCGCGTCACCGCCCGTGCCGTGATCGTGGCCTCCGGGGGTGTGCCGCGCCAACTCGGGGTGGACAACGAGGACCGCTTCGTGGGCCGAGGAATCTCGTTCTGCGCCACGTGCGACGGCGAGTTCTTCACCGATCGGCCGATCGCCGTCGTGGGCGGCGGCAACTCGGCTCTCGAAGAGGCGGTATCACTCAGCCAGTACGCGTCGCGGATCACCGTCATCCACGAGTTCGACCACTTCCAAGCCGAGCCGTGGATCATCGCCGACGCTCGCGCGAACGAGAAGATCAACCTTCTGATGAACCAACGAGTACTGAGCTTCGTCGGGGATGAGGGTCTCACCGCGGTGCGCTCGAGGGACAAGTCCAGCGGCGACGTGATCGACACCGCCGTCGACGGGTGCTTCGTCTTCGTGGGCTACGTGCCCAACACGACGCTCCTCGCGGGTCAGCTGGCGCTGAGTGAGCGCGGCGAGATTCTCACCGATGACGCGTTGCGCACCAGTCAGCCCGGCGTCTTCGCCGCCGGCGACGTGCGCCAGACTCGCGTACGTCAGATCACCACCGCGGTGGCCGACGGCACCGTCGCCGCCCTGTCCGCCCTGGACTACCTCAACGAGGCCGTCGCGTGAGGGCCGACGAGGAAGAATGGTGACGTGATCGAGTCGACGGGCGAGGCGAGCGGTGACGTGATCTCGACGATCTGTCGCGCGCTCGCACACCCCGTGCGGCGCTCGCTGTTGGCGGCGCTGGCGAGTAGCGAGTGCGACGTCGGCCGTCTGAGCTCGCACTCGGGCGTGGACCAGCCCACGGCCTCCAAGCATCTCGCCGCGCTGCGCCGCGCCGGGCTCGTGCGCGTGCGCGTCGACGGTCGACGACGCTGCTACTCACTCACCGCCGAGGAGGTCGTCACGACGCTCCTTGAACTGCTCCGCGACCTGGAGCGCGCGACCGCGCTCGTCGAGCCCGAGCCTCCCGGCGCCGGCCGGGCGTCATAGACCCTCGGAAGCTAACGCAGAAATCGCAACCCGTGGAAAGACCTCGCGCCACGGGCTCCCGTCCTAGTTGACAGGGGCGTGACGACGTGCCAGCCTTCTCACCACTCGTGAGACGAGGGCCAGGGGGCAATGGCGATCGCGGTTGTAGCGGACGCACTCGACGATGTGCGCGGCGCCGGGGAGCGCCGGTGATTCAACTCGAACGATCCCTCCTCACCGACCTCGACCCGGAGCGCCCGATCCTCTCGGCTCCACGGGGCACTACAGAGCGCCATTGAATTGGAGCACGCGACGATTCCCCTCTACCTCTACGCCCTGTTCTCGTTTTCTCATTGCACGAGGGAACCAACCGCGAGGTCGCCGCAATTCTGCGGTCGACCATGATCGAGGAGATGCTGCACATGGTGCTGCTCGCCAACGTCCACAACGCGCTGGGTGCCCGCCCTCGTCTGAGTACATCGCACGCCATCTCTCGCTATCCGGGACGACTGCCCGGAGGGGTCGAGGAGCAGTTGACCCTGCACCTGCGGGCTTTCTCGCTCGACCAGTTCCGGGTCGTCATCGATCTCGAGGAGCCGCGCAACTCTCTGGACCTTCACGCCAGCGTGGCCGCCGACGTACCGACCACCACCATCGGCGAGTTCTATACCACGATCGCTCGCGCCGTCGTCGCATTGGGCGACCTCGCGTTCGTGGGAGAGCCACGGCGCCAGGTGGGCCCGGATCTCATACGCGACGCGATCGCCGTGTGCGACGTCAACTCCGCGCTGCGCACCCTCGACACCATCGTCGAGCAGGGCGAGGGAACGAACACTTCTCCCGACGAGAGCGACAGTCCGAGCGACTCGAACGACTACGCCCACTACTACCGCCTGACCCACATCCGCGAGGGGCGGGCACTCGTGCGCACCGCCGGCGACGGCTCGCCCTATGGTTTCACGGGGACGGTAGTCCCCTTCGATCCCGACGGCGTGTTCGCACTCCCGGACGATCCGTGCGCACGCGACTACCCGGTCGACTCACTCGAACGACGAGCGATGGACGCGGTCAACTACACCTACACGTCGCTCCTCGCCCGCGTGCACGACCTGGTCAACGGCCACGCCGACGCGACGTGCGTCGCGAGCACCTTGTCGCTGATGACCACTCTCGATCACCAGGCCCGCGCCATGGTCAACGCCACCGCCGTTCCCGGCCACGTGCTGATCCAGCGTCGACTACCAGCCGAGTCCCCCACGCGGCACGCCCGACAACGCGTTCACTCCGACGGCACGGTGATCCCCGCCGATCGCCACGACGTCAGGTCACCTAATCGTGCTGACACTGCCGTTCGCGCCAACTGAGGGTGTCGCCAGCCCCACCCGTCGCGACATCGACTAAGCGGCGTC
This sequence comes from Actinomycetes bacterium, assembly GCA_021793395.1. GTDB lineage: Bacteria > Actinomycetota > Acidimicrobiia > Acidimicrobiales > RAAP-2 > RAAP-2. The sequence continues at coordinate 3,110 of JAJYSU010000057.1, forward strand.
GTAGTCAACGGTCGAGCGCGCGCTCACCACGCCGTCGTTCATCCACGCCACAATCTCGAGGTGCCGGGGATCCGACTGGTAGGCCTCTAGCGCCGCCACATCCTCGTACTGTCCGACGAGCACGAGCTCCCAGTGGCCCGCCACGAGGCCGAGGTCATGATGCACTCGCAGCGAGACGACGCCGGGCAGATCGGCCAGTGCCTCCAGTCGACGCACGAGTTCGTGAGCCTGCGACGAGCGAATCTCGGGATCGCTGCTCGCGAGTTCCAGGGTGACGATGTGATGAATCATGGTCCTAGTCTCGCCCACGAATCGTGGGCCAACCATACCGCCCACGGAAAGATCGCACCGATGCGACTCATTACAGTCCCTGCAGCACGCCGTCTACTCGGCGCACCACGTGCACCGTACTGTCGTCACGTAGAAGTTCTGGCAGCAACTTCTGCGCAACGTCCTGGTACGACACCGGACGCAGCCAACGGCCGATCGCGCCCGCCCCAACAGACGTCGCCCACGAAGCAGTCGTTGAGGGCCATGGTCCTCCGTGTTGCATCGACCAGCTCACACCTACCCCCGTTGGATAGCCGTTCACGATTACCCGCCCAGCCTTGGTTGACCCGTATTCAACCAACCACGACTCGTCATCGTCCTCCTCAATGAAAGCGCTAAAGGTCAACGCCGAATCCGTGGCGTCCAGCGCTCGGAGCAGATCGTCGCGATCGTCGTAGCGAACGACCAGCGCCGTCGGACCGAAACACTCATCACGCAACGTGCGTGCGGGGCTTGATGCGAAATCGTTCGCCGACACCTCAAACAACTGCGCCCGTACGTTGGCGTCAATACCCTCGCCATCATTAACGAGTGGGCGGCATTGAGAGATTTCGCTCAGTGCACGCAATCCCTCTCGGAAGTGTTCAGCAATTCCTGACGAGAGCATCGTCATTGGGGAAAGTTCGCGAATCACCTCTGCCAGCTCGGTAACAACAGTGTCACCGTCAGTCGTCGAGGGCACAAACACCAGTCCTGGTTTAGTGCAGAACTGGCCAACACCGAGAGTTACTGATCCCGCAATACCCCTTCCAATCTCCGACGCGCGCCGCGAGGCGGCACGACGGCTCACGACCAAAGGATTAGACGCACCAAGCTCGCCGTAAAAAGGAATTGGCACGGGGCGTTCGCTGGCGCGACGCCATAGCGCGCGACCAGCAGCCACGGATCCCGTGAAGCCGATGGCCGCAACCGAGGGATCGTCGACTAACGCCTCGCCTGCTGCTAGCCCGAAGATCAGACTCACGAGGCCCTCTGGTGCGTCGGCTTTCCGCGCACCACGACGCAACGCCTCAAAACACGCTTGGCTGGTTGCCGGGTGCGCCGGGTGCGCTTTGATAATCACGGGACAGCCGGCTGCCAACGCGGAGGCAGTATCACCTCCGGGCACTGAAAAAGCAAAGGGGAAGTTAGAACTTCCGAACACACCGACCACGCCGAGCGGAACATTCACTCGACGAAGGTCGGGTAGAGGACCCATCGGCGTATCGTGCGCGTGATCAATCGATGCGTTAAGGAATGAACCTTCAGTCACGATGCTCGCAAAGAACCGTAATTGAAAACTCGTACGGCGGAGTTCACCTTCGAGCCGCGGGCGCGTCAGCGCGGTCTCAATCACTGCTAGGTCCACCAAGTCCGACGCCGCCGCGTCAAGCTCGTCAGCCATGGCGCCGAGCATTGTCGCACGCCACGTCAGAGGACGCGCAGCGTAGTCGAACACGTGATCGTGGGCACGCCGCGCGAGGTGCGCTACCTCCTCGGATGTCGTCTCATCGACATCGAGAACGCGTTCGTCGCCCGTTGCCGGATTCCTACTCGTCACACTCACGTAATCACCTCTCGAATCTTGTAGGGATGCTGCACAAGCTGGCCAGGGTACGGCGACAGAACAGTCGTCATCGTCGTACCGCATAGAGAAGCCAGGACGATCCGATCCAGTTCTGGACCATAGAACGCAACATTGGTCGGCGACAGGATGTACTCGCCCGTCCAGTCGTCAACGATCAACGTCAGTCCCTCTCGAGAGTCCCAATGCCAAAGTTGATTCGGCTGGTAGCACGAGATGAGAAGACCTCCGGACCCGTCCACGGCAAGTCCATCGGGCACACAACGTTCGAGTTCGATCACCCTCTCCAGTCCACCGCTGTCTAGATCGAGTGCGCTCACACCCGGTGTCGCTGACTCGACGATCCACAGCGTTGAGCCACTGATCGCAAGTCCATTGGTGAATTCGAAGGGTCGCGGTGAAATATCGCGAGTCGTTCCGTCAGGCTCAATAACCATGAGACGTCCGGTGGCGATGTCGAACGATCCCGAATCCGACACGTACAATTCGCCGTACGGCCCAAACGCCGGGTAGTTCGGATAGTCAATCGGGTCGCCGAACGGCTCGTACGTACCATCCTCGTCAACCCGCCAGACTCGATGGCCGGCAGGGTCACACACGTACAGACGACCCAGGGCGTCCAGCGCCACGCCGAGCCCCTGTGCGCCAGGGATGGTCGCGACTATCGTCACCGCGCCGCTCACGTCGATGCGGTAGACCTGTCCAGCCTCTCCAACCGCCCAAAGGCAGGCACGGACGGGATCCCAGCAGACTCCCTCCGCGTGATCGAGACCGGTCGCGAGGACGCGATGGTCGAGCCGAGGATCGACAGGGCTGATCATCGACCACCCACCCGCAGGCTGATACCCGTTCCGGCGTCGAAAAAGTGGATGCGCTCGGGTGACACCTGCACCGACACCACGTCTCCTGGCGCGAACGTCACGCGCGGACCAACCTTGGCGATGAACGAACGCGCCTGGGTGTCACGCGATCCCGACACCCCTCCCTCATCCCAGGCAAGATGGACCAGCGCCTCCGAACCGAGGGCCTCTACCCGCTCGACGCGAACCTTCAGCACGTTCGCTCCCGTTGCGTCCGCGATGAGGACATCCTCCGGACGCACCCCGAGGACGACGTCAGCGCCCGCCTCAGGCAACGCGTGCGTTTGCGCATAGCCCAGGGGTAACTCGAGCGACTGGTCGGCCACGACGACCTCCACGCGGCTATGGCCCGGGCGCAACTGGCACGGCACGAGATTCATTGGCGGCGAGCCCATAAACCCAGCCACAAACTCATTTGCCGGCCGGTCGTAGAGGTCCTGCGGCGTCGCCACTTGCTGAAGCTGTCCATCACGCAGTACCGCGACACGATCTCCCATCGTCATCGCCTCGACCTGATCATGGGTAACGTACACGGTCGCCACACTGAGCAAACGCTGAATGCGCGCGATCTCCGAACGCATCTCCACGCGCAACTTGGCGTCAAGGTTCGAGAGCGGCTCATCCATCAGAAAAGCCTGGGGACTTCGCACGATCGCGCGCCCCATCGCAACACGTTGGCGCTGTCCGCCAGAGAGCGCCTTAGGACGCCGGTCCAGGTACTCCGTCAAGCGCAAGATTCTGGCCGCATCTTCCACCTTTCGAATGATCTCTCGCTTGGACTCTCCGCGGATCTTAAGAGCGAAACCCATGTTTTGCGCGACAGACATATGTGGGTACAGGGCGTAGTTCTGAAAGACCATGGCGACATCCCGGTCCTTAGGCAACGTATTGTTCACCACCGCATCACCAATACGCAAGGTGCCCGATGAGATCTCCTCTAGGCCCGCTAACATTCGTAACGCCGTGGTCTTCCCGCAACCCGAAGGGCCCACCAACACCATGAACTCACCGTCATCGATATGCAGCGAGAGTTGGTCAACGGCGGGCTTGCCTTCCCCATAAATCTTGGTAACCCCATCGAAATCAATATCCGCCATAATGGTCGCCCTTTCGTCCATTCCCCACCGTGATCCTCATCGATCGATCCCCATCGTCAGTCCCTTCACGAGATATCGCTGAAACACGAGATAGACCACCATCGCCGGGAGTGCGCTCACCAGCGAACCCGCCATGAGTTCGGGGATTGAGGTCGTGCGTCCAGCCGCGAGTACCGCAAGGCCCACAGTGATGGGGCGCTCCGACGTATTTTGAATGAATAGCAGTCCCACGAGCAAGTCATCCCAGATCTGGATAAATTGCAACACAGTTACCGTCGCAATCGCGGGAATAGCAATGGGGACCACGAGGCGCCATAGGGCACCGAAGTAGCCAAGACCATCCACGATACCCGCCTCAATCAACTCATCGGGCACCCCTCGAAAGTACGTCGCAAAGAGAAACACCGAGAACGGCGTTCCCAGCGCGGCGTAGACGATGATCGCTCCGAGGTACCCCCCCGTCAGCCCCAGCTTGGTCACATTGACGAACTCGGGCATCAGAATCGCCTGAAGCGGGACCATCATCGCGCTGACAATGACAAGGAAGACCACCGTGGAGGCGCGAAAGCGTAACTTCGCGAAGGCGAAGCCGGCAGGCAGACCCACGGCCAAAATGATGAGGATTGATGCAGTGCAGACGATGGTCGAACTCACCACCTCTTGGCCGACCGGAATTGTCGCCGTGAGATTCTTCCAGCTGAGCCACGAGAATCCACCACCCGACAAGAACTGTGCCTCCGACTTCAAACTCGTCGCGATCATCACCCAGAACGGGTACAGCATGACGATCGCGATCAGCACCATGACGGCAAACAGGACCCAACGTCCCATCCGCAGACGACGGACACGTTCGACTCGCGTGGGGGCGCGATCGGGTGATGCTGCGGGGGGCGTTGCGCCAGGTCCGTGAGGGGGGGTCACTAGTTGGGTCATTCCTCAGATCCAATCAATCGCAGTTGTACTACGCCAACGATCGCCGTGAGCACGAACAAAATGAGCCCGTAGAGAGCCGCCGTTCCAAAGGCGCCCTGATCGAAGCCAGTCTGGTAGATCAAAAATTCCATCGTGGTCGTGGCGTAGCCGGGGCCTCCGCCGGTCATGACGAATATGAGACTGAACAGTGCCGAAAACAGTGCGATCACCGTCATGACGAAGGCCAACTGAATGAAGCGGCTGAGGTGAGGCAGCGTGATACTACGAAAAATCCGCCAGCGGCCTGCGCCGTCAATCCGAGCCGCCTCTTCGAGGCTGGGATCTAGCGTGGCGAGCCCCGTGAGGAAAAGCATGGTATTAGTTCCAATCATCGTGAAGACGAAGGTGATACCCAACGCACTCAGAGCGGTTGACTCATAGCCGAGCATGTTAGTGCTCACGTGAGTGAGACCAATGACGTGAATGATTGAATTAAGCGTCCCGTGATAGGCAAAGAAGCGCTCCGCAACCAACCCAAGAACTACCCACGAGATCGCGGTCGGTAAAAAGTAAATCGATCGGAAGATCTTCCAGCCGACGACTCGCTGATGAAGGAGCATCGCGATCAACAACGGCAGGCCCAACGCGAAGGGGACGGCAAGTAGCAGAAGTGCATTGTTTTGTAGCGCCGTCCACAGGTTGGAGTTATGAAGCGCTTGCGTCCACGCTGACGTACCGATCCACGTTGACGTGAGGCCGTTCCACTCCGTGAAGGAGTAGTACACCGCCTGACCAATCGGTACTCCAATGAAGCCAATCACGAGAGCAATAGCTGGCAGAGCAAACAGGAAGCCCGCCATCTGTCGTCGGCGCCGCAGAGACAGCCGTCGACGCCGCCGCTGAATCATCGATGAACTATTAGTAGAGACCGTGCTCACCCGTTTCCTCTCGACCCACGCACTGCGTGCCCCCCGCCCTATCGAATTGGAGGACACGCAGTGCGTGATCCCTTAACCTGCGAAGAACTTCTTACTTCGCTGAGATGCAGGCAACTGCCGCCATGCTTGGGCCATATTCTGCAGTGCCGCCAGCGGCGACTCCTGATTGGCCAAGACTGCAGGCAAGACCTTGTCGGCGGCATCGCCCACGTTGACCTGAATGTAGTTGTCCATCATCGGGTAGGGCGTCATGTGATCCCTGGTGACAAAGTTCAGCATCTCTTGATTCACTGGATTCGACGTCGTCATTCCCTTGATATCGGGAATGAGACCCGCTGCGTTGATAATGTGACCCGCAGTCGTGGTCGTCAGGAAATCCAGGAACTTGAACGCCGCCGCCTTATGCTTCGACCACTTCATGACCGAGAATCCGTCGCCGGGATACTCAACCACACCCTTGATCGGGGTATTCGAGAACGGCGGTACGAATGCCGCCACGTTCGATCCCATCGCCTTGGTGTACTGCGCCGTGTCCCATGTGCCGTCTACCAGCATCGCGGCCTTGCCCTGTTCAAACTGCTGAATATTCGCCGTGTTCGTCAAGACATCCGCGTTGGTGTACCCGTCCTTTTGGAGGGTGGCCCAACGCTTCAACTGTGCAACATTCGACGACGAAGTCCACGGAATAGAGCCGTCGTAGAGTCCCTTCCAATTAGCAAGAGAGTGGGCACCAATCATGAGGTAACTCATGTCATACCACGGGTAAAACTCTGTGCTGATTGCCTGACCTCCATTGCCGTATACGAGAGGTTGAATCCCCTTGGCTTTGAGCAACTTTGCGTCAGCATACAACTGTGACCAGTCCGTAGGAACCTTCGCAATGCCTGCCTTTTTAAATAGCTTCTTATTGTAGAAGCCGATGTAGAACTGCGTCTCCAATGGCATCACGTACGCGCCACGAGATGCATTGAAGTTCGGTGCCTCCCACTGCAGTCCCTCCATCTTCGCGAGGTCCTTCGCGGGAACGTTGCCTTTCAGATTCACAAGGAAGCTCGAGTACTGCAAGTCATACACACCCGTCCACATCACTGCTAGGTCAGGGCCGTTCCCCGAGATCGCCGATGACTGCAGCAACTGAAAGTAGTTAGTACCGGGTTGGGCCACGTCGTTAATCGTGATGTTCGGATTGAGCCTCTCGAAAGCCGTAATGAGCCGCTTCGTCGCTACCGCATTCTGTTCGGTACCGTAGTTCTGCCACAGGGTCAGCGTCACCTTCGAACTCGCCGATGCGGGCGCGACGCCGTAGGCCATCGCCGCGATCATCAAGGAGACCGCCGATACGATCACCCTTCTCGTCCCTCTTCGTCTCACTGCCTTCCCCCCTTACCTTGTGTGAAGTTCACCTTGAACCTCCTTACTCTTGAAGCACTCACTCCTCAAGACCTCCCCACGACTGGCTCGCTCAGATGCGGCGCGACTCCCGGCGTCTGAACCAGAAAGTCAAAGTCGCACCCGTCAGGCGCCTGCGTGACGTGACGCCGGTAAAGCGATACGTACCCTCGCCCCTGTGTTCCAACCAGCGGCCAATCGGCGCGACGATTGGCCAATTCGTCCTCGGACAGCTCAACTCGTAGCACCCCGGCGTCCGCATCAACCGTGATGACGTCGCCGTCGCGCACACGTCCAATAGCTCCACCAACCGCTGCCTCTGGTGCGACGTGCAAGAAAACTGTTCCGTAACTTGTGCCGCTCATGCGCGCATCCGTCACACGCACCATGTCGCGCACTCCTCGCGCAAGAAGGGGTTGGGGAATCGGCACCATACCCCACTCGGGCATTCCCGGCCCCCCGACGGGCCCCGCGCCCGCGAAGACCAATACCGCATCCTCGGGACAGCTCGACTCTGGAGATCG
>JAJYSU010000058.1 GCA_021793395.1 Actinomycetes bacterium
TTCGCGGCGGCGGTGGAGATCGCCGCGCCGCTCATCGCCGTACTGTTCTGCACGCAGATCGTTCTGGCCCTGCTCTCCAAGTCGGCGCCCCAGGTGAACGTCTTCGTCTTCGGCATGCCGCTGCAGGTCGTGGTGGCGCTTATTGGGGTCGGTGTTGCCCTAGTGGCATTGCCCGGGGACGTGGTGAGCCTCGTCGGACGTGCGATGAGCCAACTCTTTGGCGGTGCCTGATGGCGGACAAGTCCCAGAAGACGGAGAAGGCCACACCCAAGCGCCTGAAGGAGGTGCGCGAGAAGGGCACCGTCGCCCGCTCGCCCGAGGTCGGGGGGTGGGCGGGTCTGGTCGCGGTGACGGCACTTCTTCCGTGGCTGGGGGGGATGGCGTCGGCGCGGATCAACGGCTTCGTCCAGACGGTCCTGCAGGCCATGGCGCACCCGACGCGCGCGGGCGCGGTGACCCTGGTCGGTCAGGGACTCGCGACGGCGGCGTTCGCGGCGCTGCCGGTGACCCTGGTCAGCGGCGTCGTGGCCGTGGCGATCGCGACGGCCCAGGTGGGTCTCCACGTGACCCCCCAGGCGCTGCGCGTACGGGTCTCGCGAATCTCGCCCACGAACGGCCTGCGGCGTGTCGTGTCGCGCCAGGGGGCCTGGAACCTCCTCAAGACCTCGCTCAAAGTGGCGGTCCTCGCCGTGGTCGCCTACGACATCGAGCACCACCTGGTGATCGCGGTGCTCGGCGGTGCGACACTGCCGCTCGAGAGCACGCTGAGTGCCACGGCACCGGTCATCATGCAGCTGATGCGCGTGATCGGGATCGTGGCGCTGGTGGTGGCCGGTGCCGACTATTTCGTCCAGCGACGTTCGTACAACCGCGAGGTGCGCATGACCCGTCAGGAGGTGAAGGACGAGCGACGCGAGAGCGAGGGCAATCCCGAGGTGCGCCGAGCCCTGCGCACCAAGGCTCGTCGCCTGTCGCGAATGCACGTCATGGCGGCGGTGGCCCGGGCCGACGTGGTGGTCACCAATCCCACCCACTTCGCGGTCGCCCTCGCGTACGATCGCGCGACCGACGTGGCGCCACGCGTCGTGGCCAAGGGGGAGGACCTGGTGGCCGTCGCGATCCGCGCGCACGCGCGCCGCTGTGGCGTGGTGCTGGTGGAGAATCCCGTGCTGGCGCGGGCCCTGCACGCGTCGTGCGACGTCGACGACGTGGTGCCGGCGCGCCTCTACACCGCGGTCGCCCAACTACTCGCCTTCGTGTACGCGCTCTCGCCCACCGCTCGGTCGTTCCGCGACGTGCACCGTATGGCGGACCCGGTGGCCGGCGTCGGGCGGGCCTCAACTTCGTCGCCGAGCGGGACGTAGTAGGCGAGGGCCAGGACGGCGCCGGTGGGTCCAGGGACGGACGGGACACGAGAGAGTCCGGGAGGGTCCGTGGCGAGTGGCGTAGGTGGTCGGTCGGGTGAGTGACGGGCCCCCCGTCGCCACGAGCCGCTGGACGCGACGCACGCACATGGCCGTGCCGTTGTCGGTGGTGGCGGTCGTCGTCGTGCTGGTGATTCCCCTGCCGACGTTCGTCATCGACATCCTGATCACCGCCAACATCACCGGATCGGTTCTCGTTCTGCTGACCGCGATGCAGGTCAAGCGGCCCCTCGACTTCTCGGTCTTCCCCACGCTGGTGCTCATGGCGACGATGTTCCGACTCGCCCTCAACGTGGCGGTAACGCGCCAGGTGCTGCTGCGCGGCTACGCCGGCGTGGTGGTGTCGAGTTTCGGGCACTTCGTGATCGGCGGCTCGATTGTGGTCGGACTGGTGGTGTTCTTCATCCTCATCATCATTCAGTTCGTGGTAATCACGTCGGGCTCGGGACGCGTCGCCGAGGTCGCCGCCCGCTTCACCCTCGACGGCATGCCGGGTAAGCAGATGGCCATCGACGCGGACCGGGCGTCGGGAGCCATCGACGAACACGAGGCCAGCCGCCGACGCCGCGAGATCGCCGACGAGGCGGACTTTTACGGAGCGATGGACGGCGCGTCGAAGTTCGTGCGCGGCGACGCGATCGCGGCGATCGTCATCACGATGGTCAACCTCGTCGGCGGTCTGGCCATCGGAATTTTCCAGCGCCACCTGTCGGCGTCGGCGGCCGTCGACACCTACAGCCTGCTGTCCGTCGGTGACGGGTTGGTCTCGCAGATCCCCGCGTTACTGCTGTCACTGTCGACGGGCATTATCGTGACGCGAGGGGCGACCGAGCACGACCTGGGTCACGACGTCGTCACCCAGCTTTCGCGCTTCCGGCGCATCGTGCGGTCCACCGGTGTCATCATGGCGTGTCTGGCGATCGTGCCGGGTCTGCCGAGCCTGCCGTTCCTCATCGTGGGCGCGGTGGTCTTCATCTTTGGTACGCGCCTGCCCCAGGACGCGGTGACCGAGTTGTCGCCGGTCGCGCCCCTCGCCCTGGCGACGACCGAGGAGTCGGCGGACGCGTGGGCGTCGGGCATGGCGGTGGAGCCGCTCAGTCTGGAACTGGGCATCGACCTCATCGATCTGGTCCAGGCCGAGCGGGGCGGTGATCTGCTCGACCGGGTGAAGGCCCTGCGTCGTAACGTCGCCATGGAGTTGGGGGTCGTCATGCCCCGGGTTCACACGCGCGACAACCTGGACCTGCCCGCCGACGCGTACGCCATCAAGGTCCACGGAGTCGAGGTGGCGCGCGGGCAGGCCCCGCGAGGCAAGGTGCTGGCGATTGGGGAGAGGCTCGACGGTCTGTCGGGAACCGACACCCGCGACCCCGCCTTCGGTGCACGAGCCAAGTGGATTCCCATCGGCCTCAGCCATCAGGCGTCCGTGGCGGGCGTGACCGTGGTCGATCGCTCTGCCGTGATCACCACGCACCTCGCGGAAGTGGTGCGCGAGCGCGCCGGCGAGCTGATCTCGCGTCAGGACACCAAGCAACTGCTCGACGGGCTACGGGCGACCAATCCGGTCGTGTTGGACGAGATGGCGGCGGCCGGCCTCACGCTGGGCGACGTGCAGGGCGTTCTTCGCGGACTGCTCGACGAGGGGGTGGCGGTACGCGATCTGGTGCGCATCCTTGAGGCACTCACCGAGCAGGCGCGCGGACAGGCGAAAGATCCGGACAGTCTGCTCGAGACCGCGCGTCAGGCGCTCGCGACGACGATCGACTCACTCTACGAGCACGACGGCGTCCTCTCGGTGATCACTCTGGCGCCCGCGCTCGAGCAGGCCCTGCTCGAGTCGCTGCACGTCGGCGATCGCGGTCGGCGCACGCTGGGCGTCACCGCCGCGGAGGCGGAGGCAATCGTGCGTGACGTGGGTCGGTTGTGGGGGGACGCCGACGCCCGGGGCGTCGTGGCGGTCGTCGTGTGCGCGACGCGGCTGCGTCAGGCCCTGTGGCGGATGCTGCGGCCCAGCCTGCCGCGCGTGGGAGTTCTGGCCATCGGAGAGATCAGGGTGGGCGTCGTGGTGTCGCCCGTGGGGAGTGTGACTCGTGAGATTAGCGCCGCGGCCTGAGTTTCTCGGGGACGAATTCGAGGGGGCGACCGCCGACGAGGCCCTCGGGCGGGCCTACGCCACGCTGGGGTCGGACGCCCCCGTGCGCTGTTGGAAGGTGCGCCGCGGAGGGGTCCTGGGCTTCTTCGTGAGAGAGACGTTCGTCGCCGCGCTGCACGATCCGACCGCACCGGGCCGTGAGCGGCGCCGGGTGACCCTCGACGTCGCCGACGCCCCCGCTGGTCGCGAACTCTCCGCCGCCGCGACGTCGGATGAGGCGCGACGCGCGGTAACTCCGGACCGACTCGCGGACCTGGTGGCCGCCACCGACGATCAGGTAACACTGGGCGGCCAAGTAACATCCACCGACCAGGAAACACCCGGCGACCAGGAGAGACTGGGCGACCAGGAAACTCTGGGCGATCAGGAAACTCTGGGCGACACGCCCCTCGGTGCGCCGTCACTCGTCGCTCACGCGTTTCGTGAGGTGTTGGCTCAGGCGCAGGCGGCTCTCGATGCCGGCTCGGGGGCGGGTCTCGATCGCGCGCCCGAGACTCGCGACGGTCGCGGTGAGAATCACGCCGACGTGGATGTTGCGCCGGACGGGTTACCGGCCGGGCTGGTTGGTGCGTGGGGTGCACTGGGGGTCCCCCTCGACTACCAGCCCGACAACCCGACGTCGCTGGACGCGCTGGTTCGTTCGCTCGAGCGCCTGCCCCGTGCCGCGCCCCTGCCGTGCGCGGGGGGTTCGCTGGTGGTGGTGGTCGGCGCGCGGCGCGACGCCCTCGCCACGGCTCAGCAGGTGGCGACGAGGGTGGCGGGTGGCCCGTCGGACCTGCTCGTCGGCGAGCAGTCGATCACGCAGCTGCGCCGGATCGCTCGGCGCCGCGCCACGTCGCGCGTGACCGTCCTCGCTCTCGAGGCTCCGACGTCGGTGAGTGACCTGACCGCCACGGCGACGTGGCTGAGCCGGCTCGCCCCGGATTACGTTCTGGGTACCGTCGCGGCGACCGCCAAACGCGTGGACGTCGAGCGGTGGGTGGCGCGTCTCGGGCGCGTGGACGCGCTCGCCCTGGTACGCCTTGGTGCGACGGCGAGCGTCGCGGATCTGATGGGCGTCGCCCCGATTGCCCTGCTCGAGGGGGCGCCCGCCACGTCGCTGCGCTGGCTACACGTCCTGCTCGCCCGGCTGGTGGAGGAGTCGCCCTGACGCCGCACGACCGCCGCGCGTTCGCCGTCGACGTTCGTCGCTTCCGCCTGGCCGCGATCGTCGTGATCACCCTGGTCGCCGTGTCGCCGAGCCTGCTCGAGATGGCCACCCAGGACCTGTCACCGCTGGTCGTGCTGGCTCGTGTGGTCGGGGCCTTCGCCCTGGTGAGCCTGCTGGTCATCGCCGCGTCGGCGCTGCTGCTGCGCTACGTGGAGCTCTCGGACGAGGGTGAGAACCCCCTCGATCAGGAGTAGCCCCTCAACTACGTGCTCGCTCGGGCCGTCACTTGAGGTGGTGGACGACGACCTTCTCTCGGACCTGCTCTCGGACGTGGTGGAGTCGCTGGACGACATCCTGACCTCGCTCGAGAGCCTGCGCTACCGTCTCGTCGTTCTGGGCGCGCTGGCCGCGGCGGAACAGGGGTCGTCGATCCTAAGAGCCGTGCACGACGTCGAGCTCGCCTACGAGGAACTACGGCTCCAGGAGATGGTTCGCTCGTCGTCCACGCTCCTGGTGGCCGACCACCTCGGTGTGGATCCGGCCGTGCGACTCGACGAACTCACGACTCACGTCAGCGGCGGGTGGGCCGAACTGTTGAGGGATCGACGTCACTCGCTTCGCGTGATGGTGGCGGAGATCCAGGTGCTGGCGGACAGCGTCAGTGCCGCGATGGGGCGGCGCGCGGCACTCGCCGACGAGGCCCTGACGTTCCTGCGTTCGGGCCCCGCGTCGACCTACGGTCGCCCCGCCGCGCGCGGCGCCGTGCTCGTGGACGGTGTCCTGTGAGTGATATGGGTCTCTCCGCGGCCGCCAGCGGACTCGCGGCGGACCTGGCCCAGATCGACACGGCGTCGAACAATCTGACCAACATCGCGACACCGGGCTACGCCGCCGAGGTGGTCAACCTGTCGCCCGAGACGGGTGTCGGCCCCCTGGGCGTCGGCCAGGGCGTCGTGGTGTCCTCGGTCGGCCAACTGACCGACGCGGTCTTCGCGGCCGCCAACGTCGCGGCCCTGGGCGTTCAGGCGGGCGCGACCGAGACCAACCAGGTGATGAACTCTCTGGAGTCCGTCTTTCCCGAGCCCAGCACGACCGGGATCGCCTCGCAGCTCTCGTCGCTGTGGTCGTCGCTGTCGACGCTGGCGTCCTCGGTGAACCAGCCGGGGTCCGAGGCGGCGGTCGTGGGCGCGGCGCAGTCGGTGGCGGGGTCGCTCAACGCGAGCTCGACCCAGTTGAGTCAACTCTCGGCGTCGCTGCAGGGACAGATCGGGACGGGAGCCTCCGATGGGGGAACACTGGCCCAGGCCAACAGCCTGCTGGCCCAGATCGCGCGGCTGAACGTGGGCGTGGCGGCCGGCACGGCCAGCGGACAGGACGTGAACGCCCTTATCGACCAACGCAGCGCGGCCGTGAATCAGTTGGCGGGTCTGCTCGGGGTGAGCACCTCCGCGGGGGAGCACGGCACGCTGTCGGTCTACGTGAGTGGGATCCAGCTGGTGGCCGGCAACGTCGCCCAGACTCTCAGCACGTCTGGTTCGGCGTCGACGGCGACTCTCACCGTGGTCACGGGCAACGGCGTTAGTGTCCCGGCTCAGGGGCAGATCGGGGCCACGCTGGCCGCCGTCAACGTCACCATCCCCCAGTACCAGAACCAACTCAACGCGGTGGCCGACGCCCTGGCGAGTAGCCTCAACTCCCTGCAGGCCCACGGCCTGAACGTCGACGGGTATCCGGGGTCGGCGATCGCCGGCACGTGGACGGGGCCGGTCCTCCCGGCGATCTTCGTGGACGCGGGATCGTCCACCACTTTCACCCCCAGCACCGCGGGAGCGGGCTCGGCGGCCACCATCAGCGTGTCGCCGGCGTTAATGGCGACGCCGTCTCTCATCGCGACGGCCGCCGCGCCGAGCGCCACCAACAGCAACGTCGTGGGGACGCCGACGCTGGACGGCACCAACGCCCAGGCGATGGCGGCTCTGGCGTCCGCGTCCGGCGGACCCGACGCGCTCTATCGCACCCTGATCGGGAGTCTCGGCACCGAGGCGGCCAACGCGTCGACCAACGCGACGGCGGCCTCCGCCCTCGCTACGACCGCCGCCAACAACCTCTCGTCAATATCCGGAGTCAATCAGAACAGCCAGGAGGTCACGATTCTCGCCGCCCAAAACGCCTTCCAGGCGACGTCCAAAGTGGTCAGCGCCATCACCACGGTCTTCCAGTCCCTCCTCGCGGCGGTGTGACGTGGCTCTCTCCAGTGACGCCCTCATCGCCACACTCTCCGGGCAGTTAACGGCGCAGGCGGCGAACATCGCCGAGTTGCAGATGCAGCTCGGTTCCGGCCAGGTCCTCACCCAGCCGTCGGACAATCCCGCGGCGGTGACCCAGGTGTTGGCGCTGTCGAGTCAGGCCGCGCAACTCACGAGCTGGCAGTCCAACGTCGACCTGGCCACGTCGTGGCTGGGGGTCGCCAACGGAGCGGCGAACAGTGCGCTGGCCTCGATGCAGTCGGCGCGTTCGCTGCTGTTGCAGGCCATCAACCAGGGCACGCAGAACGCGACCGGCTACGAGGCTCTCGGCACCCAGTTGGGCGGCGTCGCCGCGAACTTGCTGTCGCTGGCCAACACCCAGTTCGCGGGGCGGGCGGTCTTCGCGGGTACGTCGGCGTCCCCCGAGGCCTACGACGCGAGCGGCACCTTCCTCGGGACCACGCAGAGCCCCAGCGTGATCGTCGGACCGGGTGCCGGCGCGGGACAGAGCCTCGCGGTCTCGGTGCCGGGCACGGCGCTCTTCGGGACCGGCGCCGCGAACGTGTTCGCCACGCTCTCGTCCGCGGTGTCCGCGTTGTCGAGCGGCGCGCCCAGTGCGGCGAGCCTATCGAGCGCGCTGAACGCACTCGATAGCGTGATTGCCGGTGCCCAGGGGGCCAGTGCGGTGCTGGGCGAGTCGTCCCAGAGGGCGTCGTCCGCCGCCGCCGCGCTCACCACCCAGATCGCGTCGGTTCAGGCCTCCCAGGCCTCCCTGGAGAACGTCAACGTGGCGACCGCGACCACGCAACTCTCGTTGGAGACGACGAGTTACCAGGCCGCGCTGTGGGCCGCCTCCCAGGCGATCCCCGAGACGCTCGTGAAGTTCCTCTAGTGTGCACGTCGTACGAGGCCCGTAGGGGCGAGGGTGGGACGAGGTCGTGACGACAACGAATCGACGCGTGGCGACGTCGCTCGCGTCGCCCGACAACGGCGTCGTGGTGGCGGTCACGCCCGATCCGGTGACGCCGTTGGCGCTCACGCTGCGCCGCGACCTTCCCGGATTTCGCGCGGCGCGTCACTTCGAACTCGAACCGCTCGGTGCGACGGAGTCGATGGTGGCGCGACTGCGCTGCACGGATCGCGTGCCCCTCGGGCTCGGGGAGACGTGGGATGCACTGTCGTTCCTCGTTCTCGCGCCCGGCTATCTGTGGCCCGACTACCGGGTGGAGATCGACGCGACGACGGCCGCCGACCTCGAGATTCGCGAGGCGAGCGACGTGGCGGTGTTAGCCATCATCCACGCCCATGATCCCCTCGAGACGTCGACCGCCAATCTCTACTCACCCCTCGTGGTGAATCGACGCACGGGTCGCGCGGACCAGGTGGTTCCCGCGCTCAGCGAGCGCGAGGTGGGGTGGTTCGTGGCGACACCGCTGCCCGGCGAAGGAGACCGGTGAGGTGCTGACTCTGACGCGCGAAGTCGGCCAGAAGATCCTCATCGGTGACGACATCGTCATCACCGTGGTGGCGGTCTCCAGCAACGGCCGCGTGAAGATTGGCATCGAGGCGCCCCAGCAGGTGCGCATCGACCGCGAAGAGGTCCTCGAACGGATTCGTCAGGAGAATCGGGAATCGGCCACGGCGCCGTCGAACGCCGCGGCGTGGGCCTCGTACGCCGAGCGTCGCGCGGTACGCCCCCCCGTCGAGGTGTCGCCCGACGTGGCCACCACGCACACGACGCGAGACTCGTGAGCCCGCGGGGCGATCAACTCGGTAGGTCGCCGAGCTCGCGACGCAGGTTGCGCAGACCCTGGTAGACGAGCTGGGTGACGCGCGATCGGTCGATGCCGAGGGCGTCAGCGATCTCGCTCTTGTGGAACCCCTCGAGAAAGTGCAGGACCAAAACCTGACGTTGGCGTTCGGTGAGGTGCTGGAGGGCGATCTTTACGGCGTCGCGCAGGGACGCTATCTCGGCGCGGTCGCTCGGATCTAGGCGTGCGCCGGGGAGGTCGGTGCCGGGTCCGTCGCCGGTCGTGGAGAGAGACACCAGGTAGGTCGTCGTCGTGGCGAGGTCGTCGAGCTCGACGACCTCGCTCAGGCTCGTGCCGAGGTAGGCGGCCACCTCGGCCAGGGTCGCGGTGCGGCGGTGGTCGCTCTCCAGGGCCTCGCGGGCCACCTGGTACGTACGCACGCGCGCGCGCATCCGCTTGGGCAGGATGTCGTCGTGGCGCAACTCGTCGATAATGGCCCCCTGGATGCGTATCGTCGCGTAGGTGGCGAACTGGAAGCCCTCGCTGGGGTCGAATCGCTCGACGGCGTTAATGAGCCCGAATTGTCCACAGGAGCACAATTCTTGAACTGTTTGAAAGGAACGCATACGCTTCGCGAGACGACCGGCGACGACACGAACCAGTGGTGCGTAGAACAGCACGAGACGATTTCTATTCTCGAGCGAGCGTTCCTCGAAATAGCGAGCCCAGAGAGTATCCACGGTCTCGTCAGTGGTCAGCGAACCTACTTTCGAATCCGTTGACTCATCTCCTACCGACACCGTACGGCCTCTCTCTCCTCGCCGGATAGAGACGACTTAATTGACCCGTCGGTACCCGGCACCGTAATTGTTGAATACTACACACTGTACGGGAGCCGTTCAACCAGAATGTGGGTCATCGGGTAGCGCACGATCGTCGCCCGTTCGCGAGTTGAGCGAGTCGGTGCGTCGTCGCGTGGCGGGTGGGTCAGTCCGCGTGTTCCGGTCCTTCGCGACGAGCTGCGATGCCTGTCGCTCGGGTGGGTCGTGTCGACGTCGATACGGAAAGTAGTTGTCGACGGGCGTTCGCCGGCGGGGCGTCGCGCGTCGTCGGATCGTCTCATCGTCCGGCGCGGATTAGCGGCTCTCCGAGAGGCGACGGACTCCACGTCGCGTCGTCGAACGTGAAGCCTTGGGTGAAGAGTTCGTGGGTCACCGTCACCACCGAGGGGTCGAACAGTATCCCGCTGTTCTCGCGTAGGTAGTCGAGGGCCTCCTCCAGGCGTCGCGCCGGTCGGTAGGGACGGTGCTGGGTCATGGCCTCGAGCACGTCCGCGACCATCACGATTCGCGCCGGCACACTGATGCTGTCACCGCGTAGTCCGTCGGGGTAGCCCGAGCCATCGAGGCGCTCGTGGTGTTGGCGCGCGACCGTGACGATGGTGTCGGGTAGGTGGGCGTGGGCGAGAATGTCGGCACCGATCTCGCAGTGACGTTGGACCATGGAGAACTCGAGAGGTGTCAGGTTGCCCGGACGAG